>DASXPC010000391.1:0-29210 GCA_036493815.1 Fimbriiglobus sp. | reverse complement strand
GGCGGATGTCGTAACACCACCCATCGTCCCGGACGGACCGGCAATTCGTCGAGGCCAACCGTCGGCACCACGGCTCAGAGTTCAAGGTTGTTGCGGAAAGTACAGTTTTGCCTAAAGACAGAGGTTTTTACTGTGTTGAGTGAAATAATGGTATTCACAAAGTCCGCCAATGAGCCAGACTCAATTTCTCAACTTGCGGCTATTATCCGCTCGCACCACAGGGGACATCTCCGCGATTTGAATATTGAGTTGACTCCTGAAGGGATAATTCTTCACGGCAAAGCCAGTTCTTTCTACGGCAAACAAATGGCCCAAGAAGAAATCCTGCGACAGGGGGCTTGGACTATTCTGGAGAATCGCATCGTTGTTACCAATTGGCGGACGAGCGAGGTCGGGGCCGGATGAAGCCGTAGACCGCCGCCGCCGCCGACTGCACCCTCCGCGGCGAGGAACGTCCGCGATTCCGAAGGCCGAGCTCGGCGTCGTCCGTGGCTTCCAAGCCACCTACGAGTTGCTCCACACCCCCGGCTTCTCCTGCCACCGCCCCGAACGAAACACTTCAAAACATTAATATCTGGGCAAATAAATACTCACTTCAAAGTGCGTGAGGTTTCGTTGAAAACATACTTCGGTGACATACTCCCGAAACTGCCTCAATAACAACGCAGCGGAACTCATAGCATTCGCGGCACCGAAGTTGCTTGTGGTTCTTTCTTCACAGCCTGATCTACTTTTAGCAGCTTTCCTGCGTTTATTTCTCACCCGAGGATCCCATGGCCTTTGATTCACTACACGACCTTTACGTCGATGAACTCAAGGACTTATATAGCGCTGAAAATCAAATGCTGAAAGCTTTGCCGAAAATGGCAAAGGCCGCTTTCGCACCGGAATTGAAAGCCGCTTTTGAAGAACATCTCGAAATTAGCAAGAACCAAGTCGTGCGGCTGGAAAAGATCTTCAAGGCACTCGACGAAAGTCCTAGAGGGAAGAAGTGCAAGGCGATGGAAGGCCTCATCGCCGAGGGGAAAGAGGTAATCGATGGAGACGGTGACCCCTGGGTGAAGGATGCGGCCTTGATCGGGGCAGCCCAGCGAGTCGAGCATTACGAAATGGCCGGATACGGCTGCGTGCGAACGTTTGCCATGCTGCTTGGTTACGAAAAGGCGGAAAAACTCCTCCAAGAAACACTCGACGAAGAGGGAGAAGCGGACAAAGCACTGACGGAATTGGCTGAGACGGTGATCAACGTCGAGGCCGAAGAAGCGGACGACAATGTAGAAGCTCCGGCAAAGTTGAACGGGAAAATAAATGGGAAAATGGCGAAGACGAAAATGGCATCCGCGAATTAGTCTTGTTCTTAACCCTACCTTTACCTTTGAAATGAGAAGCTAATCATGAATAACGACGCCGAAATTGTCAAAGAGAAGGAAGCGGATCTCCCACCGCGGCGTCCGCGAAATGCCGACCCTATCAGCGATGCCGCGGGCGCACATCCAATCGTAACGGGCGTGGGCACGGCTCTCGGTGGCGCAGCGGCGGGTTTTGCTGCCGGTGTTATGGCAGGTCCGGTCGGCGCCGTCGCAGGTGCCATTATCGGCGGTGTCGCTGGTGGCTTTGCCGGCAAAGGTGTCGGCGAGTGGATCGACCCGACGACTGACGACCCCGTTCTCGAAGCCGAGTTCAAAAACCGGAAGTACGTCAAAAGAGGCGAGACGTTCGAGACATACAAGGCGATCTACCAATACGGTGGACAGATCGCGTCTTGCAACGTGGACTGTTCCTTTGCCGACGCCGAGTCCGGAATTCAAGCGGAGTACGAGAGCACGGAAGCGTCGACAGTCATGCCTTGGGCACAGGCCCGTCCCGCCGTTCAGGACGCCTACGAACGGGCTCAACAAATCCGCCGCGAACGGGCGGCTCACAAATAACATTGCAGGAATCATTTCTCGGAGCCGGCCGGTCGGTCTTTGAATCGAATTGGCTTCGATTCAGGGATCACGGCCGGCTCTCTTCGATCTCAACGTAGATTACATCCCGGAGATGACCCTGGACGTTCAGGTACGACTCCTGCTGCCCCGCGAAACTGGCCGTCGGCAGGTCCTCGGCGGTCGCACTCGACCGCACCGCCGTGTCCGTGTCGTTCCCGTACTGGACGCAGAGCGTCGCGTACGCCTCGCCGATTTGTCGCCGGATCTCCTCCGGAAGCGTGGTCCCTTCAATCGCATCGCGGATCCGTCGGCCCCGGTCGGCGAGGTCCGACAGGTTGCGCGTGTCGAGATCGGCCAACAGACCGCGGATTCGATCGCCCAATCCGTTCACGGCCAAAAATTCGCGGTACGCCTCTGCCGTCACCGCGAACCCGTTCGGGACGTTGATCCCCTTCGTCGTCAACTCGCGGTACAACTCGCCCAAAGAAGCGTTCTTCCCGCCGACCAGGCCGACGTCGGCCAACCCGATCTCGCGGAACCAGCGGATGAATTGCGGCGACATCATGGGACGACTCCGGTAAGGTTCGGACGGGATTAGTTCGCCACGGGCACGGAAGCCGACTCCATGCTCCTCCGATACACGGTAGCCGGGGGCAAAAATACGAGGGACGTCAAGAACATCAGCCACACCCAGTTGCCAGTGACCACGGTTAAGAGGCTGAACATACTGAACACTGAGAACCGTGCGAACCAGTGGGGATCGAACGGGACGCAATGTTTCATGGGTCACCTCGGCTGGGACTAACGAGGCTTTCGAACCGGGTCGGCGGGGTATTCGTCCCACTCGCGGTCGACAACGACCTCTTCTCGCCAGACGGAAATGTCGGCCGGGGCTTCGATCCCCAACCGGACACGACCGCCACTTATGTCCAATACCTGAATCCTGATATTATCCGCGATCATGATCCGTTCGTTCGACTTGCGGGTAAGCACGAGCATGGGTCTGTCCTCTGCTAATAGGTTTCGCCTCCGACGAATTCCGAAACGTGGAGCAAGGATTGTACCATTTACAAAAATGTGGCCGACGGATGGGCAGGAAAAGGAGTTCGGGGGTTTCAGAGAGCTAGGTTTCCGCCAAGACTGTGCGGGTCAGGCACATCCCGTGCGGTCTTGACTCATGAAGGACTGGTGCCGACCGATAGGGACCGCATCGGACTTCAATCGAAATGAAGTCCGACTTTACGGAATGTCGATCAGAGAACCGTACGACCGGACTGATGGGGTTTCGTCGGATGGTACGGGACTGCCGGGGGAAAAAATGGCGGCCCGAATCTTAGGGCTTCTTTTGATAGTAGGGGCCATCGGTTGTGCACGGGAGTGCGTTCCCCAGTCTTTGCTTCAGTCTCGGGCGTTCCTTCCCGTCGAAGAGTGCTCGCAGCCGGTTCCGAATGTGACCGGACCCGTTCGTCCCTACCGACTGCTCGCCCTTTCCGGCGGGGGACTAAATGGTGCCTTCGGCATTGGAGTCCTGAACGGGTGGTCTGAATCCGGCACCCGGCCGCCGTTCGACGTCGTCACCGGCACAAGCGCCGGAGCGATGATCGCCACCTTCGAATTCCTGGGGCCACAATACGACGACCTCCTGCGGCGCGAGGGCGTCGGGCTCGTCACTTCCGATATCCTTCACCGCCGTTCGGTCTTCGTCCTCCCTTTCGCGGACGCGGTTTTTTCGTCCCATCCGATCGAGCACCGCCTGGAACGACTCATAACTCCCGAACTGCTGCGCGAAGTTGCGACGGCCCACGCCGCAGGCCGGCGACTCTACGTCGGGACGACCAATCTCGATACCCGCCGGTTCGTGATTTGGGATATGGGGGCGATCGCCTCCCGCGGCACGCCGGCCGCCGTCGACCTTTATCGAAGAATCATCCTGGCGTCCGCATCCATTCCCGGTGCCTTCCCGCCGGTGCGGATCCCGGTCGAAATCGACGGAAACACCTATGAAGAACTCCATGCCGACGGCGGGCTGAGCGAGGGCGTGTTTTTTCGACCGTTCATGGTCGAAGAACTGAACCGCCTCAACGGCCGCTCGGGGCCGACGGCTGTCCCGGGGTCGACCTTGTATGTCATCAGTCACTGGAAAATGTACTCCAACCCGTCGTGCGTGAGACCGTTCCTTCCGTCACTGCTCTCAACCGCGACGTGGGCGAACCTCCATAGCAAAGTCCGGGGCGATCTGGCCCGGGTGTACCTCGAATGCCTTCGGGCGGGGGTCGAATATCGCGCGACAGCAATCCCCGAAGACCTCCCGGTGAGGAACGAGCTGCTCCGACTTAACCGAAACGAGCAGGAAGAACTATTCGAGGCCGGTCGAACGATCGGGGCGGGGGGTCCGACAGGACCGGAGTGGCGGGATCACCCGCCGGGGTACGACATCGGCGATCAATCACGTCCTCGCACTGGTACGGTGTTCGTGACTCGACAAGCCGAGAAATGAAATCCGAGTGCTCTCCGTTTGCACGTTCATTCTCCCTTCCGAAGAAGTCCGTCGGTCCGGTCTTCAAAACTCTGAATCGAGTCGACTGTCGTGAAAAATGTCACCGGGCCACCGCGACCAGTTCGTCTCACTCCACCCTGTGTACACCCAACCCTCGACAACAGAAATGGCCGGCCGAATAGTGACGGCGAGAGGGTCCGGCTTGAAGCGAAATCCGAAGTCTCCAGCTGGGCATTATCGTGTCATTCGGCCGGGGGAAAGCATGCCGTTTTATATCGTTGTGGCACGGGGTTGCTCGGGAAGTGTGCGGGTTTGACCCACTCCCGATTCGGACTCGGCGAGTCGATTGATCGTCCGCAACATCTTCCATTCCATGACGAAGTGGGCTGGCTCCCAGAACAGGTGTTGGATCAGCCAGTCGCCGAGGCCGTCCGGCCACCGGCCGCGAAGCCGGACAATTAATCGGGTCTTTCCGTCCGTGGTGGGGCGAAGGACGAACGCCCAACTCGTGGCGAGATAGTTGTCGGGGTCCACGTCCCGGCTGTTCATCGGGTTGCCAGTTTTCGGGTCCAACAGGCCGCCGATCACGAGGGATCGTTCCGGATCGACGACGACGACCGGGATGCGAGGCCGTTTCGGGTGAAATAGGATGCCGTCCCCGACCGCGAGGTGCTGCCACGTCGGCACTATCCGGTAAGTGTTCCGCATCTGACAGCCGAGCAAGTTTTCCAAGAACGTATAGCTATAGAATCCGGCACGGTCCTGGCCGAGTTGGACAAGCCACGGCCAGACATCGGCCGGCGGCGCGGCGATGGTAATCGCGTGAGTGGCCTGGTTCTTCGGGTTCGAGACCAACTCGTCCCCGGGAAGGGGTTCAGTCGCCTCCTCCCGGGTCGTACCCCAAGTCATTTGCCAGGGGCGAACAAAAATGGCGTACAAAATTCCGGCACCGGCGATCCACCCGAAAGACATGATACACCCCGTTTCGGTTGCCTTGTGAGCTAGCCAGACCGGAACGCAAACCGTGTGCCTATGACCGATCCGCCAGCCCGTGCTTGTCGATAAGCCGGTACAGTGTTGACGACTGACGCCGAGGGCTTTGGCGGTCTGCACCTTGTTCACACCGGCTCTGACGAGAACGTCCCGCACGTGCCGGGCCTCGACCGCGACAAGACTGTTCGGTTCGACTTCTTCCCGTGATTCTCCTAAACCACCATGTACACACTCCCCCTACGACAAATAGCGAAAAGCCTGGTTCGGGTACGGGAGTCACGTCCTGATAGGCACGCCCGATTCGAATTTCATCGAAAACCATTACACCGTTCGCCACATCCGCATCAATCGAATCGAACGAACCGGTCGAGGCGGAGAAAAAGGAGGTCGCTGCGGGAGAGCCATCCGGGGCGGAAAGACCGGGGGTCGGATCTGCCCAAAGTGTCGCCGACCCTCCACCGCCGGGTTGAACTTGAAAATGAGCGACAAGGAGGTGCGTTTCGTACGGTGGGATAAAAGACGAACCGCCGGACGCTCCGATTAAACTAACGTTCAAAAACCATGGGGCACCTTTGTCTGAGCGGAATCCTCCCAGTCCTCCAAAGGTAGATGAATTGAAGAAATCGATCCCGCAATATTCGGGCCCTCGGGGCACGACGCTGATGAGACTGATCCAGACATCTTGACCAACGGCAAGCGAAACGGGGGCAGCCAAGCGCCGGAATGCGGTTGCGCCAAGCTCACTTCCGGAAGATAAGCTGGCAGCGTTGCCTATTGTTTGAAGGCTGGTCGAAGTCAATCCAGTTGTCATTGTGCCGCCGTTTACCTGCCAAGGCCCACCCCAACCGATCCCACCGTTGGCTTGGTCGAAAGGTCCTGCCGGGTAAGAGAACCCTTCGTACGCGAGAAGTTGGGCCGGAGCTTGGGCCTGGGAAACCAGCATGCAAAACAAAACCAGAAATGAACGACTTATATGTACGATCATATTCGGAATCCTTATGGTCGTGTTTTTTCCAGGAGGATGCAGGCTCTACCCTATACGCAATGTCTGTGCCGAATCTGGTGAGAAGAAACCTAACAAAGCATTGAGATTTGTTGAGATCACGCAAGACCATCTTCCATCGCTTGTTTTTAGACGGATGCAAGACCTGCTTGAACCGAGCGATCTCATATCCATTGCATGATTGGTAATTCCGGACAAGATAAGTACACATTTTCTTGTTGTCGTGCTCCGTTAATGTGCCAATCCCGCACTGCAATCGTGCCGAAATGGCATTAGACGAATCATTTACCCGCGGCTTGAATTCGTGAAGGGACAAAACAGTTTCGGCAGACTTTTTTGTCCGAACCAGTCTAATTCGAGTCAATTCGTCTACGAACGGGTTAGCTTATCTTCCCTAATGCATCGCCCGAGTCTGGTCATCCAGCCCGTGCTTGTCGATGAGCCGGTACATTGTTCGACGACTGACGCCGAGGGCTTTGGCGGCCTGCACCTTGTTCCCGCCGGCCTTGGCGAGAACGTCCCGCACGTGCCGGGCCTCGACCGCGTCGAGGCGGTCCGGGTCAGTGGTTGCCGGCGTGGGAATCGGGTTCGCCCCGACGACACTTTCCGGCAGGTCGTCGACCGTGATCGTCGTCCCTTCGGCGAGGATCTGTGCCCGTTCGAGTACGTTGGCGAGTTCCCGGATGTTCCCAGGCCAATCGTACCGGAGGAGGGCGGCCCGCGCGGCGGGGTCGAGGGCGAACGGCGTCTTGCCGAGTTGCCGGGTATGGAGGAAGTGGTCGACGAGGAGCGGGACGTCCTCCCGCCGGTCCTTCAACGGGGGGAGCACGACGGCAATGACGTTGAGGCGGTGGAACAGGTCCTCGCGGAACCGGCCGGCCTTCTGTTCGTCCTCCAGCAGCTTATTCGTGGCCGCCACGATCCGCACGTCGGCGTGCCGCTCGACCGTACTCCCGACCCGCCGGTAATGGCCGTCCTCCAACACCCGAAGCAGCTTCGCCTGCATCGCCGCCGGCATCTCGGCCACCTCGTCGATAAAGAGTGTCCCCCCTTCCGCCACCTCGAACAGCCCCGGCTTCGCCTTGTCCGCCCCGGTGAACGCCCCTTTCTCATGGCCGAACAGCTCGCTCTCCAACAGATGCTCCTGCAAGGTGGCACAGTTGACCGTGACGAGCGGTTTGTCCTTCCGCGGGCTGTTCCCGTGGATCGCCCGGGCGATCAGCTCCTTGCCCGACCCACTCGGCCCGCGGACGAGAACCGTCGCGTCGGTTGGGGCGACCTTTTCAACCAGTTGCAAGACCTTCTTCACCGCCGGGCTCTCCCCGACGATGTGGTAGCGGGGGGACTCGAAGACGAGTTGTTCAACGAACCGCCTGAGCCGGACGTTCTCCCGGCGCAGCCGTCGGACTTCCATCGCCCGGTCGAGGACGGGCAGGACCTGGTTGAGCCGGAACGGCTTCAAGAGGTAGTCGAACGCCCCGGACCGCATGGCCTCGACGGCGGTCTGGATCGTTCCCTGGCCCGTCATGATGATTCCGACCAGGGTCGGGTCGACTTCCAGCGCCTGCTTGAGGAGGGCGATCCCGTCGATCCCCGGCATCATCAGGTCGGACAGGAGCAGGTCGAACTCGCCGCGGGCGAGTTCGGCCAGGGCGTCGGCGGCGGAGGTCGCTCCGACCGTGGTGAACCCGGCCTCGCCGAGCGACTCACACAGGGCGCGCATGAGCTCGACTTCGTCGTCGACGACGAGCAGGCGGCCGGTCCGGGCGGGGTCGGGCATGGGAATCTCCGGATTGTCGTTCTGTGAGCCCGTCGCGGGAGCGAGGGGTAGGGTCGGTCGTGGCCGGGGAAGTCGCCGATACCCTCGCCGGCGTGTCGGGCAACCTTCGATCAGCCGGGGCCGAGACCGGCCACGTTCGCGTCGCTTTTGGCCGGCAGGGTGATGCGAACGGTCGTCCCTTGGCCGACGGTACTGTCGATGTCGAGCCGGCCGCCGTGCTGGCTCACGATCCGTTTGCAGATGGCCAGGCCGAGGCCGGTCCCCTTGCCCTCGTCCTTGGTGGTGAAGAACGGGTCGGTCACGCGGGCCAGGTGTTCGGGCGGGATGCCGACGCCGGTGTCGGCGACCTCGACGACCACGGCCGGGCGGGCCGCGAGGCGGCCGGGCCGGACGCGGACGGTGAGCCGGCCGCCCCCGGGCATGGCGTCGCCGGCGTTCGTGAGCAGGTTCAGGAACACTTGCCGCAGGTGCTGCCGGTCGGCAAAGATGACCGGCGCCTCGGCGTCGTAGTCCGGTTCGATGCGGACCCCGGTCCGGGTCAGGTGGTGTTCGGTCAGTTCGATCGTCTTGCCCAACTCGTCGCGGACGTCGACGGTCGACACCTGGTCCCGGCCGGCCCGGCTGAACTGGAGCAGGTTGCCGACCAGCCGGGCCATCCGGGCGACCTCCTGGTCGATCACCTCGAGCGCCTTCCGCCGGGGGTCGTCGGCCGCGGTCTTGGCCAGCACCCCTTCGATCCGCAGGCTGACGGTCCCGAGCGGGTTGTTCAACTCGTGGGCGATGCTGGCGGCGAGTTCCCCGACCCCGGCCAGGCGGGCCGCCTGCCAGAGTTGCCGGGTGGTCGACTTGAGTTCCTCGGTCTTGGCGTGTAACGCAGCCACCACCCGATCCTTTTCCCGTTGGACCCGGACCTGGGCCAGGACCCGGCCGACGGCCTCGGGCAGGTAGTCGAGGTACTCGGCCGACTTGAACACGTAGTCCTTTACCCCGGCCCGCAGGGCCCGGATGACGGTCGCGTCGTCGCTGTATCCGGTGACGAGGATCACGGGCAGGTCGAATCCGTCGGCCCGGAGTCGGTCGAAGAATCCCAGCCCGTCCTCGGCCGGGGAAAGCCGCTGGTCGACCAGGAGCAGGTCGACGCCCCCGGCCCGGACGCGGGCCAGGGCCTGCTCGGGGGTCGCCGTCACCACGACCGCGTACCCGGCCCGCTCGAGCCGGCGCTCCTGCAGGAGGGCGACCCCTTTGTCGTCCTCGAGGATCAGAACGGTCTCGGGGTGAACGCGGGTCATGGCCGGGGGCCGGGCGGCAGGACGGGGACCTGAATGATCTCGAGGAACATGCCGAGTCGGTTCAGCGCCTCGGCGAATTCGTCGTATTTCACCGGTTTCGTGATGTAGACACTGCACCCGAACTGGTAGCACTTGTCGACCTCGCGGGGGTCGTCGGTCGTGGTCAGCATGATGACCGGCAGCTTGGCCGTAGCCGGGTCCGCCTTGACCGCCTTGAGCACCTCGATCCCGTTCACCCGGGGCATGTTGATGTCGAGGAGCAATAGGAGCGGCGGGTCGCCGGCCCGGCCGGCGAACGCCCCGCGGCGGGCCACGTAGTCCAAGGCCTGCTGCCCGTCGGCGACGTGGACGACCTCGTTCGCTACCCCCGCCCGCTTCAGGTTGCGGCGGATGAGCTGGGCGTGGCCGTCGTCGTCCTCGGCCAACAGGATCACGAGCGACTCGGTTCCCACGGACGAATCTCCCTAGGAACCGTTAAACCGCCTCCGCGGGCACCGTCGGGAGGGTCAGGGTGAACGCCGACCCGACCCCCTCCGCCGACTCGACCCGGATCGACCCGCCCAGCCGTTCGAGCACCCGGCGGACGATGGCCAATCCGATCCCCTCGCCCGGGGCGTGGTACGGGTGGATCCGCTGGAACACGTGGAACAGCTTCGACAGGTACACGTCCGGGATGCCGATGCCGTTGTCCCGGACGACGTACGTCGGCCCCGTAGTCGGGTCGACTCGTCCCTCGACCTCTACCCGCCCGGGTCGGGCCGAGTCAAGGTAGTTCAAGGCGTTCCCGATCAGGTTCGCGAACACCTGTTCGACGGCCCCGGCATCGGCGCACGCGGGGGGCAACTCGCCGACCGTCACGACCGCCTTCTTCTCCTCGGTCGTGTGGCGGAGGGCGGCGACCACCCGGGCCACGACGGCGCTCACGTCCACCGGGCCGTGTTGATACACGACCCGACCGGCGCGGGACAACCGGAGCAGAGCATCGATGATTCGGCTCAACCGGCCGACCGCGGTCCGGATGAACTGGATCGATTCGGCCATTCCCTCGTCGATCAGTTTCTCCGCCGCGGACCGGATCGACGCCGGGACCTCCGCGGCGGTGACGAGCTTACGCAAGTCGCGGGCCGAAACCGTCAACTCCTCGCCGAACCCTTCCAGATTGACCAGCGGCGACCGGAGGTCGTGCGACACGCTGTAGACGAACATCTCATTCTCTTCGTTCTTCTGGGCGAGCTGGAGGTTCCGCTCGGCCAGCTCCCGGGTCCGGGCCGTCACCCGGTTTTCCAGCTCCTGGTTGAGTTCGAGAATAGTCTCCTCGTACCGTTTCCGCTCGGTGATGTCGCGGACGATCGCAGTGAACAGGGTTTCGGTCCCGTGCCCGAGTTTGGAGATGGTAATTTCGGCGGGGAATTCCGTCCCGTCCTTGCGGCGGCCGAAGACGGGTTTCCGCTGATTCATGAGCCGCGATACGTCCGCGGACCGGGCAAACTCGGACACGTACGCCGGGTGCGCGGCGAGGAATGCCGGAGGGATCAGGACGTTGAGCGACCGGCCGAGGACCTCGGCCGGGTCGTATCCGAAGATCTTCGTCGCCCCGCGGTTGAACACCACGATTTCGTGCCGGGCGTTGACCGTGACGATGCCGTCCTCGGCGATGTCGAGGATTTCGGCCAGCCGCTCGGGCGCAATGCGGTCAGGCAGTACGGACGAGGAGTTCGGCATCCGGGCACCGTGGGCGAGTGGGATGACGGGCTGTAGTCAATTTCGGCGTCGAACGACAGGCTGTCAATCCTGCGTGGGCGATTCCGGCACAGTCGATGGCACACGACGTGCCGTTCGGAAACGAGGAGTGTTTTCTCACGCCGCCGGAATCGTCCGCGGTCGGCTATTCCCGACCGGCGCCGGGTTTGCTCTTTTCGAGCCGTCGATCCCGACCCGAATCGCCCCGCCCCGGTGAGCCCCATGACCGACGTGCCCGTCGCCCTCCCCGATCCCGTTCAGGAAATCGCCCGATCCGTCCGGGACCGGTTCCGCGGAATGGTCCAGGAACTCCGAATCGAGCCGGAGGGAGAAAGCGTAGTTCTCTACGGCCGGGCGTACTCCTACTACGGCAAGCAGATGGCACAGGAGGCGGTCATCCGAAGCGGCCGGTTCTCCGTCCGGGCGAACCGTATGGACGTGATCGGATAAGTGACGAGCGGGGTGTAAGTACCTGATCCCACTCCGCAACCAATTCGATTGAGAATTATCGTTCCGCTTCCAAAGCCGAAAGGGCCGGCCTCCGCTCCGGGAGGTACTCGGCGAACCAAGCAACGGCCTGTCGGCCGACTTCTTCCAACGCCCCCGGTTCGGAAAACAAGTGACACGCCCCGGGGATTTCGACGAGTTGCTTCGGGCAATGGATTTGTTCGAGCGCATCCCGGTTGGCGTTCATTACCGCCGTGTCAGCCGATCCGACGATGAGCAAAGTCGGGAGGGAGACGTTCGGCAGGTTGTCCCAAGCCAAGTCGGGCCGCCCGCCGCGGGAGACGACGGCGGCGAACCGGTCCGGATGGCGGGCGGCCGCAACCAGGGCTGCAGCGGAACCGGTGCTCGCCCCGAACAATCCGATCGGGAGCTCGGCGACTTCGGGTTGGGTCTCGAGCCAGTCCGCCGCCGCTAATAGACGGTCGGCAAGCAATTCGGCGTCGAACACGTTACGCCGATCCTCCGCTTCGGATTCGTCCAGCAAATCCATGAGCAGTGTGGCGAATCCTGCCTTGTTCAGGACCTTCGCGACCGATCGGTTCCTCGGGCTGAACCGGCTACTGCCGCTCCCGTGGGCGAATAGGACGACGCCCCGGGCTCCCTCAGGCCGCGTCCACAATCCCTGGATCGTGTGCGACCCGGCCGCGATCGTGACTCCCTTTGTCTTGTCGCCCGGGAGGGTGACGTCGACAGAGGCGTCGGGTCGAATGGTCAGAACCGGGCACGAGGCCCGACGCACAACCGCCTCGGCCACGCTCCCGATCACTGCCCGGCGAAGGCCGTTCCGGCCGTGCGTCCCCATCACGATCAAGTCGCACCCCTCCCGCTCCGCCAGGTCGAGGATCACGTCCGCCGCGTCTCCTTCACCGATCCGATACGCGATCGGGCCGTCGGCCCACCGCTCGGCCTTCAGCAGGGCCATCAGTTCCGAGCCGGGGTCGCCGCCCGGACGAGTCCTGTCGACCGCCTCGGCTTCGTTCACTGGTGCCGGGTATGCGGACGCGACGATCAGCTTCGCCCCGTAGTCCTTCGCCATCGATCGGGCGACCCGGAATGCGGTCGCGGATTCCTCGGAAAGGTCCGTGGGGTGAAGAATTGTGTGAATCGAAAACATGGCTCGACCTCCTCGAGAGTGACACGACGGTGTGTGGAGTTATCGCAAGAGGCGTACCGAGATCTTCGGGCTTGAAATCGCAATGTCGGGCCGGTGTCGCGTGCCGATTTCGCACGCGGGTCGGCACTCCCGACCGGATTTGACACAGAAATCACCATTCGATGGGTACCGGTCTCTAATGGCAAAGGCAATTCTCGGAGAACGGCCGACGCTTTTTTTCCTCGCACGGCGGCACCGGGTTTGCCGAGAGGAGGGTCGGTAACAAGCGCAAGGAGTTTGTCATGCCGTCGTACAAGAAAATCCTCTTTCCCACGGACTATTCCCGGTCGTCCGTAACGGCGTTCGAGGTCGCGTGCGGGTTGGCCCGCGATTACCGGGCGGAGATGGTCGTGTGTCACGTCGCCCCGCCGCCGATCCCTGCCGTCGCCGACGGGATGGTATTCGATATTCCGACCGGCGAAGAAAAATGGATGACGGAGAAGTTGAAGGCGGTTCGGCCGACAGAGTCGGGGATTCGGGTGACGCACCGCCCGGTCCGCGGGGAAGCCGCCCGGGAAATCCTCGGGGTCGCCGAGGCGTGCCGGGCCGACCTCATCGTCATGGGGACGCACGGCCGGACCGGCCTGTCCCGGCTTTTGCTGGGTAGTGTGGCCGAGGCCGTGCTTCGATCCGCGAAGTGTCCGGTCGTCACGGTGCGGTCGTTTCCGCCGGAGGAGGCGGAAGTTGAAACGAAGGGAAATTGAGGCCCCGAACAGGGAGTTCGTCATGGTCCAAACGGAATCGAACGTTTTCCGGGACAGGGACGATGCGGGACGGCGGCTGTCCGAATGGTTCCGAGGCCGAGACCTCTACGACCCGGTCGTCCTGGCAATTCCTCGTGGCGGGGTGGCAGTCGGGGCGGCACTGGCCCGGGAACTCGGAGCCGAACTCGATGTCGTTCTGTCGCGCAAACTCCGTGCCCCGTATCAACCGGAATTCGCAATCGGCGCCGTGGGTGAGGACGGGTGGGTGATCGGCGACAGGCCGCAACGCGCCGAACGATTTGATCAACTGCTCCGCCGTGCGGAAATACAGGGACCACGTCCCGGGCGTTAGTTCTCCGGTTTCGACCTTCCCGCGGCGTTCCGTCAAGAACAGGTTCACGAGGCACAGAGTGTCAGGTCTTTGGCGTCCTTCGGCCGCGGGGTGCGGCCCACTTCCAAATCGGACTGGGTGTGAACGTATTCGGCGAGTGCGGCGTCCTTGTTCTTGCCGAAGTAGCACATGCGGCCTCGGATTTTCTTCGCCGAGAAGCCTTTGCCGGAGTGAAGCCACAACGGGAACGACAGGGGGTTGGCGGCGGCGGTCCTGAGTGCCATAATCTCGTTTCCGGGTGTACGGTACACCCCGCGCAATCCTGAAAAGGCCAAAGGGTGTACCAAATGGTGTAATTAGTAGACGAAAGGAAGGGGATTCGCAGAATTAGCTAGAATATTCAGGCAAAGGCCAAGTGGCGGAACGGCAGACGCACTCGACTCAAAATCGAGCGCCGCAAGGCGTGTGGGTTCAAGTCCCACCTTGGCCATTTATGACGGGCTTGGGCTAACCGCCCGGAGACTACTTCTTGGGCTGACCCCGCAAGCTCGCTTCGGCGGGCTTGCGGACGCTCAATTGAAATCGTTGTTGCTCTTCCACGTCCACGGCCACTTCCGAACCGAGTGCCGACGCCACGACGCGGCCGCGAACGAGGAACGCTTCTTCCGCCCGGGACACCCGGCCCTTCGCCGCATCGTACAGAACGAACCCGGTCGCGGTCGGCGATGGAAATTCCGCACGGACAATCCGCACCGGCGAGTCGTTCCCGGCCCCGGCCTTCGGCGACGAATACGTGAGGACGTGCTCGAAATCGATCCGGTCCCCGCCCGATTGCTTTCCGGTCACGCGATAGGTCGTCCGCCCGTCCCACGCCCCGAGAGGGCCCCAGTCGTGCCGGAGGGGACGCTCCCACGTTTTGCCGGCCTGTAACGTAGGCGGTTGCAGCAGCGTGATGGCGGCCAGCTCCTTCCAGCCGTCGTCGTCCAGAAGCGACCAGACCCGAAACGTCGCGGCCTTGACGAAATCGTTCTGAACCTTCACCGTTACCGCGTCCTTCGGCCCCTTGATTGACCGCACCGCACCGTCGGGACCGACGGCGATTTCAAACGCTTTGCCGTGGGTCTTTTCGAGGGCGTCCTGCAGGTCCTTCCGCTGGTCCGCGTCGCAGGAGACGAGACGGGTCGAGCGGATCGTCTGCTTCATCGTGCAGCCGCCGTCCGGCTTGAGTGCAATCACCTCGATATCCGAATCGAACGAATAGGCCGCATGCTGCACGAAGTCGATTCCCTGGATGCGACAGGCGGACCGACGGGTGAATGTAACGTCCTGTTCGACGATGCGGCCGACGACGTACCGGGATGGGGGTGGAGCCGGGGCCGGTTCCGGCTGTAATTTGCCGACACGAATCGGGTCGGGTTGCGGTCCGACCGGGGCCGGCTTCTCCGCCTCGGCCGGCTTCGCCGGAACCGGGGCCGGAGGACGGTCGATCGGGGCGGCGGGGGCAACCGGTTTCGCAACGGCGGCGGGCGGAACCCGGATCGACAGCAGCACCACCGTCACGAAGGAAATGGCCACGAGGCCGATTCCGGCAAACAGGCCCAGGGCTTGCGGCGTCGAAAACGTCGGCCGGAGGTCGGTGCGCATGGCTACTCCCGCGACGCCCCCTTCACCCGCATCCGGATCGAATACAGGCTTTTCGACGCCGTGATGAATAGCGTCTGCATGTCCTTCCCGCCGAAGCAGACGTTCGCGGTCCAGACTTCGGCGACAGGTATGCGGGTCAGTTCGGCCCCGTTCTTGTCGAACACGATCACCCCGCGGCCGGTGAGGTAGACGTTTCCGTCCGCGTCGAGCGTCATGCCGTCGGATCCCACCGGGCAGAACAGCTTGCGGTTCTTGAGCGCGCCGTCTTTCTGAATGTCGTAGGAGTACGTCTTGTTGCCATCGATGTCGGCGACGTAAAGTTTCTTGCCGTCCGGCGTGCCGACGATGCCGTTCGGCTGCTTGCAGTCGGCGTCCACCCGCGTCAATTCTCCTTTTGGCGATAGATAGTAAACGCCGCGCTTGTCCTGCTCCTCCGGCCCGCGCTTCCAGTAATCCCGCTTATAGAACGGGTCGGTGAAATAGGCGCCGCCGTCGGGCCGGACCCAGACGTCGTTCGGCCCGTTGAAAAGTTTGCCGTTGAACCCCTTCGCCACCACGGCGTGCTTTTTCGTGGCGACGTCGATTTTCCAGAGTTCGTTCTTCTCGTCGGCGCAAGCCCAAAGGATGCCCTTCGCGTCGAAGCAGAGGCCGTTCGACCGGCCGCATTTCTCCATGAACGTCGAAAGTTTGCCGTCGGTGGACCACTTCATAATCCGGTCGTTCGGCTGGTCGGTGAAGTAAATGTTGCCGTCGGCGTCGACTGTCGGCCCTTCGGTGAACGCGAATTCGCCGGAGAGCTTTTGCAGCGTGGCCCCGGGGGCGACCGGGTTCGGGTTCAGCAGACCTTCAACTTTCATCCATTCCTCGCAGCGTTTGGGCCAGGTGGTGTGCGGCAATTCGCCGGTCCGCATGCCGAATCCGTGCCCGCCTTCCGCATAGACGTGCATTTCCGCCGGCACCCCGGCTTTCTTCAGCGCGGTCAGGATTTTCATGCTGCCGTCGAACGGCCCGGCGTCGTTGTACGCCACGGCCAAAAAGCACCGCGGCGTCTGCTTCGTGATCCGAATTTCCGGGGCGAGGTTGTCCCGGTTCTGCCGATCGACCACGCCTCCGGGGTAAACGAGCACCGCGAAGTCGGGCCGGCAGCTCGCCTTGTCCGCCGCATCAACGGCCTCGTACGACCGCTTGTCGAAGTTCGTCATCGTCCAGGCCGTCAGGTGCCCGCCGGCCGAAAACCCGAGCATGCCAATGCGGTTCGGGTTCAGGCCCCAGTCCTTCGCCTTCGACCGCGTCAGACTGATCGCCCGCTGCGCGTCCTGCAGGGCGCCGAGGGGCGGTTCGTTCCGCGGGCGGTCGGGCCGGCGCGGCACGCGGTATTTCAGCAGCACGCCGGTGACGCCGATCGATTGCAGCCACTCGCCGACCATCGTCCCTTCGTGCTCCCAGGCGAGATTATTGTACCCGCCCCCCGGGGCGATCACGATGGCGGTCCCGGTGTCGGCCGCCTTCGCCGGGCGGTAGAGAGAGATGGTCGGGAGCGACACGTTCGTGATGCTCTTCACGTTCGGCGTGCCGGTGTCCTTCTCCGGGGGGACGTTGCCGGTTTCGCCCGGTACCTTGCCGGGCCAGAGGTCGATCGGCGTAGGGTCGGCCGCGGGCAAGGGGAAGTGGCCGATCGCCAGGCCGAGCATTGCGAAGGAGAGTGCGCGAATCATGGAAGGGTTCCGGTCGAGGGGCGGGATGACTTGATTGTGACGAGTTTGGGGTGGCCGGTCAAACGAATGCGGGGATCTGGTAGTGACGGTTTATCTTGTTCCCTCCCCCCTTTGTCGGGGAGGGAACGAATCCCGGTCACGAAGGCAGCGATCGGATTTCCGGCTTGCGGAGCGGGTGCTGCTCCTTTCGCCCGTCGGCGAAGACGGCGACCCATTCGGCCAGCCGCCGGCCGAGCAGCCGGCACGCGGCCCGGTCGTCCGGCTGGTCCGGGGCCTTCGCGGTCACCGCCCCGTAGTGCGGGGCCGTCTTCGGGCCGGAATAATCGGTGACGCCGAACACCAGGAATCCGAAGTTCACCATGACGGTCAGCACCGACTGGCAGGCCATCTCCGCCCCGCCGCCCCACCCGCCACTGGACGAAAACGCGCACCCGAACTTGCCGTCCACCTTGCCCCAGTGCGGGCCCATCGTTTCGTCCCAGAACCGCTTCATCTTCCAGGAGATGATCCCCATGTTCGTCGGCGTGCCGACGGCGATGCCGTCGCACCAGTAGACGTCGTCCGGCGTCGCGTCGTCGATCGTTCGTATCCGCACGTCGATACCGGGTATCGAGCTTGCCCCCTCGGCGACGAGTTCCGCCATCGCGGCCGTATTGCCGCTTGCGGAGTGGTAAAGGATCAGAACATTGGGCATCGGGTCGACTCTGTCAGGAATGAAACGACTGAATTACAGGATATGCATGATTTTGGATTCCTTTTGTTCTCTGCACCATAACCCAGGCATCGATAGGCGGTTCGGCTGCGGCAACCGAAGTCGCTACGAGTTGAAAAAACATCCATCGAAAATGAGACCGTTTCGGCGCGGGATTTGCATTGTTCTCTCTTTACGAGGAAAGTCGAATGAGATCGCCTTACGCAAGAAACAGGAGGGGAGTCATGCTTCGCAAATTCCTGGCGGCAGCCGCCGCGTTGATTATCGGGAGTTGGGCTGGGTCGGAAGCGAACGCGCAGACGCCTTACACTCACGCCAACATCCGGAGCAACTGGTACACCGGGTCTCGCATCGAAGGGACGTATATTCACGGCTGGCCGATTCAGGCCCCGGGTGGCGTCATCGGCCCCGTTTCGTCCCCGTACGTTCGCCAAGGGAACTTCGGGAATTCCTTCCCGCGTAATACCTATCGGACGTTCACCTACTTCGACCCCACAACGGGGTCGTGGGTCCGCAAGCAGATCTATTACTTTCCCAACCGGTAAGCGGGTGGAACAGTAGCAAGGCGGCCGGGTCGAACGACCCGGCCGTTGTTGTTTATTCCCGCTTGAACTTGTCCGCGGCACCGGCCAGCTTGTACATCTCGGCCGTTTTATCGAACGCCTTGTCCTTCGCGTTCTTACCGATGAGAGTCAGCTTCACGTCCGGGGCGAGTAGGCCGAGGGCCTCGGGGATGTCGAGCACGCGGTTGACGCCGAGGAAGTGCGGGCCGTCGCGGTGGGAGGTGGGGGGGTCGAGGATAACGAGCTCATCGATCAGGCGTTGGCCGCCTTTTTCGACTGCCATCTCAGCCAGCTTCGATAGTCCGACATAGGCAAGTAGAACTCCCGCATTCCCTTTTCCGGCCGCAATAGTGTGCCGTCCAGCTCGCATCTGATAGGCCGCTGCCGCAGATACATCCCAAAGGCGGCCCGCATCGACCGTCCGGCCAAAGAGTGCCATTGATCGCTCGACGTAATTCGGGGGATTTTTGACGGTCCATCGGGTGATTCCACCACCTCGCGTATAAGTCGTCAGGATGGGTTTGACGTCCGGAAAACGCTTTGTCCAATTCTCTTTTGCGTCCGAATAGTCTTCCTCAGGATTCAAACAGACCAATAAACGAGTACCAGGTTCGTGTTCATTCCATACGTACGCCTGATTTCTAATTCCAAGTTCCGTTTCGAACTGCGACGTCCTATCTGGCAAACCGATAAACTCACGCCTTGGGTTGGCCGGCAAAAAGTCTCGGAACACAACCTCCCGAAGCTGCTTCTTCAGGCCCGCCTTCCACGTCGCAAATTCTTCCTTCTTCTCCGGCAGTTTCACTTCCGCCTTCGGCACGAACGTCTCATCGACCTTCGCGTTGATCGCGTCTTTCGGCAGGTCCTTGTCTTCGGGGAAGACGCGCAGGTCCTTGCCGTCGATCTTCGGGAAGTCGGCGTCCTTCACCGGCGACGTGTCGTTCTTCAAATACTTATTGAGGAAGGAGAACACCGCGATCCGCAAATCGGGTCGATAGGCATGGCCGCCTGGGGATACATGATCGTTTACGTTGCCCGTGGCTCCGAGCATGTCATAGCAGTGTCGCAGCCGGGCGATGATCCGCCGGTTGCCGTCCATGGGGAAGAGGGAGTCGTTGTCGCTGTTGACGAAAAGAAGCGGCTTCGGGGCGTGCAGTGCCAATACGGTCGTCCATTCCCATTGATACGTGTTGTAGAAGAACATGCAGTCGCAGTGGCCGTCGATGACCTTGTGGGAGACGTAGCATTCGAGGTCGCTGATGCCGCTGACGGGGACGGCCACTTTCACGCGGTCGTCCGCGGCGGCGACCCAGCACGTTGTCGCTCCGCCGCCGGAGATGCCGGTGACGCCGATCCGGTCGGGGTCGACGTCGGCTCGGGAGCAGAGGTAGTCGATGGCACGGATGCCGTTCCAGCATTCGACGCCGGCGGGTGTGTAGCCGCGGTCCTGCCACCACCAGCGGTTGAGGTTGTAGGTGCCGTGGTGTTTGCCCGGAATTTCGCCGAGTTGCAGAGTATCGACGACGAGGCAGACGTAGCCGTTCGAGGCGAACCAGAGGCCGTGGTCCTGAAAGGCGGTTTTATTGCCGTCGCGGCCGCGGCCCGAATGGCCGCAGACGTAGAGGATGGCCGGGTACTTCTTGCCCGTCTCTTTCGGCCGGTAGAGATTCCCCGTGACGTAAAGACCGGGCCGGCTCTGAAAGTGCAATTTCTCAATCGCGACGCCGGAGCGTTCGATCGTACCGGTGACAGTCGCCTTGAGGTCGGTCTTTTCGGGCAGGGGCCAGAGCCCCATCATGTCGAGGAATTCCCGCTTCAGCCGCGGCCTTTTCGCTTCCCATTCTGCCTTCGTCTTCGCCCCGTCCATGAACCGGCCGCTCAGCCGCGTCGTCTCGGCGACGAGGTATTGGTGAATTGCCTCGTCGGCCTTGGCCGTGTCGGTCGCCGGCGGGTCCGCGGCTGCGACCAGGGGAAGCAGCAACAGGGGGAGCATGGCGGAATCCTCCGGTGCGACTATTCCTTCGTCACGGTTTCGTCCAGGTTCAACAGCACGTTGGCCGCGGTGGTCCAGGCGGCCAGTTCGGCGGCAGGGACACCCTTCGGCAATACGCCGGCCAAGGCCTTCGCCCCGGCCGCGTCTTTCGCATACCGCGTGCGGGCTTCGGTCAGCAGCGACTTAATGGCCTCCGCCTCGGCCGGGGACGGGTGCCGGGCGACACAACATTTAAACGCAAAGGCGATCCGCTCCGCCTCGGACGTTCCCCCTTCCGCCAGCGCCCGGCGGGCCAACGCGTTGGCGCAGGCGACGAGGCCTTTATCGTTCAGCGTGGCCAACGCCTGGAGCGGGGTGTCGGTCCGCGGCCGGCGGTAGCATGCGACTTCCCGGCTCGGCGCGTCGAACGACAGGAACATGGCGAACGGAGCGGTCCGCCGCCAGAAGGTGTACAGGCCGCGGCGGTACTGCTCGCCGTTCTTGCTTTCGGTCCACTTATCGCCGCTGTACGGGTTGGCCCAAACGCCGTCGGGCTGGTGCGGGAAGACGCTCGGCCCCCCGATTTTGGGATTCATCAGGCCGCTGATTGTCAAGGCGTTGTCGCGGACGGCCTCGGCGTCGAGCCGGAACCGGGGGCCGCGGGCGAGGAACCGGTTGGCCGGGTCCCGGTCCAAAAGTTCCTTGCCCGTGACGGACGACTGCCGATACGTCGCCGACGTCACGAGGAGCTTCATCATCTGTTTGACCGACCAGCCGCGGTCGGCGAACTCGACCGCGAGCCAGTCGAGCAGTTCCGGGTGGCTCGGCGGTTCGCCCTGCACGCCGAAGTCTTCGAGCGTTTCCACGATGCCCGTGCCGAAGGTGCGGGCCCAGAGGCGGTTGACGAAGACGCGGGCGGCGAGCGGGTTGTCGCGGCTGACCAGCCACCGGGCGAATTGCAGCCGATTCTGGCAGGTGCCGGTCTTTCCCGCGATTTTCGCCGGGATACCCGGTTCGACTTTCGGGCCGTGGTTGCGGAACGAGCCGCGAAGGTGCACGAACGTGTCCCGCGGCGACTTCCGTTCTTCGAGGACGAGGGTGGTGACGGGGTGGATGGCGTTGCGGGCCTTGTCCGCGGCGGTGGCGGGGGCGCGGGCGGCGACCGGACCGGTGACGGCGGCCACGGCCGGGGCCCGCCGTCGCGCCGCCGACGCCGCCGCCTTCAATTCCGTGATCGTCCGCTCCTGCTGCGGCGTCGGCAGCGACAACTCCGGCGCCAGCGACCGGCCGCCGTCCGTGGTCCCGTTGAACACCGCAAACACCCGGTAATACTCCTCCTGCGTGAACGGATCGTACTTGTGGTTGTGGCACTGGGCGCAGCCGAACGAGAGGCCGAGCCACGTCTCCATCGTCGTGTTCACCCGGTCCACCACCGCCGCCACGCGAAACTCCTCGTCGTCCGTGCCGCCTTCCGTGTTCGTCATGCTGTTCCGGTGGAACCCGGTCGCGATCCGCTGCTCCCGCGTCGCGTTCGGCAGCAGGTCGCCGGCGAGTTGCTCCACCGTGAACCGGTCGAAGGGCATGTCCGCGTTGAATGCGTGGATGACCCAATCCCGGTACGGCCAGATCGTCCGGCGGTCGTCCTTCTCGTACCCGTTCGTGTCGGCGTACCGAGCCAGGTCGAGCCACATCCGGGCGAGGTGCTCGCCGTAGTGCGGCGACGCGAGCAGCCGATCGACCAGCTTCCCGTATGCGTCCGGCGACTGGTCCGCGAGGAACGCATCCACTTCCTTGGGCGTCGGCGGCAGGCCGGTCAGGTCGAACGACACCCGGCGGATCAGGGTTTCGCGCGAGGCCTCCGGAGACGGGGCCAGGCGTTCCCGTTCGAGCCGATCCAGGAC
This sequence comes from Fimbriiglobus sp., assembly GCA_036493815.1. Lineage (GTDB taxonomy): Bacteria > Planctomycetota > Planctomycetia > Gemmatales > Gemmataceae > DASXPC01. The sequence continues at coordinate 6,778 of DASXPC010000391.1, read as the reverse complement.
GAAGGCGTCGATCGGATTGCGGACCCACGCGGCCCACTTCGCCTCGCGGCTTCGCGGCGGTTCGCGCTTGACCGGGGAAACGTACGCCCAGTGCTCTTCGTACTTCGCACCGGCGTCGATCCAGGCCTTCAGCGTTCCGATCAGGGCCGGCGTCAACTGTCCCTTCGGCGGCATGTGCTCGTCGTCCGACACCGGCAACTGCGTGCGGCGGACGGCCTCGCTCGCCGCACTCTTCCCCGGCACGATCGCCCGCGCGCCGGAGGCCAGTTCCTTCGTCGCGGTGGCGAACGCCTGCAATTGCAGCCCCGCCTTCTTCCGATCCGGCCCGTGGCATTTGAAGCAAGTCCCGGCCAAAATCGGCCGCACGTCCTTCGCATACGTCGGCGGCTCGGCCCCCACGCCGGGACCGGCGACCAATAACAACGTGCAGGCGGGAAGAATGCGAACCATGTCTCGGCCCGTGAAAGTGCGGCGTTCCGGCGGGGTATTCCTTCATACCATACCCCGTAACCGACCCCGCGTAAACGACCGGAGGCCGCCGTGCCCGACCCGACCGCGCCCGAAAAGCTCGACGTCATTGCCGTCGCCCCCCACCCGGACGACCTGGAAATCCTTTGCGGCGGCACGCTCGCCAAGCTGGTGAAGCAGGGGTATAAGGTGGCCATCGTCGACCTGACCAGCGGGGAACCGACGCCGCGGGGCAGCTTGGAAACGCGGAAAAAAGAGGCGGAGGAAGCCCGGAAGATTCTCGGCGTGCCGCTGCGGATCAACCTCGACCTGCCGAACCGCATCCTCATGGACGGGGCGGAGGCGCGGTACGCCCTGGCCACGGAGTTCCGGAAATACCGACCGAGCCTCGTGATCGCGACCATCGGTCGAACCCCGTCGGCCTCTCCCGACCACTACCAGGGCGGGTTGATCGCCGAGGCCGCCCGGTTCCACTCGCAACTGACGAAATGGGACGAACGGTTTGCCGGCACCGCCCCGTACCGCGTGCCGCACCTGGTTTACTGCCCGTTCCCGTTCGACGCCGAGCAACGGATGTGGCACGGCCAGTTCGTGGTGGACATCACCGACACGTTCGAGCAGAAAATGGCGGCGGTTAAGGCGTACGAATCCCAGTTCGACGCGGCCCGGTTCGACCGCGTCCGGCACATGATGAGCAGCGCGGCCGGGTACATCGGCGCCCGCTGCGGGTTTCTCTACGCCGAGCAGTTCGCGCTGCCGGTGCCTGTGGGAACCGACGACCTGGTGAAGACCGTGCTGGGGAGTAAAGGGTCGCTCGCCCCGGTGCAACTGCCGGGGAAGGATCACTTGCCGATGGGCTAAATCGGCGCCAACACTTCCAACACTTCAATCGCCGGCTGGTTGTCGGTGAAAATCACGCCGATGCGGCCGTAAGTCGTGGTGCCCGGCGGCACGCCGAACCGCCCGGCCAGGTCGGGACCGAGTACCGCCCGCAGGTGCGAAATCGGCACGATCCGCCGCAGCACTTTATGGTTGATCAGCACCCGCCCGAGCGGCGTCCCCTCGGCGACGATCTCGTCCTTCACCGCCCGGGAGAGAAACGACAGGTTGATCCGCACCACGCCGAACTGCACCACCCGGGCGGAATTCGCGAGGGCGAGCAGAATTTTCCGCGAGTAGATATCGCCGTCCCGCCACGAGCGGAGCACGCTCACGGTCACCGGCGAGCCGTAATGCTTTTCGACCGTCACCGTCATGTGGTGCTTGTGAACCAGCAGGCCCCGGTACGGTTCGGGCATTTCGTCGGGCGACACGGCCGCGACGGACGACACGTCCTCGGAGAGCGGGAATAAAGACGCGAACTCGTCGAACGTGGGGGTCGGTGTCAAAACAATAGTTCCAGGTTTCAAGTTTCCGAGTTTCAAGGTTGAGGAAACATACACACCCGGCAAATTGGTCTTTCAACCGGAACCGGTCGGGCATCCATTAGCTTGGAACTCTAAAACCTGGAACTTGGAACAAATTATCCCGCTGCCCGGGCCGGCAGGCCGAGTTCGACCTGGAACGTCGTGGTCACCGGTTCCTCGGGAAGGGCCGTCTTTTCCAGCACCGTGTCGACGAGGTAATAGAGCAGTTCGCGGAACTCGGCCGGCTCGATTTCGTCGGCAATCGCCTCGGCCTTCGCGCGGAATTTGTCCACGAGGCCGTCGGCCCGGGCAAACACCTTCGCCCGGTGGTAGATGCCGCGGACCCGCTCGACGCGTTCTTCGCTGACGCTGCCGCTTTTGTGCAATAGCTTCAGCAGGTCGGCCTTGTCGGCCGGCGAAGCAGCTTCGAGGGCGAGGGCGAGCAGGAGCGTCGGCCGGGCGGCGAGCACGTCCTGCCCCGCCATCAGCTTGTTGTCTTCGTCCCCCGTCCAGTCCTTGAAGTCGTTCAAAATCTGGAACGCGACGCCGATGTTGCGGGCAAAATCGGCGATCGGCTTGTCGTACGCCACGGTCGGCCCGGCCAGCCTCGCCCCGGCGTAAAGGGCCGCCTCGAACGCCGGCGACGTCTTCAACGCATAAATCTTCAGCGCGTCGGTCGGCGTCAACACCTTGTTCTCGGCATCCCGCCAGAGCAATTCGGCCCCCTGCCCTTCGCTCAACTTCAGGTGCGCGTCCGCCAGCTTATCCAGAATGTCGGCCGCGACCTCGGCCCCGATTTCCTTCCGGTCCCGCGACACGAGCCGGTAGCCGAGACCGATCAGGTAGTCGCCGACGTTGATCGCCACGCCGGTGCCGTGAGTGCGGTGCAGCGTTTCCCGTCCGTAGCGGTAGGCGTCGTCGTCTTCGATGTCGTCGTGGACGAGCGAAGCCTTGTGGAAGGTTTCGATGGCCACCGCCGCGTGCTTGACGCCGTCGGACAGGTTGACCCCGGCCTCGGATTCCCGGCCCTTGCCGCCGGTAAGGGCGTCGTACGCGGCAAGAGTAATGAACGGCCGGGACCGCTTGCCGCCGTGAGCGAGAAAATCGTACGCCAGGGCCTCGTGCCGCAGGAGCGGATCCTTGAGGAGGTCCGTCCCACCCGCCGGGCTTTGCCGGGGCCGCGGGGCGAGCCGGGTCAGTTCCGGCTCTTCGAAGATGGCATTCGCCGCCCGCATGAGGTGCACGTAGCTTTTCGTCGGGGCCGCCGCGGTTGAGATCTGCAGGCCGATCATGTCAAACACCCAGTCCCCGTCCACCGAGGTGTTCTTGCAGTTGCTCGAAAGCAGCGGCGTGGCGATGCAGGGTATCCCGGCGAGCAGAATTTTGTCGAACGCCTTTTCCAACACGTTGAGGCAGGCGACGCCGACGATCGCGTCCACGTGCCCGCTGACGATGATCTTCAGGACGATCGGCGTCCCCTCGCTCACCAGCACCTTGTAGCCGAGGTCTTCCGCCTTCGTCTTGAAGTCGGCAACGGAACAGGCCCCGCACTTCCGGCAGTCGAGGCCGAATTCGTCGTAGTCCGCCGGGCACCCTTCCGCGTTCTTCAGGCAGTGCGGCACCAGCAGCAGGCGGCGGTGGAACGGAATCGACGCGATCTGGTCGCGCCAGAATTCGTTCGACACCATCACCATCGTGAACCCGAGAAATTGCTCGCCGAGATCGAGTTGACGCAAAATGGACTCGGCTGCGTCGCGGGTCGCGTCCTTCGTCAACGGCTGCGACCGATCCAGACGCGCGCAATACGCCCGCGTCGCGTCCCGAACCCGGTCCCGCATTTCCCGCGAATCGGGAACGGCCTTAAATGCAGCGGTGCTCGGTTTCTTCGGCTTGGCAGCTTCGGCGGGGGATTCGAGAACGGTCGTCACGGGCAGTCCCTTGTCGTGGCGGGCAGCGGGGCCGACGGCGGGGAAATCTCACCTGTCCGGTTCAGTTTCGCGTATCCAGCCTCACCCGGCCACTAAAAACCGATGAGAGTTCACTCCCCAACCATACCGACCGTGGCCGAAAATCCAACACAGGTCTTGCGATCCGACCCGATCCGTGGTTTCCTTGACGCTGTGAGACCGCCCTTTCCCCGGAGCATTCTGCGATGACGCGTTCGATCCTGATGACCGGCCTGGTCGTTTGCCTGTCGAGCTTACCCGCCTGCGCCCAGAATCCGAAGCCGGTGGCCAAGCCGACGTCGGACGCGGTGGAAGGGCCGAAGGTGGACCCGTACGACCAGTCGAAAGTGCCGCTGGAAGTTCCCCCGCCGCCCGGCTTCAAAGGGAAAGTGATTCTTCTGGTCGCGGGCAAAGCCAGTCACGGCCCGGGCGAACACGAATTCTTCGCCGGCACCGCCATCCTGATGAACCTCCTGAAGCAAACGCCCGGTGTCTGGCCGATCATGGCCCGCGACGGCTGGCCGAAAAACGAAAAACTCTTCGACCTCGCCGATTCCTTCGTCTTCTACATGGACGGCCGCAACGGCCACCCGGTCGTGCAGAAAAACCGCCTCGACTTCCTCCAAAAATACATGGACAAAGGCGTCGGCTGGGCCAACCTCCACTACGCCGTCGATTACCTCCCCGAACACGGCGCACGCGTGCTCAACTGGATGGGCGGGTACTACGATTTCCACATTTCGTTCAATCCGCACTGGGACGCCGACATTCGCAGCCTGCCAAAGCACCCGATCACCCGCGGCGTCAAACCGTTCACGATCCGGGACGAGTGGTACTACAACATGCACTGGATCGGCGACGTGGAGGACGTCAAGGACGCGAAAGGCGTCACGCCGATACTGCAGGCGATCCCGCCAGACTCGACCCGAAAACAGAAGGATGCAACGGCGTCGGTCAAGAAGCACGTCGGCGAAGATCGGTTGGAAACGATGGCCTGGGCCTTCGACCGCAAAGACGGCGGCCGCGGCTTCGGCTTCACCGGCGCGCACTTCCACCGCAACTGGGCCGACGAAGATTTCCGCAGAGTGGTCGTCAACGCCCTACTCTGGACCGCCAAAGTCGACATCCCCGAAGGCGGAGCCAAGGTCGATTTCGACCCGGCCGACCTGAACAAAAACCTCGACAAAAAGGGGAAAGGCCCGTTCAAGCCAATCGTGCCGTGGCCTCCGAAGAAGTGAATCGGTTCCGGTTTCTTACGTATTCATAGACACGAGCGTGTCCCGGGTGAGAAATGTCGACATTTCCAACCGACACTCGATTCTTCGTTATTAACTATCTGAAAATACTGGCTTACCAGTTGCCCGTTTGGATTCTAGGCGGTGCGTTGTTTGTCGTTTTGATGATCGCATTTGAAAAGGTCCACCCGATCGTCGCCATATTGAGAGCCGTTTGGTGGGGTCTTGCGATGTGGTGGCTAATGGGCAACTTCATGGCCTTAGGCCTTATCTGGCGCAGAACTGCAACCTTTCCTTCGACCAATAAAGAGGCATTTCGTACCGCGATTGACCAAGCGTGTCGAAAGTCTCGGCTTCGCGTTATGTCCGAATCGCCTGACCGGGTGATATTGTGCCCCAAGCGGGCGTTAGTGAAATACGAACTTCTGGAAATATGGGTCGAATTTGAAGACAATATAGCCACACTCAACGGACCGGTTCTGACGTTTGGTGCGTTCAAGAGAGCTCTGGGCCGTGCATTGGCTGAGTCCGTTTGAAAGGCCCGCCGGTTAGTTTTGTAGGGTGGGTCAAGCGTCGCTTTGGACGCGCCGACCCACCATGCGAAACCGAATACACATCGGCCTTGGCACGGGTCGCGGTACGTTTCGTCAAGTCACCTGCGTATCCGTTCACCGGCCGGACTCGCGGATGACTTCGTAGGCCCGGGGATCGGTCGATCGCAATTCCGCTCGCCGACCGAATTGGCTGATGCCACGCTCCTGAGGTATCAACAGTTTTATGAGGACGGTTACGCAATCACTATGCGCCGAGTCCAGCAGGGACTTGTCAAGAACGACCGCATGGTCATAGGTTCGGAAATTGACAGATATGCGCGCGTTCAACTTCGTGATTGGCTACTCAACATCGAGGGAATCCAAGAGGGGCCTGGCCAACTCATTGCCGTGAACCGACGGTTGTACGATCCAAAACTAAGTGGCGCTTACCGCCAACCCGACGTTTACATTCCGGGAGCCAAGTTGATTTTCGACGGTACCATTGCGGAAAAGACTGGTACCTTGGGCCAGATGGTCGATTTCCGACGTTTCTCCGGCGGTGCAAACGTTGTCATTGTCCGGCCCGCCGCTGAAGGCGGGTCGTACGGTATTATTTTTCGCTGAGGTTAACATGGCCAAGTTTCCATTTACAGATTTGCACAGCTTTAAAGACTACGTAGCTTTCGTTCGCCTTTGTGCACCGGATGAGTTTCCCATGCGCGAGGGCCTCGCGTCTTACGAGCAGTGGACCCTCGACCTCGCCTTTGACGGCCTGCGGTACGGGTTGGACCTAACGGCGAAGGAGAAGGGGGAGTTGCCATTCCTGGCGACGTGCCGGGAGATGGTCGAGGAGGCGTACGGCCACTACCGCGGGGGCCGGATGCGGGAGGGTTTTTTCAAGCTCCAAGAGATGGAGAACATCCTCAAGAAGATACCGTCGCAATGACCCGTCCGCCCGGAGGTAGGGAGTGTTTCGCCCGATCAACCCGGCGCGAGAAGGAGTCCCGGTTGCCCGCCGAACCCGGCCCGCACCGCGTCGGTCAGCCATGCGAACGCGTTGACCCCCCGGCGGCGGGCGGTCTCGATGACGGTCAGCATGCGTTCGACGAACCGGCTGCCGGCCGCGGACTGGGTGCCGAAGGAGAGTTTCCGCCAGATGACGGCGTGCCGTAACGCCCGCTCGGCGGCGT
>DASXPC010000390.1:0-4699 GCA_036493815.1 Fimbriiglobus sp. | reverse complement strand
TACTTTTACCTGACGGCCCGGCATCCGTGGTTCCCGCGGGCCGATGCGGAAACGCGGATGAGCCTTCAAGACCCGGCCTACCGCTACGGTCGGCCGCTATATCCGCTCCTGGCCGGTTTCGGTGGCACGCTTTCGGCTTGGGGAACTTTGGCCGGTCTTATCGTCGTGCAGATTCTCGCCGGCGGGCTCTACACGTTGGTCGTTCGTGCGCTGGCCCGGCAAAATGGGCTGCCGATTTCGGCCGCAGTCGTCGGCGTGCTGAACCCGGCCCTCTTTTTCTCCGCCGTGCTTCTCACGAGCGACATGCTCGCTACGGCCCTGATTCTGTGGGGCTTACTTGCTTGGCAGCGCGGCCGTCTGGCGTGGGCCGTCGGCCTGTTCGCCGCCGCCGTATTCGCCAAGGAGTATTACGCACTTACTCCTCTGACACTCGGTTGCATTTTGCTGTTTCAACACCGGGGACGTACCGCGGCCATCATTGTCGGGGGGTCGCTAATCCCCTTTGTCGTGTGGAAGCTGGCCGTCTGGTCCGTTCTCGGGCCTGGCGAAGCCGGCGGAAACTTCACTTGGCCGGGCGAAGGAATTCGAGCTGCGGCGAAGGAGTGGTCCGACGTGAGGGATCTCGGTGCACTTGCGATTTTCGTCGTCCTGATTGCATTGGCCTCCGCGGGGAAGCCATCTCAGTCCCTGCCCCGTTGGCTGTCGGTTGTGTGGGGACTTCTGGGTCTGATCACGTCGTCTTTAGTCTGGGCCGACCCGGCTGACGCACTCCGCGTTCTGGCCCCGCTCTGGTGGTTCGTCATCTGGGTGTGGTGGCCGGGAAAAGTGACTTCCGTATGCAGACCTCTGCAACCTCCGACTCCTTGAACACCGAACGGGAATCGGGAATTATGCCGCAGACCATTTCCTGGCTGTACGAACGACGGACGTGAGACACCTGCCGGAAGGCTCAGGGGTTCCTTGGGCACGCGAATGCGGAAATCGGGGAACGAATCGATGCGAAAAAAGTCTCCATCGGGCCGGCCGAGGCGCTGGCCCTTCTGGCCGGAATGACGCGGCTCGTCGCCGTGCGGGGAAAGAAGATCGACGATTTCGATCTGAAGAAATCCAGGCCGGACGAAGCAACGCTGCTCGCCCATTTGATCGGCCGAACGGGGAATCTTCGGGCCCCGACCGCGAAGGTCGGCAAGACGTTGCTAGTGGGGTTTAACGAGGCGGCGTATCGAGACGTGCTGGGCGCTTGAATCCTTGACTAAACAGGATCAATTCGTGTCCGAGACAATGACGATCGACGGGTTCGGTCCGCTGCCGGTGCATCGGCCAAAAGATGCGGCCGGGGTGTGCGACGTTGTACGCTCCGCTGCCGAGGCAGGGCAGGCCGTCTATCCCATCGGCGGCGGCACGACGCTCGACATCGGCTGTCCGCCAACCAAACCCGGCATCGCCGTCAGCACCACGGCCCTCAATCGGGTCATCGACTACCCCGCGCGGGACATGACGGTGACGGTGCAGGCCGGGATTACGGTGGCGAAATTGCAGGCGTTACTCGCCGCGGAAAACCAGTGGCTGCCGGTCGACGTGCCGAACCCGGACCGGGCCACCATCGGCGGGGTGGTGGCCGCCAACCTCTCCGGTCCGCACCGGTTCGGCCACGGCAGCTTACGCGATTACGCGATCGGCATCAGCTTCGTCTCGGACGAAGGGATCGAGGTCAAAGCGGGCGGCCGGGTGGTCAAAAACGTCGCCGGATACGACTTGATGAAATTGCAGACCGGGGCACTCGGTACGCTGGGAATCCTCACGCAGCTCACGTTCAAAGTGAAGCCCCGCCCGGAACGGTCGCAGCTTCTTTCGTTCGGCGTAATGGATGAAAACCTTGAAGCCGTGCTCGACCGGATACACGCCTCGAATTGCCGGCCTGTCGCGGTCGAACTTCTGAACGCCTCCGCCGCCGCGTCGTGCGGCATCGAATCGGATCGGCCGTGGGTTGTGGTCGTCGGTCTGGAAGAAAAAGCCGTTACCGTCGCATCGCAGAAGGCGGCGTTAATCGCGGACCTCAAGGAAGTCACGTGGTCAGAGGTGGCGGATTGCGACGCGTCGGTCTGGGACGAGCTCGCGGCATTTCAATCCCGTCCGGAATCGGCCGTCATCTGGAAAATCTCGACGCTGCCGGGGGCCGTGGCCCGCTTGGCCGTTGCACTCACGGCCAAGTACCCCGTCCTCATCCAGGCTCATGCGGGAAATGGGATACTCTGGGTTCATGCACTTCCCGGCCCGATTACGAACGCGGCCTCCGTCGAAGCCGTCGTCGAACCTATTGGGACGGCCGATTTCCCCGGCCGGTGTATGGTGCGACGGGCACCTGTCGGCTGGAAGCCGAACATCCGTATTGGGGGTAAACCGTCCGGCGACCGAGAACTCATGCGACACGTCAAAGCCACGCTCGACCCGAAAAACGTCTTCAACCCGGGTCGTTTCGTGTAATCGCGACGAAAGTTATGAAACCTGGCTTGCGGCCCTCAAGTATTACCGAACGACGACGAATGAACTGTTGGAGGCCGCCATGCCCCGCCGCATCGTTGCACTATTCGCTTTTCTTCTTCCTGCCGCTCCGGCCGTTGCCGCGGACGACTTGTTGCAATGGATGCCCCGCGAGGCGCGGTTTGTATTCGTGGCAGATCGGCCGAGGGAAGTAATCGAAACGCTCCAATCCCTTCCACCGCTGCAAGCCGCCAAATCTTTTCCGCAGGTTCGGGCCGTATACGAATCGCCCGGCGCGAAGCAGTTCTTCCAGCTCCTCTCACATTACGAAATGGAACTCGGGGCGAAGTGGCCGGAGTTGCTCGACAAGCTCGCCGGAGGCGGGATCGCATTCGGATTCGACGTCCTGCAAGACCCCGCCCCGACCCTGCTCGTCGTCCGCGGCACCGACGAGGCCGCGACGGCGAAGGCTCTCGCCATCCTCGTTCACGTTGTCGAAGACGACGGACAGACGAAAGTGACTCATTCCACCCGGCACGGAGCGGAGACCGTTGCAATAGGCCCCGACTTGGTTCTCGCACGGGTCGGCCCGCTGGTGTACGTGGCGAACAAGCCGGCGATTCTCGATGCCGGGTTGGCACTGGCGGAGTCGAAAAATCCGGCCGATTCGGTGACGGCGAACCCCACGGTCGCGGCCGCGAAGGCCGCGGTCGGACCCCACCCGCTGGCTTGGGCCTGGCTCGACTTCGCCGCGGTGAAACGAACGCCAAAAGGGAAAGACTTCTTCGAGAATACCCGGAAAGACCTGTTCCAGACGCTCGTGTTCGGCAGTTCCGCCGACGCGGCCCGGCGGAGCGATTACCTCGCCGCGGGATTCACCCGCACCGCGGACGGGTTGCGATTTCAACTCACGCTGCCCGCGAAGCGGGCCGAGTTGGCCAAAGAGCTGGGAATCCACGTGCCGCCCGTAGGCACGCCGGGGTCGTTGCCGCTGCTCGAACCCACTGGCGTGGTTTACAGCCAGAGCTTCTACCTCGACCTCGGCAAACTCTGGACCGACCGCAAAACGATCATCAACGACGAAGTTCGCGGGCAGCTCGAGAAAGCCGAGAAACAGATTTCGCGGCTGCTCCCCGGTACGACACTCGGCAAACTGTTGCAGGAAGCTGGGCCGTACCACCGCATCGTTTTCGGCTATACCGGCGAGAATCTCTACGCCACCGAACCGGGCCGACCCATCCCGGTGCCGGCCTATGTTCTGTCCACTCGCGACCCGAAATTCTCCAAAAGCATGGACGGAGTTCTCCGAACGGCCGCCCTCCTCGCCGGCGGACAGTTCGGCGGTCTGAAACAGCACGAAGAAGTCATCGACGGGATACACGTGGTCGAGTATCGATTCAACGAAAAACCCACGAAACCGGTCGACGACCCGGACGGGATTCGGTTCAACCTCGAGCCGTGTTTCGCGGCCGTGGGGGATTCGTTCGTAGTCGCCGGCAGCCCGGGGCTGCTCAAGAAATTAATCCCCGAGTTGAAGAAACCGGCTGCCGGCGGTAGCCCGGCCGTCTGGCGGAACAAAATCTACGGCGCCGGCGGGGCCGCGTTCCTCACCGCACACCCGGACCCGATCATCACCGAGACCGTCCTGTCTCAGGGCGTCGGCCTTGCCGAAGCCAAACGGCAGGTCGCCGGGTTGACGACTTGGCTTGCCACCCTCGGGACCGCCGAAATTACCATCGAACACGGCAAGGATGCGTACACGTTAAAGGTCGAGTGGAATTACAAGTAACGCCATTCACCGAAGAGGGGCAATGACACAAAAGATAACACAATGCATGTGTTATTATTGTCATTGTGCCTCGGGAGTGATATCGGGATTTTGCCATGATACACAACCCTTGGTCACCGTATCGACCCACCGCCGATAACCCCTGGGACCGAAAAAAGGTCGGGCACCTTTACCGTCGGGCCGGCTTCGGCGCGACCCGGGCCGAGCTGGACCGCGGCCTGGCCGCCGGGCCGGACGAGACCATTTCGTTAATTCTGAAAGGCGAACCGGCGGACCCCGACTTCGAGCGGACCAGCGAATTCATGTCGAGCGAGCGGAGCATGCCGCCGGGCGCCCCGCAGGCCCGACTCTCCGCCTGGTGGCTCGACCGGATTCTCAAGACCGGCCGGCAGCTCGAAGAGAAAATGACCCTCTTCTGGCACAACCACT
>DASXPC010000389.1:0-26604 GCA_036493815.1 Fimbriiglobus sp. | reverse complement strand
GAACGACGACCTGGAAACGATCCGCGCGCTGCTCCGCGGATTGCTGAGGATCAAAGTTCGACCTTATTACCTGTTCCACTGCGACCCGGTGACCGGCGCCGGCCACTTTCGCACCTCCGTGTGGAAGGGGTTGGAAATCATGGAAGGCCTGCGCGGACACATGTCCGGGATTGGCATCCCGACGTACGTCGTTGACAGCCCCCACGGCGGAGGGAAGATTCCGCTGATGCCCAATTACCTCATCAGCGCGTCGGACGACGCCGTCATTCTCCGCAACTACGAGGGGATGCTAGTTCGGTATCAGGCCGAGGACAAGCCGCAGACGATCGCCCCGACCGCCACGCGGGGGGTGAGCGGCCTTTTGCAAGGGGACACGACCTGCCTGATACCGGAGGGTAACGCCCGAATGGCCCGGCGGAAGGAACATCATCCGGAAGCAGCCAGTTGCGGCGGCGCAGCGGACGAACCGGTGATCGAAGCCGCCCGGCCGCGGTTCGCCCTGCCTTTGCTCGCCGGCGCTTCGCACGGGGCCTCTCTTCCCGCCACAACCGGCCGCTAATCGTAAAACACTCGCACCGGTTCGCGGGGGGCGTCGGCCCCCCGCAGTCGTTTGCGGAGCGGCCTATGGACATCGGCATCGCGTTCGATCTGAAACCGTCCGAACCCCTGCCGGATGGGGCACCGGACGACCTGCACGAAGAGTTCGACGCCCCAGTCACGATCCAGGCCATCGGTGACGTATTCCGCTCGCTCGGCCACACGGTCCGCGAACTCGGCGACGGGAAACCGCTCCTCGACGCACTCCTGCACCGCCCGCCCGACCTGGTTTTCAACTTCGCCGAAGGCGTCGGTACCTCCCGGTCCCGCGAAGCCCGCGTCCCGGCCGTCTGCGAAATGCTCGGGATCCCGTATTCCGGGTCCGACCCGCTCGCCATGGCGGTCTCGCTCGACAAGGACATGACCCGCCGGGTGGCCGAATCGGCCGGGGTTCGCGTTCCGAAAGGCATGACCTTTTCGTTCCCGGTCGGGCCGTACGACGGCGAATTCGCCGAGTTCCCGCCGATGCTGGCCGAAAGCGGGCTCCGCTTGCCGGTCCTGGCCAAACCGGTGTGCGAAGGGTCGAGCAAGGGAATCCGCTCGCGGTGTCTGATCGAAACCGCTGACCAGTTCGGGCCGACCGTCGCCGGCCTGTGGCACGACTACGGGCAACCGATTCTCGTGGAGGAATTTATCGACGGGGACGAGGTCACCGTCGGCGTGATTGGCAACGACCCGCCGGAAGTGTTCGGCGTCATGAAAATCAGCCCGAAAGGCTCGGCCGACCGATTCGTTTACTCGGTCGAGGTCAAACGGGATTACCTCCGGCTGATCGACTACGAATGCCCGGCCGTAATACCGGCCGAGCTTATGCGGGAAGTCGAGGACGCCGCCCTCATACTGTTTTCGTCACTCGGTTGCCGGGACGTCGCCCGCCTCGACTTCCGCATTAGGGATAGGGAACCGTATTTTCTGGAAATCAACCCGCTGCCCGGATTGAATCCGGAATCGAGCGACCTGGTCATCATGGCCCGTTTGTTGAACGTCAGCCATGCCGAACTGGTCAAAAGGATTCTCGCCGCAACCCTCGCACGGTTGAATCTGGCCTAACTTTGTTGGAGTCGACGACCGATGCCCGCTCCCCGCGTGCTGGTGTTGCACAACGAGCCGACGCTTCCGCCGGACCATCCGGACGCCGAATCGGAAGTTGACGTCCTCGCGCTTGCGGACGTGATGGTTCGTATTTTTCAGGTCGCCGGGCTAACGGTCGGCCGGTTAGGCGTCGTGGACTCGGCCGAAGCCGTCATCAGAGGGGTTCGGACGTTTCAACCGGACGTCGTCTGTAACCTCTATGAAGGTACGGCGGGGTGGGGGCTCGCCGAAGCGTACGTGGCAGGGGTGCTCGACCTTCTCCGCGTGCCGTACACCGGGTCGTCCCCACAGGCCCTGTTCCTTGCCCGGTCGAAGCCCCTCACGAAGCGGTTGCTGGTCGGGGCCGGGATCCCGACCGCGCCTTACTTCCTCGTAAACGACGAACCCGACCCAACGAACCCGCTCGGATGGCCGGTGATCGTTAAACCGGGCCGGGAAGACGCCAGCGTCGGCATCGACCAGAACAGCGTGTGTACTTCGCAGGCCGAGTTGATCGACCGAGTTGGGTACGTACGGAAAACGTACGGTCCGGGTATCGTCGTCGAGAAGTTAATTGTGGGGCGGGAACTTCACGCGGCAGTGATCGCGTCGCCGCAGGGACCGCGCACGCTGGCCCTGACCGAGATATTCTTCCCACCACCGTCGGACGGTCGGCCGATCTGGCCGATCGTGACGTACGACGCGAAATGGCGGGACGGGTCGCGGGATTTTTTGGCGACGCCGTACAAGAATCCGGCCGACGTCACCCCCGAACTCGAACGGGAGGTGGGGCGGTTGGCCGTCGGCTGCTTCGAGCTATTCGACTGCCGGGATTACGCGCGGATCGATTTCCGGGTGGACGAAGCGGGTCGGCCGTTTGTACTGGAAGTCAACCCAAACCCCTGCATCGCCCCCGGGGCCGGTGTCGCCGAGTCGTTGGCGTCCTCACATATTCCCTATCCCAAGTTCGTCCTCGACACGGTTCGTGCGGCGCTCCGCCGGGGCAGGCGGCCGGAGTTGGCTGACGCGATCGGGTCAATCGACCCCGAAGTGCGTTTGCCGCACACGCTGCCGGAAGCGGACTCTTCCACGCAATCGTCGGGGAATCGCCGGCCCGTATGGAACGTTCGGGTCGAACGGGGTCACGCACCGGAAGAAGCCCGCATCGTACTGCCGGGGGCGGACGACCTTCTGGGTCAAGTCACGGTCAGGGAATTCGACGGGCCGAATCGCGTCTTCGAAATGGTGGCTTGGCAGTTGACTCCGGGCCTTCACAGGGACGGCACCGCCGCCATTCTCCGGGAAGCCGAACGATACGTGTCCGGCATCGGAGGTCGAATTCTGCTGTCGTTCGTTTCCACGGGGCCGAAAGACACGTCTGTCCGACTGCTCCTCGCCGACGAATACGTCTCTGTCGGGGAAATCTCCGAATACTTCAAATCCGGATATGCCCGGCTCACGTTTATGAAAGCACTGGCCCCGGTCGTGCAGTGAGATTGCGGCCGTATTGCAGAATGGCATCGGAACGGCCCCGTCTCTGCCTCCGTGGAAAATTGCCGCCACAAAATGCACTTGCGGGCTGGAACTTCCGGGCATCTTGGCTGGGGATCGGCTGAGGAGACGACGGCGCCGCCTGGATCGATTTTCGGTCGAGGGTGGGGGCGGTTTCGCTTATCGTGTTGCCCGGAAGGATGGCGGGTCTGGAGAATTCGGCCGGGGACCGCTTGACAGAGTGGGGTCGCGGGCGAGAATCACAACGTCGTTCAATCCGGAGGCGGCGGCCGGTCCCGCCGCGGTTTGCCACGGGTGCCCTTCTCATGTCTCAGCCTCGCCGCCAGCGACTCGCCGTCGAAGAAATCGGCGACGTTACCGTCGTCAACTTTCTCGACAAGAAAATCCTCGACGAACAGAATATCCAAATGATCGGAGACGACTTGTTCCGCCTCGTGGACGAAATGGGTCGTCGGAAAATCCTCCTGACCTTCACAAACGTCGAATTCATGTCGAGTGCCGCACTCGGCAAGCTCATCCGCCTGCATCAGAAACTGACCACGGCGGGCGGGAAGTTGGTCCTCTCCGGCATCTCCCCGGACATCATGGAGATCTTCGTCATTACCAAATTGGACAAGATGCTGACGATCGTGAAAGACGAACAGAAGGGGCTTCAGTCGTTCTGATCCGCCCCGCCCCGGCAGCCTTCCATGACCGACCGTGCCATCGCCGCCGACGTAATCGTACCCAGCGACCTCGCCGAGGCCCGTCGCCTTCAGGACGAGATCGAGGTTGGGCTGCAGGCCAAGCGGTATGGCGACCGGGACTTGTTCGCCATCAAGCTCGCCGTCGAAGAAGCCCTCGTCAATGCCATGAAGCACGGGAACCAGCTCGACCCGGCCAAACGGGTCCGGGTGGCGTACTCAATCTCGGAACGCGCGTTCGAGATCCGGATCGAAGACGAAGGCCCCGGGTTCAATCCGACCGATGTCCCGGACCCGACGCTTCCGGAAAACTGGGAGCGGACCTGCGGCCGGGGCGTGCACATCATCAAGAGCTTCATGACCGACGTCACCTACCACGGCCGGGGCAACGTCGTCTCCATGTCGAAACTCCGCAACGGGTCGCCCGAGTAATTTCGGAGTTTCAAGTTTCAACAGTTCCAAGTTTCAAGTCTGGTATCAGTTCCTAAACTTTCAAAATTCTCCGTCTGCGTCGGACTTGAAACTAGGAATACCCAATCTTGGAACCGGCCCCGTTGACCCCGATGATGCAGCAGTTCCGGGCCGCGAAGGAACAACACCCGGGCATGCTCGTCCTGTTTCGCAACGGGGACTTTTACGAACTGTTCGAATCGGACGCAGAAATCGGCGCCAAGGCCATCGGCCTCACGCTGACGAAGCGGGACAAGGAAATCCCGATGGCGGGATTTCCCCAACATAAGTTAGAGTACTACCTCGGCGTGCTGCTCCGGGCCGGGCACCGGGTGGCCGTTTGCGAGCAGATGGAAGTTGCCGCCCCCGGAAAGAAGATCATTCGCCGGGAGGTCAACCGGGTGGTCACGCCCGGTACGGTCACGGAAGACGAACTCCTCGACCCCCGGAAGCCGAATCACCTGATCGCGACATGCCAGGGAAAAGGCGGGCTGTTCGGGTTGGCGTGGGTCGACCTGACGACGGGGTCGTTTCGGGCGGCGGACGTTTTGCCGGAACACCTCGCCGACGAAATTGCCCGACTCGCGCCGGTTGAAACACTCGTGCCGGAAAATGCGGCGGACGGGCTTCACCCCCCCATGTCCGGAACGGTCGCCCGGCCGGACTGGACCTTCGATCCCACCACCACCGCCCAAACCCTCCACCGCCACTTCGGCATCGCCACGCTCGCCGGCTTCGGGTTCGACGACGCCCAGCCCTGCTTACTCGCCGCGGGTGCCGTCCTCCATTACCTCCAGGAGACCCTGAAAGCGAGCCTGTCCCACGTGCTCCGATTGACGCCGTACAGCCCGGCCAACCACCTCGTCCTCGACGAGGTCACCCGCCGCAGCCTCGAACTCACCCGCACGTTGCGGGACAACGCACGGGACGGGTCCGTCCTCGCCACGCTCGACCGGACCGTCACACCGATGGGCGCCCGGCGACTCCACGACGAACTCCTTGCCCCCCTCCGCGACCGATCCGCGATCGAGGCCCGTTTCGACGCGGTGGACGAGTTGACCAAAAACCTTTCTTTGCGGGAGACGGTCCGGTCCCTGCTCGACCAGACCGCCGACCTGCAGCGACTGACGGCCCGGGTGTCGACCGCCCGGGCAACGCCCAAAGACCTAGCCGCGGTCGCCCGCACGTTGCAACTCCTCCCAAAACTCAAGGCCAAGTTAACCGGCCGAAGTTCTAAGGTTCTGCTCGGTCTGGAAACCCGGCTCGAACTCTTCCCGGACCTGCGGACCCTGCTCGATTCCGCCTTGACCGAAGACCCCCCGTACACCACGAAGGAAGGCGGCATTATCAAGTTGGGGTATCACGCGGAACTCGACACCCTGCGGCAACTCGCGGCAGAGGGCAAAACCTGGATGGCCCGATACCAGGCGGAACAAGTCGCGGCGACGGGTATTGGCAGCCTCAAAATCGCCTACACCCAGGCCATCGGGTATTACATCGAGGTCACGAACGCGAACGAACACCGGGTGCCGGCCAATTACATTCACGAACGGACGCTGAAAAACGCGAAGCGATATACCACTCCATCCCTGCGTGAGTACCAGGAAAAAGTCCTCACTGCCGAAGACCGCAGCCTCGGGCTCGAATACGAGTTGTTCGTCACGCTGCGGGACAAAGTGGCAGTGGAAACGCCCCGCCTGCTCGAAACGGCGGACGTACTGGCGTCGCTCGACTTCCTCGCTGGCCTGGCGGAATTGGCATCGACCCGCGGATTCGTCCGGCCGAAAATCGCCGACGAACACGTGCTCGACATCCGCGGTGGGCGACACCCCGTCCTCGATCAGGTTCTCCCCCCCGGCACGTTTGTCCCCAACGACGTCCGCTTCGGCCCCGACGCTGGAACGTTCTGGCTCATCACCGGTCCCAACATGGCCGGCAAATCAACCTTTATCCGCCAGGTCGCCCTGCTCACCCTCCTCGCCCACGTCGGCAGCTTCGTCCCCGCCACGTCCGCGACCATCGGACTGACCGACAGAATCTTCACCCGCGTTGGAGCGAGCGACGAACTCGCCCGCGGTCAAAGCACGTTCATGGTCGAGATGACCGAGGCCGCCAACATCCTGAACAACGCGACGCCGCACAGCCTGGTCATCCTCGACGAGATCGGCCGGGGAACGAGCACCTACGACGGCGTTTCGCTCGCCTGGGCGATCACCGAACACCTGCACGACGCAGTCGGCTGCCGGACGCTGTTCGCCACGCATTACCACGAACTGGCCCAGCTTTCCGACAAGCTCCCCAGGCTCCGGAACTACACGGTGCAGGTGAAGGAACTCGACCGGGACGTGATTTTCCTCCATGCGATCGCCCCGGGCAACGCGGACAAGAGTTACGGCATCCACGTGGCCCGATTGGCCGGGGTGCCGGACGCCGTGCTCGGCCGTGCGGAAGCGGTTCTGGAATCGCTGGAAGCCGGGCACGAGTTGAAGCCGCCGCCGACCGGGCGGACGCGAAAGTTGAAACCGCAAGCCCCGCCGGTCCCGTCCCTATTCGGCGAGCCGACGGCGACCTCGGGTTGACGCCGGAAGAGCCGCCGCCGAAAATTCGAGCCACCGCCCGGAGCCTGCGACATGAACGTAAGCCTGCCCAAAATCGCCGAACCGACCGCCATTCTCGGGGTCAAATGGATCCCGCTGAAATTCTTCTCAGACCCCCGCGGGTGGCTGGTCGAACTCTTCCGCAACGACCTGATCGACCCCGAGTTTCAGCCGGTCATGGCCTACGTTTCGCAGACCAAGCCCGGCGTCGCCCGGGGCCCCCACGAACACGCGGACCAAGCAGATTACTTCTGTTTCTTCGGCCCCTCGACGTTTCGAATCTACCTCTGGGACGCCCGGAAAGACTCGGCCACGTACCGGGCGAAAGAAGTGCGCGAGGCCGGGGAGGACGCACCGTACGCTCTGATCGTTCCCGCCGGAGTCGTTCATGCGTACCGGAACGTCGGCGTCAAGGAGGGGCTCGTCTTCAACGCGGCTAACCGGTTGTACGGCGGGTGGCTGAAGCAGGACCCGGTGGACGAAATCCGGCACGAGAAAGACCCGAACACGCCTTACTTGCTCGATTGAAGCCTACGGTTGGTTCCTGTCCTGCAAGCCGAGGACGAGGCCGGCGTAGCCGAACGGGCGGACGGTTCCTTTCGGCCACGATTCGTAGTCTTTGGCCAGACCGGCGTCGCCCGTCACCCGGCCGTTGTGCCGGGCGATCATGGCCCGAGCGATCAGATGCCCGACCTTGATCATTTTCGCGTCCTCCGGCACGTCCGCCCACGCAGGATCTGCTTTCTGATTTCCGATCGCGGCGAGTTTTCCCCGCATCAGTTCGGCCACCGCGTGGGCCTTCCCGTCGTCCGTGAGCGGGGCGGACGAGAAACGCCGGGCCGCTTCGTCTTTCCCCACTCGCCCCGCGGCCCGGGCCAGGCTCGCCCAACTGGCCGCCGCTACCCCCGCCATCGCCTCCCGGTTGTTCCGCACCGTGTTGAGCAGTTCCGCCGCCTTGTCGACCACGGCCGAGGAGTCTTCGAGCGTATCGGCGCAAAGGGCCATCACGCGGAACTGATCGTTGGTCGACCCCGGCCGCATCGCTTCTTCCGCGGCGTCGCCGCCTTTCTTTTCCACCGCTTTTGCAAGTGCCAGGGCAAGGCGGGTCTGAATCCCGACGTTTCCCGGCCCGATTACGGCGAGGGGCTTCACGCCCGTGACGTGCCACAACGCCCGAACTGACCCCGGAGCCTTATCCTTCTCCGCAATCGTGCCGTCGAGTTCCGTGGCGATGGCTTTCGCCCCGGTTTCCTCCCCGAGTCGAAACAGGTCGAGGCCGAGATAGCCTTGCACTTCGTTAAACTCGTTCGGGGCAAACCCCTGGCCGAGAAGTGAGGGGAGCAGCTTCGTCTGTTTGACCCCGGCCAGCGTCTCGGTTATTCGCCGAAAGGTCGCCACCCGCGTGTCGAAGTCCGTCGCTTTTTGCAGGATCGAGAATCCGGACTGGAGTTCTTCGACGACCGAATACTCTTTTTCGTTGATGCGGGCCCGGGCCTGCGACGCGGCCGGTTCCCAACGGATTTTTATCCGTCCCGTCGCCTGGTTTTCGTCGCCGCCCAGCGAAACCACCGCGGCGAGCCATTCGGTGAGGGCGGCGTCCCGTTCGATGCCCTTCGGGGCGGCGTCTAGACTCATTCGGCTGCCGGCGAATTGATCCAGGGCGGCTTTCAGCCTGCCGTCGTTGAGCAACCGGGCCTGGTATTCGCCGTCGTAGATTCGCAGGACGCCTTCCGCCGCGGCGGCCGAGGCTGGAGTCATGCCCGTGTCCTTCATGCCGGCCGAGGCGGCGACCGCTTCCTTCATTAGCCGATCGAGTAGCCCGGCCTCCCGACCGCGGAAAAAAACGGCCCAGGTTCCCAGCAGGAGGGCCAGGACCAACCCCACTCCCCCGAGCCCGAAATATATTTTCTGCTTGAGCGGCCGCGGCTCGTATTCGATTTCCGGGATCGCTCCCGCATCCTTCAGGGCCTTGACCGATACGTTCGACTTACTGCTGCCCCACACGTCTTCCGGCACGTCCTCCACCTTGGCCAGTGTCGGACGGCCGGACTTCGGATCCCGCCAATCGACCTTTTTCCCCTCCCCCTTTTCCTCCGGCACTTTCTGCCGGTGACGGCATTCCGGACAGACGGTGTTCTTCCCCTGCTTCGCCCACGGCTCCTCCCAGACGTGTTCGCAGGCCGAGCAAATGACTTTCACCTTCCGCTGGTCTTCGGGGGCGGCGGCGACCGGGTCCGGATTATCGACAATGGCGGCCAACGCCACCGCTTCGAGGTCTTCTTTCGACATCACTTTCACTTCGAATACCTGCCGGCATCCCGCGGCGGCGCACTTCACCCGCTTCCCGACAAATTCGTCTTTGAACTTGTACGGCTTGCGGCAATGCGGACACTGGGCTTCGATTGGCATAACCGCCCCACGTTGAGGTGAGAACTGTCCCCATTATCGGACGACCTGCGCCCCCCGGCAATCGGCCGGCCGGGGGCTGAAAATCTGCGACTAACCCGCTCACCTGCCTTTTACGTCCAAAAGAATTATTCACTCGTCTTTTTAGCGCAATCGATTGCATTGGCTATTTTCGCAGATCGATTTGTAACCGCATCACTACCATCTTACGTCCGGGTATTGTCTCAGTTTGTCCTGTTCCCTCCCCCATCGAGGGGAGGGAAAAAATCCAAGAACCGTTCAAACTGAGACACTAGCTACGCCCGAGGTTGTTTCGCGATTGCGGGCCGATTATAGTCGGGGCTGGAGACCGTATATTTGCACCCGAACCGGCCCGCGCCATGATCGGCACCTACGACCACGACCGCCCCCGCGTCGACGACCTGACCCTGCGGCTCTACGACCGGCCGCTGCACCCGGAATTCTTTGATGTCGTCGCAAGCCAGCGAATCGACCGACCGCACTATTCGCTGACCGTTCTCGTCACGCCGACCGGCCACGTGTTCGAGTGGGGGAACCGGCGGTCCCACGTCGTGGAGGTTACCACGGCCGAAGGAAGAGACCTGCCCGAATACGGCCGGCGGATGACCCACCCGTTCGCTGGCGAGCGGAGCGGCCGCTGCCGGCTGGCCGACGGAGCCCGCTATCACGTCTGCCTGCAAGTGGAACGACTCGATCCCGACCTGTTCGTCCTCGTCCATGGCGAACTCCTCGCCCTCGGGGCCAAAGCGGGCGTACTCGTCGGCTTCCGATCCCCCCAAACGGTCGGCCTCAACCCGCTCAGCCTCGTCACCGTCGATTCGGTAAGACTCGGCGTCGCCGTCTCCGCGTTTCACACATTCCCGGACGAATTCACGATCATCAAAACGCAGTCGTTGATCGAGTTCGAATACTAACGTTGGGGTCGCCAGTTCCCCGTCGTGTCGACAACCCCTCACTCGCTTCCTTCCGGAAGGCTATGGTTCGGCCTCGCGGACCGACGAACTCCCGCAGCGCAATTGCCCGGGACAGGAATCGTCGTAGTTTACCGGTAAAGCTGCGAGTCGGATGCTAGACGCAGCATTCGCAAATGCCCGCCCATTACGACGGCTGACTCAGATGGCCCTGGTTGCCCGCGACGTCCGCAAAGACTACCCCACCCGGTCCGGACCGCTACCCGTCCTCACCGACGTGAGCCTTTCACTCGACCGCGGCGACGCACTGGCCGTGACCGGCCCGTCGGGATCGGGCAAGAGCACGCTCCTGCACATCCTCGGCACGCTCGACGCACCGACGGCGGGGACGGTGGAACTCGACGGGGTAAACCCGTTCGCCCTGGCCGATCGGGAACTCGCCGCCTTCCGCAACGCGAAGATCGGCTTCGTCTTCCAGGAGCACCATCTGTTGCCGCAATGTTCGGTGCTGGAAAACGTTTTGATCCCGACGTTAGTGACCCCCAACGCGGACCCGGTCAAGTTCGAAGCCTTTGCGAAGGATCTCCTCGACCGTGTGGGTTTGGGGCACCGGCTCGAACACCGCCCTGCCGAACTCTCCGGCGGTGAACGACAGCGGGCCGCGGTGGCCCGGGCACTCATTCAAAAGCCCGTCCTCCTCCTCGCCGACGAACCGACCGGCAACCTCGACCGGAAAAACGCCGCCGGCATCGGCGAACTGCTGCTCGACCTCCACAAGCAGGAGAACACGATCCTGATCGTGGTCACGCACAGCTCGGAGTTGGCGAATATTCTGCCGAAGCGGATGGAGATGAACGACGGGAAATTGGTGACGGCCGCATGACACCATGTTAACACTCCGCTCATTCCCGCTCCGTAACGCCGCGTTCTTCCGCCGGGGGAACCTGCCGGTGCTCCTCGGCGTCGCCGTCGGGGCAGCGGTGCTCACCGGGGCACTCCTCGTCGGCGATTCGCTCCGCGGCAGTTTGAAGGAAAAGGCAGACCGGCAACTGGCCGGCGTCACCGCGGCCTGGATCGGGCCGCGGCTGATTCGCACCGAGGTCGCGGAAACAATCGGGTCCGACACGTACCCCGCCCTGCTCTTACAAGGGTCGATCGAATCGGTCCCGACCGCCGCCGGCAAGCTGCCCAAGCGAATCGGAACGGTCACCGTCGTAGGCGTTTCTTCGAACGGGCCGTCGGCACTTCCTTCCGAATCGGTCACCGTTTCCAACCGGGTCGCAAATCGACTGGGGGTGGATAACGGCGATACCATTCGCATCGGAGTCGAAAAGTTCTCGGCCGTACCCCGAAGTTCCCTGCTCGGCAAGAGGGGGACCGACGACACGACGCAGTCCATCACCGTAAAGGTCAAAGTTCTGCCCAGAGAGACGTACGCGAACGACTTCGCGTTGTTTCCGTCGCCCCAGGCCCCGCTCAACGTTTACGTGCCGCTCGCAATACTTCAGGACCGCCTCGGCATTCCCGGCAAATGCAACGCGGTCCTGTCCACCACCACCGACGTTCCGACTACGAACGAGAAGTTCGCCAAGTCTCTCGGCCTCGCGGACTGGGGCGTCCGCGTCGTCGTGCCGACGAAACGCGACGCGTACGTCAGCGTCGAATCGGAAACGCTCGTGCTCGACGGGCCGACGGTGGCCGCGGTGGAGCGGGTCTGCCGGAAGCTCGGCCTCCGGGCCGAACGCACGCTGGTTTACCTCGCGAACGAGATCGCGGCGGGGAAGGAGGCGATTCCGTACTCGATCGTCTGTGCCACGAACGTGGCGGCCCCGGCTCCGCTCGGGCCGCTGTTGCCGCCCGGGGTTTCGACGCTGGCCGACGACGAGATCGTTCTGGCCGACTGGGCGGATTCGCCGCTGAAGGGGAAGAAACCCGGCGACACCGTTTCGGTTACGTTCTTCAAGCCGGAGTTGGAAGCGGGCGAGCAGACGGAAACCGCAACGTTCAAGCTGAAGGGATTTGTACCGCTCGCCGTGTCGACGGCCAACCCGACGCCGATGCCCCGAACTCGCCTTCCCGCCAACGACCCCGATCTGACGCCGCCCTTCCCGGGGATTACGGACAAGCTGCGGATCGGCGACTGGAACCCGCCGTTCACGTTCGACGTCAAGAAGGTGAAACCCCGCGACGAGAAGTACTGGGACGTGTATCGCACGACGCCGAAGGCATACGTCACATATGCCGCCGGGGTGAAACTGTTCGGCAGCCGATTCGGCACGGTGACGTCGATGCGGGTCGCCCCGGCTTCGGAGGAAACGCCGGAGCAGACGGCCGAGAAGTTGAAGGCCGCGATCCGGGCCGAACTCGACCCGGCCGCGTCGGGCTTCGTGCTCGAAGACACCCACACCCGCCTCGCCACCGCGTCGAAAGGCGGCACCGACTTCGGCGGCCTCTTTCTCGGATTCAGCTTCTTCCTCATCGGGGCGGCACTCCTACTCGTCGGCCTGCTCTTCCGGCTCAACGTCGAACGCCGGGCCAAGCAGGTCGGCCTGCTCCTCGCGACTGGGTATCCGATGCGAACCGTCCGCCGGATGCTGCTCGCCGAAGGGCTCCTCATCGCCGGACTGGGTTCTGCCTTCGGTTTGGTTTTTGCCGTCGTTTTTGCCCGGGCCATGCTGGCGATCCTGGTCGACCTCTGGCCGGACCCGGAGTCGGTTTCGTTTCTGCGTGTTCACGTCAGTCTGCTGACATTGGGAATTGGCTTCGTCTCGACGGTGCTGATGGCGCTCCTCGCGATTTGGCTCTCGCTCCGCGGTTTAGCGAAGGTGCCGGCTCCGGCTTTGTTGCGGGGAGAGACGGAATTGCCCCGGCTGACCGAACCCTCGCGTCTGGGGCGGTTTGCCTTACTGGGGCCGAGCTTCTGTTTCGTTGCGGGCCTCGGCCTTCTATTCGCCGGGCCGACGCAATCGAATCCGGACATCCGGGCCATGACCTTCTTCTCTGGCGGCGGTTTCCTGCTCGTCGCGGGGTTGTTGCTCGTACGCGTTGTGTTGAAGCGGCTGGCACGCGACAATACGCCGGCGCGTCGTGTATCCGCCCTCTCGGCACGAAATGCCGGCCGCAACATGGGCCGGAGTTTGCTCACCGTTTCCCTTCTCGCAACCGCAACCTTTTTGCTCGTGGCCGTCGAGAGCTTCCGCAGAACTCCGGACAGTAATTTCGGATCGAAGGACGGCGGCAGTGGCGGATTCGCCCTGATCGGCGAATCGTCGGTGCCCGTTTTCCAGCCACCCGATTCCCCCGCCGGCCTCGACGACCTGGAGCAGGGCCTCGAACGCGCTTACCAGAATCTGCCGGGCGACGTTCCGGCAGCGAAGCGGGCCAAGGAAGGCGTCGATACGCTCGACGGAACTACGATCGTCCCCTTGCGGCTCCGCGGCGGAGACGATGCGAGCTGTCTGAATCTGTATCAGGCCGGAAAACCGCGAATCCTCGGCGTGCCGGATAAGCTGATCGACCGCGGTGGGTTCAAATTTTCGGACACGCTCGCCGAATCGGCCGACGAAAAGAAGAACCCTTGGCTGCTGCTTAGAAAGCCGCAACCGGACGGGGCGATTCCCTTCCTCGTCGAACAGAATTCGGCACAGTGGATGCTGAAAATCGGCGTCGGCGACACGCTCGAACTGCCGGACGAGGCGGGAACCAACACGACGTTCCGCCTCGTCGGCACGCTGGTGGACTGCCCGTTCCAGAGTGAAATCTTCATCGCGGACGAAGCCTTCCGCAAACTCTACCCGCGGCAAGAGGGGTACCGCGTCTTTCTGATCGACGCCCATCCCGAAAAACGCGAGAAACTGGCCGCGGTGCTCGAAGCCGGGTTCCGGGCGAACGGGATGAGCGTGACGCCGGCCCGGGATCGGGTTGCAGCCTTCCAGGCCGTGGTCGGCACGTACCTCACCCTGTTCCAGGTTCTCGGCGGGTTCGGCCTCATCCTCGGTGTACTCGGCCTCGCGGTCGTGCTCGTCCGCGGCGTCGCCGAGCGGGCGGGGGAACTGGCCTTACTCCGAGCCGTCGGGTATTCGTCCGCGGCACTGAGGGAACTGGTCGCGGTCGAAACCATTTTCCTCCTGGTTCTCGGCCTCGGCGTCGGCGTCCTCGCTGCAGCCGGATCGGTCCTGCCCCAATCCGCCGCGGAACTCGGCGGCCAACTCGGCCGCCTCGTTACCGTCCTCGCCGCCGTCTTCCTCACCGGCGTCCTCGCCGCCACCGCCGCCACCCGCTTCGCCCTCCGCGTGCCGCTCGTCCCGGCCCTCCGAGCCGAATGAAAAGGCGGATTTCACCGCAGAGAACGCCGAGGAATACAATTTGATTTGTTTCCACTTTTTCCGGCGGTTTCGGCGTACTCTGCTTTGACATTTCGGAGACCGATCATGATCCGACTCGGCATGCTCGACTTCGACACGTCCCACGTCGTCGAATTCACGAAGCGAATCAACCACGTCGACGTCGCCGAACGGCAATGGGTCGACGGGGCCAAGGTCGTGATCGGGTGCCCGGGTGAATCGAAACTTTCTCCGGAGCGAATTCCCGGCTACCGCGACCGGTTGAAGAAATACGGCGTGCCGCTGGTGGATAAGCCCGAAGAGATGGTCGGCAAAGTCGACGCAATGCTGATCGAAGCGGTGGACGGGTCGGTGCACCTGGCCCGGGCGAAGCCGTTCCTTGTTGCGGGCATTCCCTGCTTCGTGGACAAGCCGTTCACCTGCTCGCTTGCGGACGCCAAGGCGATGGCCGAACTGGCCGTCAGGAAGAAGGTGCTGGTCTGGAGTTCGTCCGCCTTGCGGTACGCCGCGGAACTGACGGCGTACCTCGCCGACACAAAGCACGGCCCGATCCTCGGGGCGGTCACGTGGGGGCCGTGCAGCCTGCACGACCGCAACCCGGGTCTGTTCCACTACGGCATCCACGCGGTGGAAATGCTCTACGCTCTCATGGGCCCCGGCTGCGTCCGCGTTGGCTGCGACCACCAGGCGGATGCGGACGTCGTCACCGGCACCTGGGCGGACGGACGGACCGCGACCGTCCGAGGCACGCGGAAAGGCCCCGGGGTATACGGGTTCGTCGGGTTTGCCGAAAAAGGGACGCAGGCCGTGGCGGTCAGTACCGGGGATTTTTACCGGGAATTGCTGAAGAAAGTGGTCGAGGGTTTCACCACAGGAAAAGCTCCGGTTGACATCGCGGTGACACTGGAAATGGTCGCATTCATCGAGGCGGCGAACAAGAGCGGGGCCAACCACGGGGCCGGGGAAAAGGTGAAAGTGTAAAAAAGCGAGCGGCGACCGTCCGGTCGCCGCTCGCCCGGACGGTTACTTATTTTTCGCCTCGCCCATCATCCTTAAGAAGTTCACGACGGCGCCTTTCACTTTCAGACTCACCTTGAGCGTGTCGCCGGTTTCGACGGTGAGTTTGATCGTGTCGGACCCGGTGGCGGGTTTGTCGCCAAACGCGGTCTTGAGTGCCTCGGTGGTTGCCGGTTTCGGATCGGCTTTGTTCTGCACGGCCATGATCGCAGCGAGGGCCGTATCGGACTGTATCGCCGACACCGGCCCCGGCTTGGCGGCCACGGCTGCCTTCACCGCCGCCTCGTCCGTTCCGACTACTACGAGGTCGTCGCCGACCGCAAACCAGATCGTATCGGACCCGGTGATTCCTTTGATATGCTCCGCCCCCGCACCTTTGATCTCCACCTTGTGCAGGTCGGCCCCGTCCAGTTTGGCGACGTCGAACGTGAACGCGGCCTGGTCCGCCGGGGCGAACGCCGCCACTTTTCGCAAAACGGCTTCGGCGTCCTTCCCCTTCACCACCTTGAGGGCGGCGGTCATCCCGACCGTCCCGTCGGCCCGCGGCCGCGTCGCCGCGAAACCGAAATCGAGTTCCCCCTTGCGGAGAGAGGCGAGCCCGGCGTCCAGGGCTTCCTTGGCAATGTCCTTGGCCTCCGGCTTCGCGCTGGCCAGGCCTTGCTCGGCCAGAGCGTCGGCGAGCTTGCCGAGGGCCGGGAGCATGTCGTCCGGCACGGCCAGCTTGACGCCGGTGAAATTCGCCAGGCCGCTAGCCTTCAACCGGGCTGCCGCAGTGCTCGACCGCGATCCGTTCGCCTTCAGGGCTTTCTCCAAAGCCGAGCCCGGCTTCGGTGCCAGCGACCACTCGACCGATAAATCGTCCGACTTCGGCTCGACGGATAACGCAAAGGTCGCCACCTTGCCCTCGAACATCGCGGACTTCACCCCCGCGACGATCCCGTCCATGAAGAATTCCTTGAGCAGCTGTTCCGCCGGGGATTCGTTCGGTTTTTTCTTCGCCTTCTCCTCCGCCACTTTCAGTTCGAACTGGCCGAACGCGACCTTCTTCATCTCGTCCGGGATCCGGTCCATGTGGACGGTCACAGCCAGGAGCGCGTCGGTGTTGGCGGCGAAAAACTTCTCCGGACTGATAAGACCCGCCGGGGCCAGATTCTTGGCGTCGCCGAACGTCGCGTACGCGTAACCGTTGGCGAAACGGAAGTAAACCGGCTTCGGCAACATCGGCAACTCGATCGCGTACGAGCCATCGTCCCCCTTTTTCGGGGTGATGCTCAACTTGCCCGTGAACAGGCCGAGGAAAGCGTCCTTGTCCTTGATCGGCACCATCAACACCACCGGGCTGTCGGCCACGTCCTGCGACACCGACGCATAGAACCCGAAGTCCTTGGTCGTATCGATGCCTTCGAGGCCCTTTTCCCCGGAGAACGCCTTGGCAACCCCGGCGAACTGCTTCGCCTCCTCACCCTTGCCGGCGAGCCCGCCGAAGAACTCGAACCGGGAAATGAGGCTCTCGACGGATTTCAGCCGTACCTCGACCGCGGGCGGGTCCGCGGCCCGGGCGGGAGCGACCGCAGCCACCACGACCGCGGCGGTAAGAACGAATCGACGTATCGACATAGCGAGACTCCAGAAAGGTCGGTTGCGGAAAGTATACCCGCTGAGGTGGGCTCGGGTTTCGCCGGCCCGTTTCGAGTCCGGGGGAAGACCGGCGCGGACAAAAACCCCTAAAACGACACCCGACACGATCCGAGGCTACCGATGAGCAAAACCTGGGGCGGGCGGTTCACCGGCACGACGGACGAACGCGTGGAGGCGTTCACCGAATCGATTTCGTTCGACCGCCGGCTCTACCGGCACGACGTGGCCGGCAGTCAGGCCCACGCCCGAATGCTGGCCGAGGTGGGGCTGCTCGCCCCTTCCGAGGCCGAGCAGATTTGTAAGGCCCTCGACGAAATTGCGGCCCAGATCGAAGCCGGGAAGATGGAGTTTTTCATCTCCCTGGAAGACATTCACACGCACATCGAGAAGGTTCTGATTGCGAAGCTAGGAGACGTGGGGCGGAAACTGCACACCGGGCGGAGCCGGAACGACCAGGTGGCGACGGACGTAAAGCTCTGGGTCCGCGATGCGATTGACGGATTGGACACTCAACTATTGGAACTGCAACAGGCCTTCGTCGCCTCGGCCGAGCGGGAACGAGCGGTCATTCTGCCTGGGTACACCCACCTGCAACGCGCCCAGCCCGTCTTGGCGTCGCATTACTTCCTGGCCTACGTCGAGAAGTTCCAGCGGGACCGCGAGCGACTGACAGATTGCCGAAAGCGGGTGAACGTGCTGCCGCTCGGGGCCGCGGCCCTCGCCGGCAGTTCGCTGCCGATCGACCGCGAGAGCGTGCGGCAAAAGCTCGGCTTCGATTCCGTCGCCCGGAACAGCCTCGACGTTTCGAGCGACCGCGACTTCCTTGCCGAGTTCGTCTTCTGCCTGACGCTGATCGCAACACACCTCGCCGGCTGGGCCGAGGAATGGGTGATCTGGTCCACCACGGAATTCAACTTCCTCGACCTGCCCGACGCGTTCTGCACCGGGTCGAGCATTATGCCGCACAAGAAGAACCCGGACGTGCTGGAACTCACCCGCGGCAAGTCGGCCCGGGTCGTGGGTTGTCTGACGCAGATTCTTGTCCTCTTGAAAGGTCTCCCGCTCGCGTACAACCGGGACCTTCAGGAAGACAAAACGGCCCTTTTCGACGCCTTCGACACGGTGTCCGGCATGCTCGGCGTCGCCGCCCCGCTCGTTCGGGAAACCAAACTCCGCCGCGACGTCATTGCCGGCCGACTCGAAGACGGTTTCCTCGATGCCACGACGCTCATGGAAGCGTTCGTCGCGGCCGGGGTGCCGATGCGAACCGCCCACGAAGCCGTCGGCACCCTGGTGCGCACCTGCGAACGAAAGAAGTGCCGGCTAGCCGACCTGCCAAAAGAGGCATTCGAAACCTACTGCCCCGGCATCGGCCCGAAGTTGAAAGACGTCCTCGGCGTTGCCAACGCCGTGAAGGCATTCCGGGGCATCGGCTCCACCGCCCCAGCGGAAGTCGAGAAACAGTTGAAGTTCTGGCAATCAACGCTTAACGAGCCCGGAGCGTAAGTGACGGGAGAAATGATGACCAGTGACAACGGCTTGACATGGGTTCGCAGCATCGGCCTCACCGAAGGGGTCTCGTTCCTCCTCCTCCTCGGCATAGCGATGCCCCTGAAATACGCCGCCGGGCTGCCCGAGGCCGTTCTCGCCGTCGGATGGGTCCACGGCATACTATTCGTTTCCTACGCCGCAATCGTCTTCTGGGCCTACGGCAAACGCCGCCTCCCCGCCCGCTGGGTCGGGTGGTGCGCCCTCGCGTCGATCCTCCCCTTCGGCACGTTCGTCATCGACCGCAAGCTCGCCGCCCTCCCGGCCCCGAACCCCGGCCCCTTGGTCCCGTCCGTATAATGCCCGTTTCCCCCCTCGGAGCAGACACTCATGGCCGACTGGCAGCGGACCCACACCTGCGGCGACCTCCGCGACACCCACGTCGGACAAACCGTCACACTTACCGGCTGGGTGCTGATAACCCGTACCTTCCCGAACCAGGTGTTCGTCGACCTTCGCGACCGGTACGGGCTGACGCAGGTGGTGGTCGAAGACGCGGACAAGGCCACGTTCGCCGCCGCCCAGGACCTCGCCCGGGAACACGTGATTTCCGTCACCGGCGTCGTCCGCAAACGGCTGCCCGGCAAAGAGCGTGCCGACGTCGCCACCGGCAAGGTCGAACTCGAAGTCAAAACGCTACGGGTCTTGAACGCCGCCCCGCCGCTGCCGTTCAGTGTCACCGAATTCCCCAACGAAGAACCGGCCAACGAAGACCTCCGCCTGCAATACCGCTACCTCGACCTGCGGCGGAAATCGCTGCAGGAGAAGATCGTCCTCCGGCACCGGATGAACAAGGTGATCCGCGACTACATGGACGCGAAGAACTTTCTGGAAATCGAAACGCCGCTGTTGGGCAAGAGCACGCCCGAAGGGGCGCGGGACTACCTCGTGCCGAGCCGGCTGTATCACGGCGAGTTCTACGCCCTGCCGCAGTCGCCGCAAATTTACAAGCAACTGCTCATGGTCGCCGGGTACGACCGCTACTTTCAGATCGCCCGCTGCCTGCGCGACGAAGACCTGCGGGCCGACCGGCAGCCGGAGTTTACGCAGCTCGACGTCGAAATGTCGTTCGTCGAACGCGACGACGTGCTCGCAATCGTGGAAGGCCTCACGGCCGAGATTTTCGAGAAGTGCCTCGGCGTGAAAATCCCCACGCCCCTGCCCCGTCTCTCGTACGCAACGGCGATGGCGAAGTACGGCAGCGACAAGCCGGACCTGCGGTTCGGCCTGGAAATCGTAGACGTGAGTGCGATCGCGGCGAAGACCGAGTTCAAGGTATTCCAGGACGTGCTCGCGGCCGGCGGCGTCGTCCGCGGCATCAACGTGAAGGGGGCCGCTGCCACGTTCTCGAACGTCGCGGTGAAGCCCGGCGGCGAACTACCGAAGGTCGTCGAAGCGTACAAGGCCAAGGGCCTCGCCTGGATGAAGGCCGAGGCGGATAAGCTCACCGGCGGCATCGAGAAGTTCGTGCCCGACCCCGTGAAGGCGGAATTGAAGGCCGCGATGGCCGTGGAACCGGGCGACTTGCTCCTCTTCGTCGCCGACACCGAGGCCGTGGTGTGCGACGCCCTCGGGGCCTTGCGCACCTACCTCGCCCAACGGCTCAACCTCGTCGACCCGCTAAAGAAGGACTTCAAGTTCGCCTGGGTGCTCGACTTCCCGATGTTCACCTGGGACGACGAGGAAAAACGCTGGGCCGCCAACCACCACCCCTTCACCGCCCCGCGGGACGAAGACCTGGACAAACTCGAAAGCGACCCCGGCAAGGTACTGGCGAAAGCCTACGACTTAGTCTGCAACGGCTACGAAGTCGGCGGCGGCAGCATCCGTATCCACCGCCAGGACGTGCAGAGCCGAGTCTTCCAAATGCTAGGCATGCACCTGGACGACGCGCGAGGAAGATTCGGCTTCCTGCTGGACGCATTGAAGAGCGGCGCCCCACCCCACGGCGGCATCGCGCTCGGGTTGGACCGCTGGGCGATGATCGTCAGCGGCACGACGAACATCCGCGACGTGATCGCCTTCCCCAAGAACCAACGGGGCCGCGACCTGATGAGCGGCGCCCCGGCGACGGTCGAGGGGCGGCAGCTGAAGGATTTAGGAATCAAAATCGGTTAGCCGCGACCCGGAGTCTTCGGAGCGGAGTGGCCAATGGTCTTTCGCCCCAACGGGGCGGACTGTGAATAGCCAGGGGCAAAGCCCCTGGCGCCAATGGGATTAACACTGGCAACGACGCCCCAACGGGGCGACCGGTCGTACCGCCCGCCCCGTTGGGGTGGGATGAAAAACATTGGGGCGGTCCACTCCCGGGGTTTCACCCCGGGCTACCGACCGACGGCACCATTGGGGCCGAAATACATCGGAGGATCCACGCCCGAAGTATTCCAAGTCAGGCGGATACTTTCATCCGAGTCAAGTCACGCCACAACCCGGGCGAAACGTCGTGGCCCGACGTGCCGGCCACGATTTTCAACGCGTCAGTAGGATTCATTCCCGACACGCGAGAGACGGCAATTGCTGCGACGGCGGGGGACCTGCTCAGGCCCGCCGAACAGAAAACGAGAGTCGGTATACCCGCCGTTACCCATTCGACCAAGCATCCTATCGCCGAACGTACCAGCCAAGGCGGATTACCGGCCCCGTCGACGAGAGGGAACCGGCAATACGGTATGTCACGTGGGTAATCGACCGGCGGTTCGTTCCCGGCCAAGTCGATGATGGCGAGTACGCCAGCGGAAAGTACGGACCTTACGTCCCGGGCGTCCCCGACGTGTCCCAGGCACAACGAATAGCCGGGAATTTGTCGCATGGATGTTATCGGTTAAACAAAAACGCCGGGCTGTTTATGAGCGCCCACGTCAAATCCTGGGCCCCGAGCACTCGCGGGTCGCTGGGGGGGACTTTGTCGGCTTCACTTTTCAGGTTCTGGTATTCCTTGTCCTGGGCCAGATAGCGGTTTCTGAGGTCCGTCTTCTCGGCGGTGGTGCGGGCTTCGGGGATGGTGTTTAACAGCCGCAACAGGGCGGGGGAGATGGGGGACGAGAGTTGCAGTTTCTTTTCGGTGCTGACGGAGAGGCGGAACTTGCCCAGGGTATGGCCGGTGCCGTACCGCTGGTCGAGGGTGAAGGTCAGCAGGACGCCGTCTTTGGCGTTGAGTCCGCCCTGAATTTCGTAGGCGGCGGCCTGGTTCGTGCCGACGCCGTTGGAGATGGCCCAGCCGGTGGCAGGGTTGTTGTCCACGGCGTTCCCGGCGGGGAAGCCGTCCTGCTGGATCGTCGCCTGGGGCTTCACGAGTTTCAGGGCCTTCGGCTTGGCGGTGCCCTTCAGCGGCTTGGCGGTGATCTTGAACTCGTTCAGGACGAAGTTGCCGTTGGGCGCCCGGCCCGGGCCGTGCGCGGGCAGGCTCGGGTCGGTCAGGGCTTCGAGGCGGACGGCGGTGATTTTCCCGTCGAACTGGACTTCGCTCGTTACCGTGTAGACGTCCACGGTCTCCTTCCTGCCCGAAACGAGGATCGACTTGTCGGCTTGAATCTTCAGGGTTGAGCCGTCCTTCTTCGCCGCGGCGATGGTGGGTCCGGCCTTCGATGCGACCGACATCGGGTCGAGCACCGTCCAGTGCGTCGGCTTCTGGTCGTGCAGCATGGCCTCGTATCGGATCTGCTTCGCGTCCAGGGTTTTCGCGTAGGCGTCGAACGCGGCCTTTTTCTTCCGGAAGTCGTCCATGAGGGCGGCCTGGTCCTTCCCGGCAGCTTCGAGGGCGGCCACGCCTTCCTTGCGTTCCGTGGCCGTCGGCGGGCGGTTCAGGATCGAAAGGTAAATCTCGTCGACCACCTTCGAGTCATTCTTTTCCTTCTCGGTGAACCGGGCGATATGGTTGGTCGAATCCTGGATCGCGTCGCCGATGACGGGGCCGGAGACCATGGCGAGAACCGGCCCGAGCATCATGCCGTTGGACCGTTCGCATTCGCAGGCGCTTTCGCGGACCGGCTTGCCGAGCAGGTCGAGGAATCCGCCGGGGAGTTCGACGTTGGAGTCGACCAGTTGGGCGGCCCGGGAGCCGGGGGGCAGACCGGGGAGGTGGCTGATGGAGCCGGTGGTTTTGTAAACGGTGTCGTAAAGCACTTCGGCCGGCAGCCGGCGGGCCAGCGCGTGGCTGTAATTGATCTCGTCGTCCTTATTCCATTTGTTGGTCCCGACCGAAAGCTGATACGTGCGGCTCTTACAGATCGTCTTGACCAGCTTCTGCACGTCGAACCCGGATGAGACGAACTCGGACGTGAGCCGGTCGAGCAGTTCCGGATTCGTGGGCGGGTTCCCGGCCCGGATGTCGTCCACCGGCTCGATGACGCCCGTGCCGGTCAGGTAACTCCAGATCCGGTTCGCGTAGCTCTTGGCGAAGTACGGATTTTTCGGACTGGTGATCCACTTCGCCACCTGCACCCGGCGGGGCAAGTCGCCCGGTTTCGCAAGTTCGGGCACGGAGAACGGGAACTCCGGCGGGGCCACCTTGCCGGTCCGGATGTGCGTCTCCTCGCCGCGGGGGCCGTCGGAAATGTCTTCCACGAGCGGCACCGGCTTGTCCACGTTGGTGCCGCCGATCTTCTGCCCCTTGAACTTCGGGTCTTCCTTGCGGTCCACGCGGGCGAAAAACGCAGCCAGCGAATAGTACTGGTCCTGGGTCCATTTTTCGAACGGGTGGTCGTGGCACTTGTTGCAGTTAAATCGCACGGCGAGGAAGAGCTGCGTCGTGTTTTCCATGACCTCGTCGGGCGTGCGCAGCACCTTGAAGTACGCGGCCGGGGGGTCGGCGAGGTTCGACCCGGACGCGGTCAGCACTTTGTAGGCGAACTGGTCGTACGGCATGTTCGTCGCGACCGCGTTTTTGATCCACTTCCGCAAAGCGACCGCCCCCTGCTGACCCAGGAACTTTCGGTTCACCTGGAGCATGTCGGCCCATTTGTTCGTCCACTGCTCGATGTACGCCTTACTGCCGACGAGCCGGTCGATCACCGCGTCCCGCTTCGCCCGCATCGGCGTCGGGTCGGCCAAAAACGCCCGCACCTCATCCGCACTCGGCGGAAGACCGGTCAGGTCGAGGTACACCCGGCGGAGGAACTCGGCGTCGTTGCAAATCGGGCTCGGCTGGATCTTCACCGCCTTTAGCTTCTTGTCCACCAGTTCGTCGATCCAGTTGTAGGCGGGCCGGTCTTCCCACGCGAACCCGGTGCGGTCGCCCGTTACGATCATGGTCGACGCGGCGTAGGCCCCGTCATAGCGGACGAGGATCGTCGCCTCCCCGCGGCGGACCGTGGTCACCAAGCCGGTCTTGTCGACCGTCGCGATTTCGGTGTTCGATGAATCCAAAAATGACTCGGCGGTCACGTCGCGGGTGTGGCCGTCGTGATACGTCGCCACGACCGCGAACTGCTGCGTCTGGCCGATTCGGCCCAACGTCGGGTTCTTCGGGAACACCGCGATCGACTTCACCTTCGGTGTGGTCACGTCCCCCTTCGCCCCCTGGGCAATCCAGGTTTTCAGCATTTCGTAGTACGGTTCGCCGGGGCTGGTGAGGACGCCGCCGGTGTGCGGGATGGCCCCGCTCGTTTTCAGCAGCATGAGCGATCGTTCCGGGGCCACGCGGTTGAACCGGCGGCTTTCCAGATCGTCGGTCAAGGCGCGGTGGTCGAGCACCGGGTCGTACCCGCGGAGGGAGAGCTTGAATCCATTTTTGCCCTTGGCCGAGCCGTGGCAGGTGCCGGCGGTGCAGCCGAGCTTGGACAGCACGGGCTGCACGTCCGAAACGAAGCTAATAGGCTTCTCGGCCTTCGCCCCGGAAACCGACACCGGAATGCTCAGCGACACCCCGCCGACGCGGTAGAGAATCTGGCCGGCGCCGTCCCGTGCCGGGCGGACGAGACCGGTCTTCGACATCGTTGCCACGTCGCATTCCCGCGACCCGTCCGTCCGTGTGACGTCGACGTCGGACCCGTCCGCCAGGTGGGCGGTAACGACGAGTTGCGTGTACGCATACGGGCCGGCCAATTCTATCTTCGGCGGGAATGCCGAGAGGCGTTCGATTTTGGCGTCCTTCGGTAACGTTATGTCGGCAGCGTGAAGCAAACTTCCGAGAAGTGTCGTGGGAAGGACGAGCAGGAGTTGGGAAATTTTCATCGTAATTCTCGGAAGAGTTCGATTCATAACGGTTTTCACTCGTTCCCACGCAAAGCGCGGGAACGAGAATCACTTCGGCACCACCCCGAACGCCATCACCTGCTTCCCCGTGGTCGCATCGTTGATCCAGACGACGCCGTCAAACCCGGCGGAGGCGACCCAGGTACCGTTGGGGTGCCACGCGACCGCGTAGGCCGGGCCGGTGATTCCTTCGCACTTCACCGCGGGTTTCCCGGTATCCGTTTCGTACACCCAGACGTCACCCTTGCCGTCGAGGCTGGAGGCGGCGGCGAACCGCTTGCCGGACCGATCGAATGCGAGCGACGAAATCCGCCCGGTCATCGGTTCGTAATCGCGGATCTTGTTGGCGTCGTCGCCGATCTCGCGTTTCTTTTCGCGGTGCATCTTGTACAGCCGCGGCATGCCGTCCGCCCCGGCACAGAGGAATTCGTCGTACATTTTCCGCGGCACGCCCGGCGTATCCTCGGGCAGCTTCTGGAACCACTTCGCCGTCTTCGGCCGGATCGCGATCGCCATGAGGCCGCCCTTCAGCGCCCCCGGCGTGATACTTGTCACGTTGTCGATGAACCGCTGCGTCGCCACCTCGGTCAGCTTCACCGACATGTCCCGGCTGACGCTGGCGAGGTATCGCCCGTCCCGGCTGAACGCGGTGCCCAGCACCCAGTCGGAGTGCGTGCCCATTTGCAGCACCTGCTTGCCGGTGAGGGCGTCGATGGCGCGGACGGTGTTGTCGGCACACCCAACGGCGACCGTCTGCCCGTCCGGCGACCAGCTTATGCCATAGAGTGTGTCGAACGTGAGCGGTGTGGAGAGGATCAGCTTTTTCTTGGCGACGTCCCATATTTGCACTTCGCCGAACCGGCCCGGGTCGCCGCCGCAGGCGGCGAGGCGGGTGCCGTCGGGCGAGAAGGCGATCGACTGCACGCGTTCGGAGAGGCCGACGAGCCGGCCGACCACGCCCGAACCGTCCGGCTTGTGCAGCAGGATTTCGTGATAGCCCGTCACGGCCAGCAGATCGCCGCCAGGCGAATACGCCACCGCGGTGACCACCGGCGGCGCCGGATAGACCGGCGGGTGCTCGGCGTCGATCGCCGACGCCGTCGCCGAAGCGGGCGTATCGTCCTTCGCCCCCTGCCGAATCCACAATTCAATCGTCTGATACTGCTTGCCGATCAACGGGTCGCGGCCCTTCGGCATCTCCGCCTTGCCGCCCGACACCCGAATCTCTTCCATCAGAAAACTCGCCTCCGGCTTCCCCGGCACTACCGCCCGCTTCCCGTTCTCCCCCGGCTTGAACATCGACGGCACGTCCGTCAGCACGCAGCCCCCCTGGGCCCGCGCCGGCTGGTGGCACCCCTGACAGTTCTGCTGCAGGATCGGACGCACGTCCTTGTAATAACTCACCGGCGGCGGGTCGGCGCCGAACGCAACCGAACCAACGGCGAGGAAAACCGCCACGGCGGTAATGCGGGAGAGCGGCATAAGCGGAACCAAATCCAATCGGAAAGCGAATCGCTGGCAGGAGTATTAGTCTACCGCGCCAAATGAGAATGGGAACCTTGTTTTTCCGTGGGACACGTTTCCAGCGTGTCCGTCCCACCCGCCCGGACGCGCTGGA
>DASXPC010000388.1:0-6366 GCA_036493815.1 Fimbriiglobus sp. | reverse complement strand
AACGGCATACCGGGCGTCGAGGCCGCCCATGCTGTGCCCCACGAGGTGCACAGGCATTTTGCCCACTTCCCGGCGAAGGTACTTCTTCAACTCCACCGCACGAACGGCGACCGAAGCGGTTGGACTCAGGCGTGGGATCAGGACGCGGACGCCGTTGGCTTCGAGCGATTCCCGCAGGCCGGGGAAATACTCCTTCATCGGCCGCCGGCACAGGAACAAGCGGTCGAACCCGCAAAGCCCGTGAACGAGCACGAGCGGATGACGAAGCGTTGGCGTCATGAACCGGGTTTCCCTTTCGATCGTCCGGTCGGGTTCGTACCTTATCCCCCGACCGGCGACAACCAAAAACCCGATCCGTGGGAACCGGTACTCATACCACCTTCACGAGACCTTCGCAATGATTTCTCCCGCACAATCCGGAAAAACCCGAATCGGTTGGATAGGCACGGGTGTGATGGGGCGGTGGATGTGCCAGCACGTCATGGCGAAAGGGTACTCGGCAACGGTCTACAACCGGTCCAAAGCGAAGGCCCAGCCGCTTCTGGACCTCGGGGCGACGTTCGCGGATTCGCCGAGAAAGGTAGCCGAAGCGAGTGACGTGGTCTTCGCCATCGTCGGGTTCCCGAAAGATGTCCGCGAAGTTTTCCTCGGCACCGACGGGGCGCTGGCCGGAGCGAAGCCGGGTGCCGTACTCGTGGACATGACCACGAGCGAACCGTCACTGGCAAAGGAGATCTTCGAGTCGGCAAAGACCAAGGGAGTTCACTCGCTCGATGCCCCGGTCAGTGGCGGCGACGTGGGAGCGAAGAACGGGACACTTTCGATCATGATCGGCGGGGAAAAGGCGACCGTAGAGGCCGTGACGCCACTCTTTGAATTGATGGGCAAAACGATCGTTCATCAAGGCCCGGCCGGGGCCGGGCAGCACACCAAAATGGTGAATCAAATCCTCATATCGTCCAACATGGTCGCTCTCTGCGAAGGGTTGCTTTACGGGTACAAGTGCGGCCTCGACCTCGAGACCGTATTCAAGAGCGTCTCGGTCGGGGCGGCGGGAAGCAAGGCCCTCGACGTGCTCGGCCCCCGCATCCTGGCCCGCAACTTCGAGCCGGGGTTCTATGTCGAGCATTTCATCAAGGACATGGGGATCGCGTTGGCCGAAGCGGAGAAGATGAATCTCGCCCTCCCCGGCCTCGCCCTGGCGAAGCAACTCTACGAAAGCCTGCGGGCCATCGGCTATGGCCGCAAGGGGACGCAGGCTTTGGTACTTGCCTTGGAAAACATGAACGGGGTGAAGCGGGTGTAGGAATTCGATAGCCATGGGAAATGACTCGGGTACGATGTCGGGAGACGTGTTCGCATTCCGCCACCTCCGCGTTCGCGATATTTTCAGGATTTCCTCGATCCTGATGCTGGTTCTTGCGCAACTGACGTCCGCGATCGGCTTCCGCGTTACGACAGCCGGGAACCTTCGGTTTGACACTTCGCGGCCGTACCCGTGCATGGACAGGCCCTGCGGGTGCCGGACGTACGAAGAATGCTGGGCCGGTGATTGCTGCTGCTTCACGCTCAAAGAAAAGGTGGCCTGGGCTCGCGAGCGCGGGATCGAACCGCCCGCATCGGCGGTGGCGAAAGTGGAATCCGCCGCCGCGACGTCAGGACCGCAAAAGGGCCGGACCGAAATCAATCCGGGCAGCTCGTGCTGTCGTCCACAAGAATCGAAACCCGGTGCGACGGTTCGAGCAGACGGAATTGCCGATACGATCGCGGCGGCAGAAAAGAACGGTGTCATAAGCCACTCGTCTCCGTCACGGGACGTCCAACGCAGCTCCAAGTGGGTGCTGGCCCTTTTCGCTCAAAAATGTAAGGGAATGGATTTCACTGGCTTTGGCATTCCCGTCTCCGTGCCGCCCCCTCCACCATTCGTCCCGACGTTCGATCCCCCTGCCGCCGATCAAGTTTTTTCCCCGATCGAATCTCCGACGGGACGATCCGCCCCACCCGATTCTCCGCCTCCCCGCACCTGATCGACCAATCGATTTGATCCACGCGTCTCTCCGGCGTTCTTGTCGGGGTTCCGCGCGTCGATAGTCGCAGGCCGCTGCGACTTTAACTCCACACATTTACCTTCATGTGGTCGTTGCCGCGCAACGAAAAGCCGAGCCACGACCCGGAGGATACGCTTCATGATTCGTTATTTAGCACTATTATTCGCCGCTCTGACGTCGGTTGCGCCGGCAGTTGCTCACGATACGTGGGTCCAAACGAATGCCGCAATCGTACGGACCGGGGATGCCGTTTACATTGATTTGCGGCTCGGCAACCACGGGAACGATCACCGCGACTTCAAGCTCGCGTCCAAATTGTCCCTCGAATCCGTAGGGGCGTTCGACGTCTTCGCCCCCGGCGGCAAGTCGTACGACCTGAAGCCCGATCTGATCGACCTCGGGTATGCACCGAAAGAGGGGTATTACACTTCGAAATTCGTGCCGGGCCGGCCGGGGGTGTACGTCGCCGCCCAGCAGTCGGACGCCGTGGTGAATCACGGTCAGCCGGTCCGCTCGATCCGGAGTGCCAAGACCTATTTCCTCGTCAGCGATTTGCTGGACAAGGTGCCCGCCAACCTCGCGGGGTACGAGAAACCCCTCGGCCACGCGCTCGAACTTGTGCCGGAGGCCAGCCCGGTCGCCCCCATGGGGCCGGGGACGGCCATAAAAGTCCGGTTACTGTTTCACGGCAAACCCCTGACCGGCACGAAAGTCAGCTTCGTCCCCCGCGGAGTGACGCTCAAGGACGGGACCGATCCCGACTACGAGCGGACGACCGACGCGGCCGGGCGGGCGGGCTTCACCCCGAAGACCGGCAACTTCTACCTCGTCGTCGCCCACTACAAAACGGGCGTTAAGGGGGAGAAGTATGAAGACACGCAATACGCCGCGACGCTCGCCGTTTTGGTGCCCGAGAAATGCCCCTGCTGCGGCGACTAACTGCTCAACCCACCCGTTTCAAACCATCATTCCTGGAGATGTCATGCACCGCAACCGCTCGACAGGTTTCACCCTGATCGAACTGCTCGTCGTCATCGCCATTATCGCCGTCTTGATCGGGCTGTTACTGCCCGCGGTCCAGAAAGTCCGCGAGGCAACCGCCCGGCTGAGTTGCTCGAACAACCTGAAGCAGCTCGGTCTGGCCCTGCACAACTATCACTCGGCGATCAACACCTTCCCCCCCGGCCGGGCGGCCTACCCGCTCGTGGTTTCGGCCCAGGGCCGCATCCTGCCCTACATCGAGCAGGACAATCTCGGCAAGTTGGTCGACGTGACAATGGTCCCGCTCTACAACTCGAACCCCGCAACCTACCCGCTCACGCCGGGGAACTACGTGGCGTCGATCACGCCGGTGAAACTGTTCGTCTGTCCGAGCGACCCGATGGGCGGGCGGAACCCGAACGCGGCCGCGATTCGGCCGGACGGGACGCCTTCGCCGACCGACCGGTATGCGGGCCTCAACTACGTCACCTGCATCGGCAGCGGCGACGGCTCCGCGGACAACACGGGTACGTGGTGGGGCCAGTACAAAACCAGCGACGGGATGTTTGGCCAAACGCCGATCAATATTGCGGGCGTGAGCGACGGACTGTCGAACACGGTCGCATTCAGCGAAAGTACGATGGGGACGGGCCTCCCCGACGCAACCGGGGCGACTCCGGCCGATGCCGCCCGGCAGGTGCTGACTCTTCCCGGCAGTACGGTCACGAGCGACGCCAATTGTGCGGCCGGTGCCGCCGGTAGCGGCGTCTGGTCCGGGATGCGGGGTGCGAAGTGGATCAACGGCCATTACGCCGACGCAAACTACAACCACCACCTCGTCCCGAACGACAAGCGGTGGGACTGCTCGAACGGCTCCCACAACCCCGGCCAGGCGGCCGCCCGCAGCTACCACTCCGGAGGCGTCAACGTCCTGCTCGGAGACGGGTCCGT
Source organism: Fimbriiglobus sp. (assembly GCA_036493815.1). Classification (GTDB taxonomy): domain Bacteria; phylum Planctomycetota; class Planctomycetia; order Gemmatales; family Gemmataceae; genus DASXPC01. The sequence goes on along the minus strand of DASXPC010000388.1, from coordinate 2,386 downwards.
CCATTTCGTCCGCGACAGCATCGACCCCGCCACCTGGCGAGCCCTCGCCACACGCAATGGCGGCGAGGTGGTTGGGGATTTTTAATCCGGCTTCATCGAGCCGGTAGGCTACAAACCTACCGGACGTAAAACATGGACGGAATGATGTCGGCAATCTTGATCGCATTGACGTGGCCGTCGCAGAAAAGCACGTTGTAGACGCCCAAGTGGCGGGCTTCCGGGTAATGGTTCGGGGCGTCTGCGTCGTCTTTCGGCCAAGGCAGGCCGCCGGGAAGCCCCGGGGGTGCGGCCCCGTTCGTGGCGCAGGCGGGTAGCCGGGAATGTTCCCAGCCGAACATGACCTGGCTCGTGCCGTTCCCGTTGGTGATGTCGAGGAGGCGGGCCCCGGCGGGCCCGCCGGTTGCTGATCCAAATGCGTAACTCAGTTGCAGGAGATTCCCGGCCGTGGGACTGCCGGGAACTCGGTCGATTCCGTTCGGGCATCGGAACACTTTCCCGTTTTTCTCCACGTAGTTCCAGAGCAGGGCTTTGGTCGGGTCGAAGTCCGGCAAGGGTTTGTCGGCATAGCCCACCCGGTCGTCGAACGGGGCCCACCAAATGCCTTGATCCGACCCGGGCGGCAGTCGGTCGTTGTGGTCCAGCGCGTAGTAATGGCAGGCAATGCCGATTTGCTTTAAGTTATTGGCACACTGGATGCGGGCGGCCGCCTCCCGCACTTGCTGAACGGCCGGCAACAACAGGCCGATCAGCACGGCAATGATCGCGATCACGACCAGCAATTCAATTAACGTAAACCCGCGGGATGTGCGGGCAGGCGACTGGCACATGGGACGTCTTCCCCGGGGCAGCACGGGCAGATCGGCCGCTTGAAGTGTATCCGATCCTGCGCCGCCCTGCCTACGATTTTTCCGAATTTACCGTTCGGTGCCGAGTTCGTCCCGGGCCCGAGTGGCCGCCGCGATGACTTTCGCTTCCCATTCCGGTGCGTCCGGGTGATAGGGGAACGTGACGCCACGCGACGAGTTCACGACGGCGCCGAGGCCGTCGGACCGGAACGCGGCTTTCACGTCGGCCGCGGTGGCTCCTTGAGCCCCATAGCCGGGAACCAGGAACCACACGTTCGGCATCGCGATGCGCAGGGCATTCAACTCCGCCGAATGCGTAGCCCCGACGACCGCCCCGACATCGCCAAGGGCGCACTTGCCTTGGCCGGGAGCGTTCCAGGAATTCACGGCAGTCGCCACGTGGCGATAAATCGGTTGCCCGTCGCAAACCAGATCCTGGAATAGACCCGCTCCCGGATTGCTGGTCCGCACGAGCACGAACACGCCCTTCCCGGCAGCCCGGGCGGTCATTACGAATGGCTCGACCGCGTCCGCACCGAGGTACGGGTTGACCGTCAGGGCGTCCGCGTCCCAAGTGGGACCGAATGCGGCCTCGGCGTAGGCCGCGGCCGTGCTCGCAATATCCCCCCGCTTCGCGTCGAGGATCGTCAGAAAACCCATTTCCTTCGCCCGGCGAAGGACGGATTGCAAAGCCCGCATCCCTGCCGGCCCGAATAGTTCGAAGAACGCGGATTGCGGTTTGACGACGCCGCAGAAGGGCCGAACCAGTTCGAGGAGTCGCACGCAAAATGACTCGATGCCGTCCGCCGGGTTCGCCGGCGTTTGAAACCGCTTCGGCATCGTGTCCATACGCGGATCGAGGCCGACGCATAATGGCCCGTATCGTCGCACGGCGTAGGCCAGCCGGTCTGGGAATGGGTCCATAACAACGACCCCGCGCGAAAAAATACCCGCCCGAGGTCGGGCGGGTACGTAGCCACTGAAACCACCCGGTCCTAGTTCTTCGCCCCGCCTTCTTTGTGCTCCTTCAGCACCAGAACCGCTTCATTCCCGGCGATGTTGTACGTCAACTTGACGATTCCCTTGCCGGGCGCGAACCAGTACTTCACCGACGTCTTGACCCCGGCCACATCGAAATCGGAACCTTCCACCACGACCGCATCGAATTCGCCCGCGTCCGTCTTGACCTTTTCCTTCGCGGCCTTCTGCTTGAATGTTCCCTTCAACGACTGTTCCTGAATCTTCCCGTCCACCTTCCACTCCGTGTCCTTGTCCGGGAGCGGCAGTGTCAGAATCTTGACTTTGGGCTTGATTTCCACGCCGTTGACCTTGGTGCGGTACACGCCGGTTTTGTCCACGGAGAACGATTCGGACGCCACAACTTTGTCGCTCACCTTGGTGTCGATTTTGACTTCCTTCGTATCACCGGTACCCGAGACGGTCGTACATTCCTGGGTAATGGTGTTTTCCCCGACTTTGTAAACCCATGTGGATTTTGCTTTGACCGGGAAGTAATCGGACTTGTCCTGGGCGACGACGAA
>DASXPC010000387.1:0-10165 GCA_036493815.1 Fimbriiglobus sp. | reverse complement strand
CGAAACGAATCACTGATTGAACAGAAACGCCTTCGAGTTAACCAGTGCCCAGAGGATGTTCTCGTAGGCAACCTTCTTTTCCTTCGCGTGCTTGGTGAGGTTTTCCTCCGCCAACTTCATCTGCTCGGACGACGGTGGCTTGCCCACGGTGGAAAGGAAGAGTTCGGTGATCTTCACCTCGTCGGGCCGTTTGTCCTTCGCCATCTTTTCCGCGCGGCCGCCGACGCGGGCAAGTTTGTCTTGAATTTCCTGAGAGTTAAGCAGGTGCAACGTCATGGCCAAGCTGGCCTCGTTGACCCGCTCGCACTCGCAGGCACTAATCCGCTGCGGCCGGCCGAACACGTCGAGGAAGTACGACTGGAACGACTCGTCCGGCAGCATGATCGCCCGGGCTGGGGCGTGCCGGTCGGTCGGCAACCCCGGGAACTGCGACGGGCTGTCGGTCACCTGGCAGACGGCGTCGAACACCACCTCGGCCTCCAGCCGCTTCGGATAATACCGGGCAAAGTTCTGCCGATCGGTTTTATTCTGCTCCGTCGGCACGGCACTGAGTTGGTACGTGCGGCTCTTGCAGATCGTCTTAATCAACGCTTTGAGCGAATACTTGTTGTCCACCAGCGTTTTGGCCAACGCGTCCAGCAAGGCCGGATTCGACGGCGGGTTGGTTACGCGCATATCGTCCGGCGGATCGACGATGCCGCGGCCGAAGAAGTGTGCCCAATACCGGTTGGCGACGGCCTTGGCGAAATAGGGGTTGTCGGGTTTTGTCAGCCAGTCGGCGAACTGGGCGCGGGGGTCGTCGCCCGCCAGGATTTTCTCGGCCCGGGCTCCAAGCGGTTTCGGCTCCGCCGCCGCGTGCGTCCGTTTGTTCGTCACGCTCCCGCCGGACCGGGTGTAAACCGTCAGCCGCTGGTTCTGCTGGTTGTTGTCCCGCCCGGGTACGGGCGTCTGCTTCCGCCCCACTCGGCCGTAAAACGCCGCCAGGCCCCAATAATCGTCCTGCGTCCACTTTTCGTACGGGTGGTGGTGGCAGTTCGCACACGCCAGCCGCTGGCCCAGGAACACTTGACTCACGTCGTCCACGAACTGTTCCGGCGTCGTCACTTCCTTGTACCAGACCGTCGGCGGGGAATTCAATTCGTCGCCAATGGCTGTGAGGATTTCCCGCACGAATTCGTCGTACGGCTTGTCCGAGGCAATGGAATCGCGAATCCAGGTGTGGAACGAGAAGGTGCCCGCGGCCCGGGTCGGCTGGCCCCGCCGCTTCACCCGCAGCACGTCCGCCCACTTGTTGGCGAAGAAGTAGGCGTACTCCGGCGTGTCGAGGAGCATGTCGACGAGCTGATCCCGCTTGGCCGGGTTGCCGTCGGCTTCGAATTTCGTTAACGCCTCGGCCGTGGGCAGCGTGCCGGTGAGGTCGAGATACACTCGGCGGCAGAACTGGGAGTCGGTCGCTTCGTGCGACGGGCTGAGGCCGAGTTCCCGCCACTTGGTGCTCGTCTGCCGGTCGATTTCATTCTTGGCCTCGAAGCGGAAATTCGGCACCGGACCGGGCCGGGGCACGACCGCCCGGAACACGGTCACGTTACCGGAAAACCGGACCATAACCCCGGCCTGCCCGGTCATGGCCAGGGTGTGGACGACGCCCGATTCGGAGACGGTGGCGATTTCGGATTCGTTACTGACGTATTGAGCGCGACGGGTCACGTCCTCGACGGTCCCGTCCGAATAGTGGGCGTAAACGGCGAGTTGTTGCCGGGCTTGCCGGTCGAGCACGCGGGACTCGGGTACGACGGTGACGTTGGTTATAGTTGGATCGGTTTTTTCGCCGAACGGGGTGCCGGACGCGATCCAACGGCGGACGAGTTTATATTCTTCGCCGGCCGGGTCCATTTTGCGTCCTCCGCCATGGGGCACCCGGCCGGTGGCCTTGAGCAGAAATAGACTCGCGTCCGGGGCGGCGGGCATCACCCGCCGGCCGCGGCCTTCCTTCAATAGCGTCGCGTAATCCAGTTCCGGATCGAATCCGAGAAGCGACAGGCGAAACCCGTTCTGACCCTGAATCTTCCCGTGGCATCCGCCCGAGTTACACGAGAGCTTCGTAAAGATCGGTTCAATCTGGTTGGCAAAATTGATCGGCCGGGGTGTCTCCATCTGACTCACGACGACCGGCACCCGGACCGAATGCTCCGCCACCCTCGCGGAAATCTCGGTCGAACCGTTTTTAAGCGGAAAAACCCGGCCGTCCGGGTCGATGCGAGCGATTGAAGGATCGGCGACGGTGTATTTCGCGTCGGCCGTTAAGTCGACCTGACGGCTCGCAAGTGTCGTGCCGGTCACAAGGAGTTGGGGGGCGTCGTCCGCACCTCGGATATTCAGCTTGTCGGGATAAGCGGTGAGGGACCGGAACGCTGCGGGTCCGTCCGCGAGAGCCGTCATCCCCGCGGCCGAAGCCACAAGGACAACCGTAAAGATCCGGATCATCGTCGAACTCCCATTACGGGAAAGGGCCGGGGTTCGCCGCGGTGGAGGGTGCGACGGAACCCGGCCGGCGGGTCGGTTGTATTCTACTAACTGCATCGCGTCGGATCGAGATACCATGCTCCAAGTTTCGGTGGTTCAAATTTCTTTCTGAAAAGTTATCGATGTTCCACCGACATCCGTATCCGTCATCACCAGTGTTTTACCCGTTATGGAAATCTTTTCCACGTGTTTCGTTCGACCGGCGAGGGGCTCGCTCAAGTCGGACATCTCCACATAGTCCCCGAACGAAAGCTTCCACTTCCCGGTAATCGTTTTCGAGACGCCTTGGCCGCTAATTACCATCTTCAATCGTCCATCGGTCGCGAACTCCATTCGCATCCACATCCCGGGCGACTCTTTCAGTTCCCCGGTCCATTTCGTTCCCTCAATCTTGCCCTTGTTGTTCGATTCGCACCCGACGGAGGTCAGTGACCCAACGACAATCAAGACACAACACACCTTTAGGGAGAGACGCATGATCGACCTCGGTTTGTTGGCACCGCCTGAATGGCGGCCATGAACCGAGTTTAGGTCATAATTCCTCCGCCCCGATGACCTAGGCCGGCACATCCACTCTGTCAAATTTCTCAGGGGACGTCAAAGTTCAGAGCGGGCTGTTACCCGACCAATTCTTTCACCGGTTCGCGGTCGTCGAGGACGTACATTGGCCTTCCGTTGCCGGAGGGGAAGGTTTGGGCCGGGTCAATTCCGATCGTCCGGTAGACGGTGGCCAGCATTTGCGGGATGGTGATCGGCCGGTCTTTCGGCCGCTCGCCGAGCGCCGTGGTTGCCCCGACAATCTGCCCCATTTTCAACCCACCCCCGGCCACCAGAGCACTCATCACCGGCGACCAGTGATCTCGTCCGGCCTGCTTGTTGATCCGCGGCGTCCGCCCGAATTCCCCCCACATCACCGTCACCACGTCGTCCTGCATGCCGCGGTCGTGCAAGTCCTGGATCAGGTTCGCCACCCCCCGATCGACCTTCGGCATCTGCTTTTTCAACGACACGAAGTTTTTCCCGTGCGTGTCCCAACTCCCGATCGAAAGCGTGACGCACCCGACCCCGGCTTCGATTAACCGCCGGGCGGTCAGGAATTGTTCGACGCCTTTGTACCGTTCCCGCACGGTGGCCCCTTCTTTTTTCAAATCCAGTGCGGTGCGGACTTCCCCGCCCGTCACCATCTCCAGGGCTTTCTCGGAGTAAGCGTCAATTCCGGCCATTTGTCCCGAAACGTCGAGGTCGCGGCGAAGATCGTCGAACGAACCGAGCAGGTTGCGGCGTTCGTCGAGCCGGACGTTGGAGACGCCTCGCGCCAATCGCAGGTCGGCATTTCCGGGGCCGCTCGGGGTAAACGGCCGGTGTGCCATGCCCAGGAATCCCGGTTCCGATCCCCGGCTCATTCCCCGAAGGCTGACGAACGGCGGTATCGCCCCCGTTCCGCGTAGTTTCGAAACCACGGCCCCGAACGACGGGTGCCCGGCCGTCCTGTTCACCCGATCCGGGTAACCGGTCATTACTTGACTATCCGAATGCTCGTTCCCCGCCACGACCGACCGCACGACCGCGAGCTTGTCGCACATTTTCGCCTGGAGCGGGAAGTGTTCGCAAATCTCGACCCCGGCCACGTTCGTGGGAATCGGCTTAAACTCGCCGCGAAATTCGGCCGGGGCGTTCGGTTTCAAATCGTAAAGGTCCAGGTGGCTCGGACCGCCCGGCAGGTAAATCAGGATCGCGGCCTTGGCCGTCTTCGACGACGGCCGCACCGAATTCTCCGCCGCCCGGAGCCGCAGCATGTCGGCTAAAGTCAGCGTGGACCCGAAGGCCCCGATCTGCAGAAAATTCCGGCGGGAAATCCCGTCACAGAACCGTCGAGCCGAACCGGTGAATCGCAGCATGTCGCACCCCCTATGGGTCGGACGGTTCGGACCGCGCTTTCGTTCCCGAATCTTCGACGCGTGAGTGGGTTGTGTCAACCCAAATCATGAAAACCACCTTCTCATTAGAGAATGGCTTGACACCCCTGATTGTCCGGGTATCACCCGGCCCGGGGGAAGGTCCGTACACGGTGTCGGGGGAATCACCGCATGCTGCGACGGTGGAAGTTCGCCGGTCGGGCGGCGGTCGCCGCGCTCGTTTGTGGCGGTTGCTCCCGTACCTATTGGCGGAGCCAGGCCGACCGCGAAACATATCCGATCATTCAGGAACACATCGTCGAACCGGCGAATTCGATCGGACGCACGCAGGTCGAACCCGACCCTTCCTCGCGTCTGGCCGATCCGAATAACCCGGACGCCCTGCCGAAACCGCCGGACGACCCGGCCGCGGCGGGATTCATGGCGTTCCCCGACGGGATGATCGGTTCGAAGCGATGGGGTGAAAACGGATACGCCGACGCGATCGAGCGGCCGGACTGGGAATCCACCCTTGGCCTCGACGAAAAAGGCACGCTCAAACTGAATCAGGACAAGGCTGTTGAATTGGCGCTCGTGAACAGTCGCGATTATCAGACCGCGGTGGAGAACGTTTACCTTACGGCCTTGTCGCTCACGCTCAACCGGTTCGAATTCGCCACCCGCTGGTTCGCCGGTACGGGTACGACCTATACGCACGCCGGGGCGAGCAGCATCCCGACGGAATCGAACACGCTCGCGGTCACACCGAGTGTGGGGTTCAATCGGAATTTCGCGGCCGGGGGGCAGTTGCTCGTCGACTTCGCCAACAGTTTCGTCTGGGAATTCACCGGCCATTCGCAGACGGCCACGGGCAACATCGGCGTCACCTTTATTCAGCCGCTGCTCCGCAACTTCGGCCGGCAGGTGCGGCTGGAAAACCTCACCCAGGCCGAGCGCGATACGCTCTACGCGGTTCGCAACATGGCGCGGTTCCGCAAACAATTCTGGGCCGGAATAGCGGTCACAGGTGGGGGAGGGGGCAGCAGCTACCTGAACCTTTTGCTCACGTTGCAACAGGTCCGCAACGCCAAGTCGAACTTGCGCAGCCAGGAAGAGAACGTGCGGTTGTATAACGAAAAGTTTCGCGGCGGAAGGGCGTCGGTCGTCGAAGTCGATCAGGTGTTTCAGAACTTGTTATCGGCTCGGAAACTGGTCTTCAGCGCCGAGGCGTCGTACCAATCCCAACTCGACGCCTTCAAGATTCAGCTCGGCCTGCCCCCAAGGCTACCGATCGAAATCGACGACTCGTTCCTTAATACTTTCGTATTGACGGACCCGAAGATCGACACACTCCATGACCAGATCGAAACGTTCCAGAAGGCCCGGTTCGCGGAGCTGGATTTGCTTCCTTCGGCCGCGACGCTCAAAACGCATTTCGCGACCTTGCACGCCTTGGCCAAACAACTGCCGGCGGCCATCGACTCGGCCGACTCCGACTTGGAAGGCTGGGCCGCCGACGTCGCCGGCCCCGCGAAACCCGATGCGGACCCGGAAACGGTAGCCCGGTCGAAACAGTCGATTTCGGACGACCAGAAGGAAATGGCGCTGATCCGAAAAACGGCCGGGGAAATGCCCGGTAAAATAGACGCGGCCCGAATCGCCATGACAGAGGCTAAGAAACAGGACGCTTACGAAACAATGCTCAAATTGACGCAGGACACCCTCGGCGTTCTCGACTCGGCCATAACGATCCAATCCCAGTCCCGAATCAACCGCATCAAGCTCACCGACGTGTCGATCCCCGAAGACGACGCGCTCCGGTTCGCCAAAGAAAACAGACTGGACTTAAAAAACCTGGTCGGGCAGGTGACCGACAGTTGGCGGAACGTAACGGTCGCGGCCAACGCCTTGCAAAGCGATCTGAACGTCACCTCGACGGCCAACGTCGCCACCACGCCGTTCGGGAAAAACCCGTTCGCATATTCCGCGGAAGCCAGCCAATTTTCGGTCGGCGTCCAATTCGACGGCCCGCTCAACCGCCAGGCCGAAAGGAACGCGTACCGGGCCAGCATCATCACCTATCAACGTTCGCGGCGGAACTTTATGGCCCTGTCCGACTCCATCGAGCAAAATGTCCGAAACGACCTCCGCCAACTCGCCCTGGCCAAGGTGAGTTTCGAGATCTCCAAACTTCAGGTCGTGACCAACGTCCGCCGACTGGAAGCCACCCGACTGGCCGCCCTCGACCAGAAAAACCAGTCGTCCACCGTCACGATCGATATTCTCCAAGCCCTGCAGGACCTGTTAAATTCAAAGAATGATTTCGTCGGTAATTATGTGAGTTACGAGCAACAGAGAATTCAGCTATTCTTAGACTTGGAAGCGCTCCAACTCGACGACCGAGGGTTCCCCTGTGATCTCAACCTCTTCCGACCCGATGCTGCTGTCCCCTCTCGAGAACCCATCCCTGCCCCCGCTACACCTGCCTCGGGGATTGCCCCGCCGAAAAAATAGCTCCGCGGGGAAATGGCTTTCCTACGGCGTCGTCGTCGCCGGCGTCGGGGCTGCGGTGTGGTTCGGCGGACCTTCCGCCTATCGATGGATCGTTCCCGCCAAAGATAACCAAGAAGTTCTCACCGCCCCGGTGCAACGGGGCGACATGGAAGTTCCCGTCACCGATCGCGGCGAACTCGAGGCGGTCAACTCGATTCAGGTCAATTGCGACCTCGAAGGGGGTGGCAAGCTCGTCAGCATCGTGCCCGAGGGAACTCACGTGAAAAAAGGGGACGAGGTCGGTCGGATCGATACCGACGCACTACTCAAACTCAAGAGCGAACAGGAGGTGAAGGTCGAGCAGGCCGAAGGGAAACTCAAGGCGGCCAAGAGCGATCTCGACGTTCAGATCAACAAGGGCGAAACGGAAGTCGCCAACGCCCAACTCGCCCTCGAACTCGCGAATATCGACTTCGAAACCTACCTCACCGGCAAGTTCAAGGTCGATTACGAAACGAAGAAGGGCCTACTCGACAAGAGCAAAAAGGAACTCAAGGAGTCGGAAGACAACCTGGAATATGCCAAGAATCTGGTCCGCAAGGGACAGGGGCAGATGGAGCAGGTGCGGCAAAAGGAACTCGAAGTTTTCAGCATGAAAACGAACACACTCGCACAGGAAGCCACCCTGGCACTTCTGGTAAACGTGACCAAGCGGCGCGACCTGCTCGAACTCGAAGCCAAGGCATCGAACGCCAAGCGGGACCGGGTGCGGGCCCAGAAATCTGCGGACGCGGCGAACGAAAAAGCGCGAGGCGACCTCCGGGCGGCTGAGAGTACTCTCGCGATCGAAAAGACCACGCTGAAGCGAATCTCGGATCAGGTCGGCCGGTGCGTCATCAAGGCCCCGCAGGACGGCATCGTCATCTACTCCAACTCCCGGCCATGGGACGACAGTTATCGCATTCAACCCGGGACGACGCTGTTTTACCGACAGCAGATCTTTTCCCTACCCGACCTGGCCCACATGCGGGTAAAACTCAAGGTCCACGAATCCGTCGTCAAACGCGTCGTCAAGGACCTTCCCGCCCGCATGACCATCGAAGCCCTTCCCGGCCGCATACTCCACGGCAAGGTAATGTCCGTCGGCTCGGTGGCGTCGCAAGACGGGTGGCGCGGCGGTGCGGTGAAGGAGTACGAGGTCATTGCGTCGATCGACGACCTGCCGGCCGACGCCGGGCTCAAGCCCGGTATGACGGCCGAGGTTAAAATCGTTCTCCGTAACCTGTCCAACGTCCTCCTCGTCCCGTTGCAAACCGTTTCCGAATTCGGCGGCAAAAACGTGGCCTACGTGGTCAAAGGTTCCGACATCGAACGCCGCGAAGTCGAGATCGGAGAGCGGAACGATACGATGGTCCAGATCCTCGGCGGAGTCGGGGAGGGGGAATTGCTCGCCCTGGATGCCCGGACCCGGGCCGCAGCGGACACGAAGGCCGCGGAGAAGACGCCGGAAGTCCGGAAGAAAGATCCCGTGTCAAAGCCGTCACTTCCGTTGGCCGAGGGACAACCCACGGCGGCCTCCTCCGGCGGGTCGTGACGCAAAATGACCGAAGCGGCGACACCGCTCCGGCCGACGCCTTATGATCCTCCAATCCTTCACCCACGCCGCCCGCCTCGGGGTCCGCAGCCTCGCCGGGCACCCGCTGCGGTCCGGGCTTACCACTCTCGGCATCGTTCTCGGAGTCGGGTCCGTCATCGTCATGCTCGCCGTCGGTGAAGGGAAAAAAGCCCAGGCCTTGAAGCAGTTCGCCGACCTCGGGGCCAACACGATCGTCCTCAAGAGCGTCAAGCCGACCGACGAACCGGATCAGCAGAAAGGGGTCGATCAGACGGCTTACGGCCTGCTCCGCGAAGACGTCGCCCGCATCCGCAGTGCCATCCCCACCGTCGTCGACGTGTCGCCAACCCGCGACTATTCGAAAACGGCCCGGTACAAGGACCGCAAACTCGAAGTCCGGATCGTCAGTATCACCCCGGACTATTTCGCCCATAACAACATCACAATCGACCGCGGCCGGGGATTCACCTCGCTCGACGAAGACACGTTCGCAAATGTGGTCGTCCTCGGTGCCGAAGCGGCGGAGAAGCTATTCCCGGCCGAAGACCCGGTCGGGAAATCCGTGGGGTTCGAACAACTCGATTCGATCAAGGCGTTTATCGTCGTCGGCGTCACCGCGCCGAAAACCCTGGCGAGTGGCGGCAAAGACGGCGGCGGCGACGCCGATTTCAACAAGGTCGCCTTCATGCCGTACACGAGCGATATCGTACGGCTCGGCAAGGACATTATTCGCTGGCGGCCCGGCAGTTTTTCCCTGGAACGCGTCGAAATCCACCAGGCCCTCGTTACGGTCGACAAAATGGAAAATGTCTTCCGGACGGCCAAGGCCATCCAGTCCGTGATCGACGCCTACCACCCGCGGAAAGACGTCCGCGTGCTCGTTCCGCTCGATTTGCTCCGCAGTGCCGAGGAATCGCAGCGGACGTTCAACCAGATGCTCGCCGCCATCGCGTGCATCTCACTTTTGGTCGGCGGCATCGGCATCATGAACATCATGCTGGCGACCGTGACCGAGCGGACGAAAGAAATCGGCGTCCGCCGGGCACTCGGCGCCAAACGGAAAGATATCGCCCGCCAATTCCTCGTCGAAACCGTGATCCTCACGTGTGCAGGCGGAATCGTCGGCATCGGACTCGGGTTCAGCCTCTGCTACCTCGTCACCACCGCATTCGGCGCCCCAACGATCGTCCAAACCTGGTCGCCGATCGTTGCCTTCGCCGTATCGCTCTTCGTGGGCCTTCTGTCGGGAATTATGCCCGCATGGCGGGCCGCCCGGCTGGACCCAATCGAAGCCCTGCGGCACGAATAATTTACCGTTCGATGGACCGCGACCGGCCCGGCCGCATTCTGAAAAGACTTGCGGGTACTCGCGATCCATTGGAGTCCGCACTGATTGCCAAGTTTATTGTCTACCCATTTTAGATTTTTTTGCCCGTTCGCGCCACACCGGATTTCGCGATAAGTCCATACTCCCATGCCAATTAGATCGCTACGCACCTTGCAGGAAGTGGTAGAGATATCGAGTTTGAAGTGGCTGGATTCGACCCGTGGGTTGGAGCCTATTTACTCGTTCATGCTCCAACTGAATTATTAACAAGAACCGGTCTGTTACAATTACCGGAACCGAAAAAAGCGGTTT
>DASXPC010000386.1:0-20138 GCA_036493815.1 Fimbriiglobus sp. | reverse complement strand
GACTACGCTTTCTGTCTTGCTACAATTTGGCATGCCCTTGCGGAGTCCCGGCATGCCTACTCACGACGTAACTTTCGGGTTCGACACTCGCGACCCCCAAGATCAACAATGGATCGAGCGATTAATGAAGTACAAGCGGTCCCGGGCGCAGGGAGTTCCGCACGATTTAGTCCGCCACACAAAACGTACGAAAGTGGGACGCGATTTCGTGTTGCCTTGTGCCCGATTTTTTGTTGCCGACCAACCCTATACTGCCGCGCAGATTTGTAGTCTCTTAGGGTCCAGTTGGATCCCCAAAAAAGTCGGCAGCAAGATGAACACCCTAGGTCGGATTGAGGCAAAACATGGCGGAACTAGGGTGTTTGGCCGACCCGCAGACGGACAATATGCACTGAGTCAACGAATGATCGACGCCCTTACCGATCCCTCAATTTGATCCCACCCTCGGAGGTTTCAAAATGGTTCCGTCCTGTTTTCTTAGTGCGACTTACCAAACTCTGGAAGCTCTACTCGATGTCGGTTGGAGCGGCACATACGGAGATTTGGCCATGGCAGTCGGACGTACCCGCCGCTCAGGTCGTATTATCGGGAGGCTCGTTAAGAGTTACGCTCTTCGCCACGTTAACTGGCCCCATTCCCGAGTTGTCACAAAGCACAATGGACTGCCGGCGTACATGTGAAAAACGAGAGTCACCCAAGACAGAGATTCTGTCTTGGGTGACCGTCGATTCGGATGTTTTCGGTTCAGAGTTGTAAACGAAATTGGAGCCAAGCTATTCATACGCCAGCGCGTCGGTAATCCGCGTCCGTACCGCATGAATCGCCGGCAATAATCCTGCCAGGGCCGCGACGGTAATGGCCCCGATGGCAATCGCCGCGGCCTGCTTCCAGGGGACGAGCACGTCGAAGGTGAAGCCGGATTCTTCGAAGAGCACGACTTTCAGAACGTACCACTGCAACGGCAGACCGATCAGAATGCCGAGGATGGTGCCGAACACCCCCATCAGCACGGCCTCGGCCAGCACGCTCCGGATCACCTGCCCCGGCGTTGCCCCCACGGCGAGCAGCAACCCCAACTCGCGTTTTCGTTGCAGCACGGAGATTAACAGGGCCGTGACGACGCCGAGCGCGGCAACGACGCCGACGATGATCTGCTGAAGGTATGCGAGCACGTACATCCGGTTGACGAGTTCCGAAAGGAATGTACGCAGGGTCGTCCGGTCGGTCGATTGCAGGCCGAATTTCGCCAGCACGGCCGCGACCCGCTTCCGCGTCGCGGCGTCGTCCGGATTCTTGTAGAAAATGTGGCAGAGGTCGACCCGGTCGTCGTCGAACTGCTTCGCGTATGCCGTGCGGTCCATAATGATGGTGCCGCGGTTCCAGGAAAAGTCGACCACCGTATCGACAACGGTCAGTGCGACGTTCCCTTTCGACCCGGGGAACAACAGCACGTCTCCCGGCTTTACTCCGTGACGGACTGCAAAGTTGTCGGACACCAGCACCCGCGTACCCGACACGCGCTTGTACTTTTCCAAATCCGGCGGGCCCGCCCCGCGAGACGACACCGCCTCGGCGAACGTCCGGCAGTCGAGCGCGATCAGGAAAACGATCGTCCCGTTGTACTCCGGGTGAACGAATCGCAGCCCGGTGGCCCGGTCGACGCCCGGCACCTCCCGAAGTTGCTCGACCACCCGCGGCTCCATCGGCGCCTGCGACCACGTCGCCGACATCAGGTTGTCGGAAAACACGTACTGGTCCGCCTGAATCATCTGGTCGAGCCAGGCGACGAACGGCTCTTCGTTGCTCTTTCCCACGCCGGCCGTCTGGATCATCACCGCGACCCCGGCCCCGAGGGCGCCGATGACGACGCCGGTCCGGCCTGGGCTGCGGGTGAGGTTGTCCGCGGCCAGCCGGGCTTCGATGGGCAGCACCCTTCGGAGGAGGGGGTGAAGCAGGCGGACGAACAGCCCGACGAAGATCGGGGCGGCGAGCAGGAGCCCGATCAGGGCCGCCATCATGCCGCCGAAGGCCCCGACCCGCGGCGGCAGATCGTGCCGGGTGAAGATCAGAGCCACGCCGCCGGCGACGAGGGACGCGCAGGCCGCCCGGTGGGCTGTCCGCCACGCCCCGCCGACAACGCCGGGGACTCGTCGGACGGCATCGGCCGGTTCGGCGTAGGCGGCTTGAACCGACGGCACGATCGCCGCGAGAACCGACGTCGCCACGCCCGCGAGAACCGCCAAACCCACCGTTCCGACCGTCGGCCAGCCGGCATGGACGTCCGCGTTCAGAAACGACGTGCCGAGTTCCACCCGGAACTGGGCGACCGTGGCCTTGGCGAGCCCGATGCCCAGCGGCACGCCGAGGGTCGCGCCGATCACGCCGAGCGCCACGGCGGCGAAGGCGAACATCCAAACGATCTGCGGTCGGGTCGCCCCGACCGAGCGGAGGATGCCGATGTCGTGCCGCCGCTCGGCCACGGTGACGGCGAGGGCGTTGTAAACGAGGAACAGGCCGACCACCATCGCCCCGGCCGAACAGAGTAGAAAACCGAGTTGCAACCCGTTCACGATTTCCTTGGTGGACTGGCCCTGGACTTCCGGCGTGTTGACCCGGGCCCGGTCGCCGACGACGGCCAAAGCGGCGGATTGGACCCGGTCCCGGTCCGCCTTTCCTTCCGAAGTAAGGTACAAGTCGATCCGGTTCACCCGGGGGGGAAACATCGCTTCCCAGGCCGGTTCCGCGAGCGTCCCGGCCACCGCCGCCCCACCGTCGGGCGGACCCGCCCGAATGAACCGCGCCGCTTGGCCCAACTCCATCCCCACCACGTTCTGACCCAGCCCCGCCAGCGGGGAATCATCGGCGATGTCCAGTACCGCTACCACCACGCAGTCGATCTGTTTCGTCCCGTATTTCACCGGGAATGGGTCGTTCTTCTTCGCCCCGGTCTGTTGCCACGCATCGTACACGGACCGGCTGACCGAAACGAGCCGGCCGCCGAACAGGTTGAACGCCCCGGTCGCGTGGACCTTCACGCCGAGCGTATTGTTCTCCTTCAGCAACTGGGCCGAGAGTTCCGCCCCGACGAGCACGGCCGGCCGATTCGCCAGAACGGGCAGCGTCACCCGTTCGACCACCAGCGGTTGAACCGACGCGACGCCCGGAATCTCCGCCCGGTCCAGATCGTCCGCGACGTTGCGTGGGACGCCGAGTTCGCCGTTCGAAACGTAAAGGTCACCGATCCCGAGCGGCGTGGTCGTCTGGTTCGTGGCCGTCTCGACCATCGCGTTGAGGATGCGGGCGGAGACGAGGGTGGCGACGCCGAGGGCGATGCTGGCCACGATCAGGGCGGCCCGGTCCCAGCGGTGGAACAGGTAGCGAAGGCTGAGGAGGCGGTACAGTGACATGAAACGATCCGTAGGGCAGTCCGTTGCCGAACTCGTATTGTGCCCGAACTCCTGCCTCGTCCGTAAGGGCAACTTAAGCCGCGCGGGTCACTTGTTCGTCGGATTCGAGTACGCCGTCGCGGATTTTGACGAGTCGGGTGCCGAACGCGGCGGCGGAAACGTCGTGCGTGACCACGACCACGCACCGCCGGCCGGGTTCGGGCAGCGAGGCTAAAAGCAAAAGGATTTCCCTGCTCGTGGCCGAATCGAGGTTGCCCGTCGGCTCGTCGCAGAGCACCGCTTCCGGTTCGCCGACCACGGCCCGGGCCACGGCCACCCGCTGCATTTCCCCGCCGGACATTTCTTCCGGGTAGTGCTCCGCCCGATGGGCCAGACCGACGCGGGTGAGCGCGGCGAATGCCCGGTCAATCGCCTCTCGCCGATTGGTGCCGCCGAGGAGCAGCGGCAAGGCCACATTCTCCGCGGCGGTCAGCGTAGGGAGTAGGTTAAAAGCCTGAAAAATAAATCCGATGCGATCTCGGCGAAGCAGCGACCGTTGCCGATCGGAAAGAGTCTGCAAATCCTGCCCG
This sequence comes from Fimbriiglobus sp., assembly GCA_036493815.1. GTDB lineage: Bacteria > Planctomycetota > Planctomycetia > Gemmatales > Gemmataceae > DASXPC01. The sequence goes on along the minus strand of DASXPC010000386.1, from coordinate 16,162 downwards.
TGAAACCGGGCGGTGCCCGACGTGGGCGTGTCGAGCGCCCCCATGAGGTGGAGCAGCGTCGATTTCCCCGATCCGGATGGCCCCATGATGGTGACGAACTCGCCACTATCGACGTTCAGTGACACGCCACGCACCGCCTCGACCGTGCGACGGCCCTGGGTGTAAGTTTTCTTGGTTTCTTGTAATTCAATCATGGATTGTTTTTTCCTTCATTTAGTGGCCATGACTTTCCGGGCGGGTCAACTGCTCGTTATCCGTCAGCGAGCAACTCCTCGTTTTGCCAGAAACAATCCAACTTATTCCACCAACGGGTCGATTTCGGACCGAGATATGGGCGGAACTTCTCAGGCACTGTGCCGTTTTTATGTAGATTGAGGTTCTGCAAGTCCTCCAGCAATCCGACCGTGGTCGCTTCCCGCACATAGTGTTCGCCCTCATCATGCAACCGTTCGACTGCCGCGAACACGCTTGGCAATCCAGCCATCTCGCCTCGCTCGACCATACCGATGAGATGCCGGGCGAAATCGGCCAGTACCAGGTACAGTGGCAGGTTGTCGGCCTTCTCACGCCATTCCTCTTGGAAATCCTTCCATTGCGGGGCGAAGGATGGGCAGGCTTTGACCAGCACTCCCATCATGTTGTCCTTGGTGATCATCTGTTCGCAGCCCTCCACCGTCGTACTATCCCTTCAGTTTTTTGTATTTGATCCGGTGCGGCTGGTCGGCGGCGGTGCCAAGCCTCGCGTGCCGTTGTTCTTCGTACACTTGGAAGTTCCCTTCGCACCAGACCACTTTGCTTTCCCCCTCGAATGCCAGGATGTGCGTGGCGATGCGGTCGAGGAACCAGCGGTCGTGGCTGATGACGACGCAGCAGCCGGCGAAGTTCACCAGGGCTTCCTCCAAGGCCCGCAACGTGTCCACGTCGAGGTCGTTCGTCGGTTCGTCGAGCAGGAGCAAGTTTCCGCCAGTGCGGAGGAGTTTCGCCAGGTGGATGCGGTTGCGTTCACCGCCGGAGCAGTCGCCGACTTTTTTCTGCTGGTCCGGCCCCTTGAAGTTGAACCGGGCCACGTATCCCCGGCTCGCCACTTTCTGTTTGCCGAGAATGATGTGGTCGGTGCCGCCTGTGATCTCTTCGAAGATCGATTTGTCGGCCTGCAAGGCGTCGCGGTTCTGGTCCACGTAGGCCACTTGCACCGACGGTCCGACGGTGAGCTTGCCAGAGTCCGGCGATTCCTGGCCGACGATCATCTTGAACAGCGTCGTCTTCCCCGCTCCGTTCGGGCCGATGACGCCGACGATACCGCCCTTGGGCAGGTTGAACGTCATGTCCTCGAACAAGAGGTTGTCGCCGAACGCCTTCTTTAATCCTTCGGCCCGCACCACGAGATCGCCAAGTGGCGGCCCGGCGGGGATCTGGATGAGCAGGTCTTCGTCCTTGTCCTCCACAACCTGGGATTGCAGTTTGTCGATGGCCGCGAGCCGGGCCTTGCTCTTCGCCATCCGAGCCCGCGGGGCCATCCGGGCCCATTCCAGTTCGCGTTCCAGTTGCTTTTGCCGGGCGGTTTCCTGTTTCTCTTCGACTTGCAACCGTTTCCGCTTCTGTTCGAGCCAGCCGGAATAATTGCCGGACCACGGATACCCCCGGCCGCGGTCGAGTTCGAGAATCCATTTCGCCACGTTGTCGAGAAAATACCGGTCGTGCGTGACGGCTACCACAGCCCCGGGGTACTCCTTCAAATGACGTTCCAGCCAGTCCACCGATTCCGCGTCGAGGTGATTGGTCGGCTCGTCGAGGAGGAGCAGGTCGGGCCGCTGCAGGAGGGTCTTGCACAGGGCGACCCGCCGCCGTTCGCCGCCGGAAAGCTGTTCGACGGGAGCCTCGCCGGGCGGTAGCCGCATCGCGTCCATGGCGACTTCGAGCGTCCGGTCGAGGTTGTACGCATCCGCAGCGTCGATTTTCGCCTGCACCCGGTCCATGTCCGCCGTCAGTTTCTCGAACTGGGCCTCATCGGCGGTGCCCATCGCCTCGCCGATTTCTTCCTGCCGGCGTAACAAGGCCCGGATCGGCTCGACCGCTTCTTCGACGTTTTCCAGGACCGTCTTCTCCGCGGTCAGCCGGGGTTCCTGGGGCACGTAGCCGATGGACGCCCCGGGTTCGGGCCAGGCCGTGCCCATAAACTCCTTATCCGCCTGGGCCATGATTTTCAGCAACGTGGATTTCCCGGACCCATTGTTGCCGATCACCCCGATCTTCGCGCCCGGGTAGAAGTAGAGGTTGATGTCCTTGAGGACTTCCTTCTTCCCGTAATGTTTCGTGAGGTGTTCAATGTTGTAAATGTACCGCTCGCCCATGAAGCCCTCGCCGTGATGTTGCGGTGTCGCGAAAGGTCAGTTTACTGGGAACGGGTATTCCAAGGCGAGGCGAGTTGCCCGGGAGCCCGTGGGTGTGCTAGGGTTCCGCCAATCGCCCCATCCTATTATCCGTCCCGAACCCGACCCGGCCGAACCGGTGAAGCAATGCGCACCCGCACGAAATCTCCCAAACCGAATTTTGTCGAACTCGAAGGCCGAATCGTCCCGACGTTCTGGGGCAACCAGCTCTTCCCGTCCGACAACCCGTGGAATCAGGTCATCACGAACGCCCCGGTGGCCGCGAATTCCGCGGCGATTATCTCCCACATCGGCAATACGGCCCTGCACCCCGATTTCGGAAACCCCGCCACCGACGGGGCCTTGTATGGCATCCCGGTCAACGTCGTCGATTCGAGCGTTCCCAAGGTCCAGGTCGTCATCGGGGCAAACGGGTACGCGGACGAAAGCGACCCCGTACTCGTACCGATTCCCGCCAATGCGGTGATCGAAGGGGACGGGCCGACCGGGCCCGGTTCACCCATCGGCCGCGGCGACTCTCACATGCTCATTTACGACAAGACCGCCAACATCCTTTATGAAACCTTCGCGACCGCCCGGCCGACCGAAACGACCTTTCCCAGTTACGACTCGTCGCCCGGCGACCCCCACCCGACCGGGGCGTGGGGGGCCTATCAATTGTCGGAATGGAATCTGAATACGGACTCGTTCCGAACGCTGGGGTGGACGAGTGCGGACGCGGCGGGGCTGCCGATCCTTCCCGGCCTCGTTCGGCCGGACGAGGCCCTTCCGGCATCCCAGGGCGGACAAGGGGCCATCGACCACGCTATCCGGTTCACGGTGCAGCAGACGCTGGACGAATACGTCTATCCCGCATCCCACGAGGCAAGCAGCCGCACGGGCAGCAATTTGCCGCGAATGGGCGACCGGTTCCGGCTGAAGGCCTCGTTCGTCATTCCCGCCTCCTGGCCGCCGGAAGTGAAAGCGGTCGCCCAGGCGATGAAAGATTACGGCATGATCGTCGCGGATAACGGCAGCAACATGTATTTCCAGGGCGTGCCGTCTACGCAGTGGAATATGGATTCCATGCTCCTGCTCCGGGCGATCCACGCGACCGATTTCGACGTGGTCGACCTGACACCGGTCGTGACGGGTCTGGGTGCCGCGACGGGGCCGACGGCCGGCGGAACGAATCTGATCGTGACCGGTCAGAACTTTTCCGGGGCCGCGGGGAACCTGCACGTCCTGTTCGGTACGACGCCGGCCGCGTTTACGATCGTCTCCGATACGACGCTGAACGTGACCGTGCCGGCCCACGCGGCGGGTTCGGTCGACGTCCGCGTTCAGTCCGGCTCAGTCCAGAATGATGCGGATCACCAATCGATATTCTTCGGCTACGGCACCTCGGCGAACACCGCGGCCGACGATTTCACCTTCGGCACCAGTCCGCCGACCAGCCCGCCGCCGACTTCGCCGCCCCCGACATCCCCGCCACCGACTTCGCCACCAACATCACCACCCCCGACTTCGCCGCCGCCGACATCGCCACCCCCCGCGTCGCCGCCTACGCTCGTCGGCTACAGTCAGTTCGCCACCGGCAACGGCATGACGGGAGACGTGCAGCTTTTCAATCCGGACGGCACGCTCCGTTTCGCTTTGAACGCGTTCCCTGGCCTCACCGGAGGCGTGCGGGTGACGAGTGCGGACTTCAACGGCGACGGCGTGGCCGACCTCGTCGCGGGCACCGGGCCCGGCTCGGCCACGCACGTCGTCATTCTCGACGGGAAAGACCACCACCAATTGTTCGCGGTCAACCCGTTCGAGGCCGCGTTTACCGGCGGAGTTTATGTCGCCGCGGGGGACGTCAACGGCGACGGCAAGGCCGATCTGGTGATTACGCCCGATCAGGGCGGCGGCCCGCGGGTGCGGATCTTTAGCGGCGCCGGCTTCACCCAGATGAACGACTTCTTCGGCATCGTCGACCCGAACTTCTTCGGCGGGGCCCGGGCCGCCCTGGGTGACGTCAACGGCGACGGCAAGGACGACCTACTCGTGGCCGCCGGGTTCAGCGGCGGACCGCGTGTTGCCATATTCGACGGCAGCCAGTTGGCCAAAGCCGCCCCGCCGAAACTCACGGGCGACTTCTTCCTGTTCGAACCGTCCCTCCGCAACGGCGTCTTCCTCACCGCCGGTGACCTCGACGGCGACGGCTACGCCGACATCATCGGCGGCGGCGGCCCCGGCGGCGGACCGCGGGTGCTCGCCCTCTCCGGCAAGAACTTAATGCAAGGCTCGTCCGTCCCAATCGCCAACTTCTTCGCCGGCAACTTCGACAACCGCGGCGGCGTCCGCGTCGTCGCCCGCAACCTCGACGGCGACGCCAAAGCCGACCTCGTCGTCGGCGACGGCACCGGGGCCGGCACGAACGTCACCGCCTTCCTCGGCAAAAACGTCACCGCCACCGGCACCCCGACCGAACTCTTCTCCTTCGACGTCTTCCCGGGCTATGTCGGCGGGGTGTACGTGGGCTGATCGTTCACCCGAGACCGGGCGATTGAATCGGGGCTATGCCTCTCCCCGCCGATGGAACAAGGGAGTCAGGTCTTGTCTGCGCCGTTTTCGCCCGACGGCCGGCAGGTGGTCACCGCGAGTATGGGCCATCCCGCCCGCGTCTGGAATCTGAAACCGGAGAACTTGTCCGACGCCGATCGCGTCAATCTCGCCCAGTTGCAAAGTGGTGCCTCTATCGACGCAACCGGTTCGATTCAGTCCTTGTCAAGTGCCGAACTTCGTGCTCTTCGACCCGAAAGGAGGGCCAAAGACCCTACCGAGTTCGCCGGGCCGAACGACGCACAGAAAAAGGCCTGGTACGCCGACCGGCTGGACCGAGGCCGAAGCCGCAAAGGATTCCTTCGCCGCCGCGTTCCATCTTCGTCAACTCCTGAAGCATGAGCCGAACGACGAAGAGTGGAAGACCAAGCTCGCCGCAGAGAAGCAACTCAATCCCCGCGAACTCGCCCCGCCGCCACGGGCGGGGAAATAGTTTCACGGCACGAACACGACGACCACGGTCCCGTCGATCATGGGGACGACGAGCATGTTCGGGCCGAAGGGGGTTGCTGTGCCGTGCGGGGAGGGGAGTGCGCCGGGGATGCCGGCGGATACGGGGTCGCCGAGAGGGGTGCCGGTGTCGGCTTTGAGGACGCGGATGAACCCGGCGGCGGTAGTGGCGTAAACTTTGGACCCGTCGGTGGAGAGGCCGATCAGTTCGCCGCCGGGGTCGGCCAGGTTTTTGGGAGACGAAACCCAGGCGGGGGCGTCGGCGTCGGGTTGGAGCGCGACGACGTGGCGGCCGCCGACGCCGAACAGGATGCGGGTCGTCCCGGGGATCGGAATCGGCCCCTGTGTCGGCTTGCCGGCGGGGAGTTCCTTGCCGCACCGCCATTTGCGGATCGGCTCGCCGGTGTGGTCCGGAGAATAGGCGGCGAAGCCACCGGCGTCGGCGACGATCAGCAGTTTTTTCCCGTCCTTCCCGGCCGCGAGAACCGGCGGTAACACGATCGGGCCAATGCCGTCCCACAAGCCCGTGGCGGAGGCCATCTTCGCATCGGGGTCGGCAGGCCAACTCCAGCCGCGGAAGCGGTCGTTACCGTCGGTGGCGTAGAACGTGTCGCCGTCCCCAGCGGCGAGGAAACAGGTGGCTTCGGCCGCGGCCCCGTCCGCCTTCCACGACTGGCCCGGTACGAGTTTGTCCGCTCCCGGCACGAACCGGTACACGAGGCCGTCGGCGAGCGGGAGAAAGAGAGCTTCGCCCAGAGCGAGCGGTGCGCCGGCGAGTGCGGCGGGCAGCGGGACGGCGGTGTTCGTGGCGAGCGCCCCGGCGACGACGGACCGGATTCGCAATAAGGTGGAATCCCCTTCACCCCACTCGGGGACGAGGAACCAGGCGGCCTTGTCGTTGGCGGCGGCTGCGGCGGGACCGGCCGGGCGCGGCACGGGGGGGCAAACCGCCGCGTCCGCCGCAATCGGTTTCGTTCCCGAGACGGCGGCCTTCGGGTCGAGTCGCACCGCGCCGCCGTCTTCGTCGGGGATCAATACGCCCGCCGTGGTGGCGATGGGTGCGGTCAGGGGCACGGCGCCGAGTTGCCGCTGCCAGGCGATACGGCCGTCGCGCGGGTCGAAGCAGACGGCTCGGCACGCGCCGGAGGCGGGGGACCGCACGGTCACCATCACCAGGTCGCGGCGGGCATTGACCTGCGGCCGGTGCAACGGTTCGCCGAGCGGTCGGGGTAACCCGGCGGGGATGAGCTTCCACCCGTCCTTGATGTCGACCGCCAACCGCAGGCGCACGAGGTCGCCACCGGCCAGCACCCACGTCGAGTCTTCGTCCGCCAGCACCACCTGGCCCGGCACGGCGGAGCCCGGCTTCACCGTGGGTACGTACGTCACCGGGATGCGGAACACCGCGTCGTCCGCGTTCGAGAGTTGGTTCACGCCGAACTCGGCGAACACGCCGCGATCGGTGACCACGGCGCACCGTTCGCCGTCGGAGGCGGGGGCGAACGTGGCCCAACCGGCGATGGTGGTTTCGACGGCGGGCGGTGCGAAGGGCAGTTCGGGGATCGGGGCGGCCGGGTCTACGACGCGGGGCGGATCGGCGACGGGGTAGGCGCGGAGTTTCATCCCGGCAGGTCCGTCGGATTGCAACACGACCAGGAACCGCGGCGCGGGGCCGACGCCGGGCGGGCCGACGACGACGGGCGGCCCGCGAAGGGTATCGCTCGCGTGTTCGGTGGGCACGATCTGCACGCACCGGGCGGGTTGGCGGTTGCCGTCGACGTCGCGGGCGTCGACGTCGAGGACGAAGACGCGGCGGGCCTCGGCGGCGACGTAGAGCAGGCCGGTGCCGGGGCGGAGGCTGGCCCCGGGGCCGATCGGCTGGCGGAGGCGGATTTGGCCGATACGAGTGCCGTCGGTCAGGTCGAATTCGGCAACGGTACCGAACGGGTCGCGGAGCGGGGCGTAGACGCGTCGTTTGACGACGACGGGCCGGCCGGCGACCGGCGCTTCGAGCGGCTGGTGCCAGAGGGCCTCGCCGGTGCGGGCGTCGCGGGCGGTGAGTGCGGGGGACAGGCCGAGGTCCGAGGCGACGACGACGATTTCGGAGTCGCCGTCGACCGACCGGGCGCGGGTGGGCAGGTCGGACGAGAACGGGTTGGCGGTGGCCGACGAGACCCGGGCCTGCCAGAGCGGCTGACCGGTGTCGGCGTCGAAGGCGAACAGGATTCCCCGGGCTCGGGCGAAGAACACTTCTGCCCCGGCGGATTTCCGCTCGGAGCCGGGTGGGCCTGGCGGAGTTTCGACCGCCGCGACGGGAACGAACGACGGGGCCGCGTCGCCCGGGGCCGAGCCGGCGGGAATGTTCTGCCGTTCCGGCCTCACCAGGCCCCGCAACGCCGATTTCGCCCGATTCACAATTACCTTCGCCTCTTCATCCGCGTCGAGTTTCTCCTTCTTCAGCACCGCCTCGAACCTCACAATCCGCTCGTCTGTCGGGTCTTCGGGCAAACCCCGATACGGTGCGAGCACCGCCAGCCGGTGCCGCTCGGCCGCGATCTCGCCGGCCGCCTTGGCCATGCCCGTCCGTTGCGCGTCCAGCGGTGGCGTGTCCTTATCCCTAAACCCTTCGACGGTCGGGAGCAGTTCCTTCGCCGCGACGACGGCCTTGTCGGCGTCGTCGAGTTGCTCGGGCTTTTGCCGGCCTTCGCTGCGAAACGCTTTCAACCGCTCGTTCCCGCACGCGATCAACCCGTCAACCGCCTGCTTACCCGTTTCCAAAACATCGATGGAGTTCGGCCCCCCGTCCGGCTTCGCGAACGGCGACGTCCCATACGTTTCGACAAATTCCCGATACGACTTCACCGCCGGGTACGGGTTGTCCGCCACCACGACCGATGAGACGGCCCCGCGGACTTTCGCCAAGGCGAGGAAGAACTCGTATTCGTCCCTGGACGCGCTTTCGGGAAAGCGCGCGAGAAGTTGCTCGTACTTCTCCACGGCCGGAGCGTAGTTCGATTTCCCGTATTCTTCCTTCGCCTCCTGAGCCAGCTTCTCCTCGGTCTTCGCGTTGAACCAGACGACCTTGATGACGGCCCCCGCACCGAAGAGGACGATGCCGGCGAGAATGACGTACAGCACGCGGCGGGGGTTAATCCGCCGTTGGGCCAGTTTGCGGGCGGCAATGGCCGCGGCGAGTTCGTCGTCGTCTTTGTTAGGGGCGGGGCGGGCGGGAACGACAGGACCCGCTTTCACTGCGGGCGTCTCCAGCGACGCATTCCACTTCACTTCTTTCGGCCCGGCGGCGTGTGCCGTTGTCGTCGGGGGGATTGGAGGGAGCAACGTGGCCTGAAGGAGTGGCGGCACCACGCGAACCGGTGCCGGCTCCGGTGCGAAACGGAACGGTTCCGGGTCGATTCGTTCCACTTCCAACGCCGGGGCGGGCAAGACGGCTTCGACTTCCAACACGGGAACGAAATCGGTCAGCAGGCCGGAATTGGCGGCAACGGTCGGAGCCGAGGACGGCTTCGGTTCGGGCGGGATCGCCTCCGGAGCCGGAGCGGCACCCACTTCCGCGACCGTGAATACCTCCCGGCAGTCCGGGTTCGGGCACCGCATCGCCTTCCCGGCCAGGTCCGGGCTGAGGGTGAACTGCGTTTCACAGTGAGGACAAACGGCGACGATCGACAATGGTCGGCCCCCGAGCGTAATTATTCATTGCCCGCATTCTAGTGCAACCCCGTCCCGCCCGCGAGTCGGACTCGGGCCGGCCGTGGGACGATTCGCCAGTCTCTTTGACGGGCTCGTCCCGCCCCGTGTCGGTCACATCAAAGCGGGCGTCCCGCCCGGACTGTCCGCCAGCCGGGAAAGCATTCGGGCCATTCGCCGGGCTACAGTTTTCGGATCCTCGATCGGGTGCCCGGCCGAAATCCGGAGTAGCCAGTTCGCAAGACCCCCGGCCGTGCCGCTCCGGTCGAGTAGCTCCACCAGTTGGGCCGGCACTTCGACCGGAGGCCCGGACCGGCGATAGGCGTCCAGCCCGACGTTCAACCGTCCGGCATCCCCGGTCGTCGCGGCCCCGAGGTAACGGGCCAGATCGACGGCCGGGTGGTCGATCTTCATCGCCCCGTAATCGATCACGCCGGCCACACTGTCTCCGGTGAACAGCACGTGTCCGGTATGAACGTCGCACAGGCAGGGGAACGCGGGTAACATTTGCCCCCGCCACAGTTGCAGGACCCGACCCAACTCCGGAAGTACCTGGGGCAATAGGGAAAACGCTTCGGCGCAGGCCGCGTTGAGGCCGGTGTGGGCCGTGACGGGAGGACGGGCGTTCTCCGCCTGCCAACTTCGGTACGACCCGAATAACGCGAGCCGACGCCGGACCGCGGGAATCTCTGTAAACCGCGGCTGTCCGGCATCGGCCGGGATGACCGCGGTCCGCCGATGGAACTCCGCCAGCGCCCGACACGCCGCCGCCAATCGTTCGTCCGTCGGGTGCGAATCGGGAATACCCGGCAGCCATGTGGACAGGTCCCAGAGACGGCCGGCCGATTGCACCACGGTTTCGCCGGAACGGTTCGGGACAATCCGCGGAACAAACGGCAAATCGGCGACCGCCCGCATCCAATGGTGAATGACGCACAAACGGTCTGCCGGGAAACCGGCCGGCCACTTCTTCAACGCCACCGCCGATCCGTCCGGGGCCATGCCCTTCCAAACCGTCGCCCCGCTGAACCCTCCGCCGACCGACATCCACACCCGCCGGGCGAGGTCGGGTGAGTACGCGGACAGCACGGCATCCATTGACATGCCTTCAGTTTAGTCGCGAGACGGTTGACCCCACTTGTATTCCCGCGTACCTTCGGACTATCCCACCGATTCTCCCCCCTCCCGGAATCGCCGTCATGTTCACCCGCCGTGAATTCGTCGCCACGGGGGCGGCCCTCGCCGCCACGTCGCGACCGGTCGTGTTATTCGCCGCGGACGAAGTCCCGGTCACGAACGTTTACGCAGCCGGGGAGAAGCCGAAGGACTACCGGCACGGTAAACCGAAGGACCTCAACGGCTATTTCCCGTTCGCGGTACCGAAGACGAAGGAGGACTGGGAGCATCGCCGGCAGAAGGTGCGGGAGCAGATTCGTGTGGCGACCGGCCTCTGGCCGATGCCGGAGAAGACGCCGATGAACGCGGTCGTTCACGGCAAGGTCGAGAAGGATGGGTATTCCATCGAAAAGGTCTATTTCGCCAGCACGCCGGGGCATTATGTCTGTGGGAATCTTTACCGACCGCTCGGCCCAATGTCGAAACGGCCCGGCGTTCTCTTCGCCCACGGCCACTGGGACAACGGCCGATTCCACGACGACGGCGAAGAGGCGGCCAAGGCGTCGGTGAAATCGAAGGCCGAGAGCGACCTCGACCGCGGCCGGTTCTTCATGCAGGCCATCCCCGTCACTCTCGCAAGGATGGGCATCGTCTGCTTCCAGTACGACATGGTCGGCTACGCCGACAGCACCGCGATCCCGCACGTCCTCCGCGGGGGGGTACCTCACCCGAACGGCTTCGCCGACTCCGCCGCCGACCTGCGGCTGCAAAGCCTCATGGGCCTGCAAACCTGGAATAGCGTTCGTTCGCTCGACTTCCTGGAGAGCCTGCCCGACGTCGATCCGAAGAACCTCGGCATCACCGGGGCGTCCGGCGGAGGCACGCAGACGTTCATCCTCGCCGCCGTAGACGACCGCCTCGCGTCCGTCTTCCCCGCCGTCATGGTCTCCACCGCCATGCAGGGCGGCTGCCCGTGCGAAAACTGCTCGCTCCTCCGCGTCAATACTGGCAACGTCGAAATCGCCGCCACTTTTGCCCCGAAGCCGATGGCCCTCTCCGCCGCCCGCGACTGGACCCAGGAAATCATGACCAAGGGCTTTCCCGAACTGAAACAACTCTATGCCCTCTACGGGGCGGAGCAGAACGTGGCGGCGCGGGCGTGGCTCGAATACGGCCACAACTATAACCAGCACTCCCGCGAATTCATGTATGCCTGGTTCTCGCGGCACCTGCTCGGTAAGCCGGAAAAGGTCGCGGAGAAACCATTCCCGCCGACCCTGCCGAAAGACCTGTCCGTCTTCGACGCCGCACACCCCCGGCCTTCGGACGAGTTGCGGGACGCGAAAGCGTTGCGGGAAAAGATGGGAGCAGCCAGCGACGAGCAGATGGCGAAGCTGGCCCCGACAAATGCGGAGAGTCTAAAGGAATTCAAACGAGTGATCGGCTCGGCCCTGCGGGCCATGACGAACACGGAGTTGCCAAAGGAAATTGCGATCCGCAAAGGACCGCTCGAATCGAAGCCGGACGGCGTGACGATGCACCGGGCCGTGCTCGGCCGCAAGGACGAAGCCGACGCGGTCGCTACGGCCGGCGTCGTTCCCAAGGATTTCAAAGGCGAAAAAGTCGTCGTCTGGGTCCACCCAAACGGGAAATCGTCCTTGTTCAACGGCGCGAAGCTGACCCCCGCGGCTCGCACGCTCCTCGACGCCGGGTGCGCGGTCGTTGCGTTGGACCCCTTCGGCATCGGAGAAATGGCGGCCCAGTTTCCGGTCAACAAAACCTTCGCCGCGTTCACCTACGGCTACAACCGCAGCGTTCTCGCCAACCGCGTCCACGACATCCTGACCGTGATCGCGTTTACGAAGTTCCTGGGGGCGAAGACGACGCACCTCGTCGGCTGGGGAGAGGCGGGGCCGTGGGCGGTATTGGCCAAGGCCCTGGCCGGCGACGCCATCGACCGGCTCGCGGCCGACCTCAATCAATTCCGCTTCGACTCGGTCAAAGCCGAGAACGACCCGATGATGCTCCCCGGGGCCGTGAAGTACGGCGGCCTCGCCGCGTTCCTGGCCGTGGCTGCTCCGGGAGAGGTGTTGACGCACAATCACGCCGGCACCATGACGGGCCGGTTGCCAAGAGCGGCTTATGCCGCCGCGGAGGCCGAGAGCAAATTAACCCGCGACCCGAAGAAGTGGGACGACGCAAAGGTGGCGCAGTGGCTGGTGAAGTAATCGGTCAACCTATTCAGGCGCGCGAAAATAATTCCCTTACGGCTACGCCCTTTCCATTCACGGTGGCGTAGAAGGGGCGTTTTTCGACGTTAAATGCCGTTCGCGGGGAGATGCCCATCGCGGTGAAGATCGTCGCGTGCAGGTCGCTGACGGACACGGGGTTTTTGGTGGTGATGCAGGGGCGTTCGGGGGCGGATTCGCCGTACAGCAGGCCTTTTTTGATGCCGCCGCCGAACATCAGCACCGAGCAGGAGCCGGTGAAGTGCCGGTGCAGGCCGTACTCGATCATCTTGGACATCTTGTCCGCCTTCGCCCGGGATTGGTCTTTCGCGGTCGAACCGGGCACGCCTTCGATCATCATGTCGCGGCTGAATTCCGTGGCGACCACGACGAGAGTGCGGTCGAGCAATTTGCGGGATTCGAGGTCGAGAATGAGCTGGGCGATGGGGCGGTCGATTTCCTTTTTCATACGCTCGGCCGTGGTGTGGCCGTTCTCGTGCGTGTCCCAATGGACGAACGGTATGTATTCGGTGGTCACTTCGATGAACCGAGCCCCCGCCTCGACGAGCCGGCGGGCGAGCAGGCACCCCTGCCCGAACCGGCCGGTGTTGTAGCGGTCGAAGCTCTCCTTCGGTTCGCGGGCGAGGTCGAACGCCACCCGGTCCTTCGACGACAGGAGCCGGTGGGCGTTGTCCATCGCCCGAATCATCGATTCCTTCTGGTGGTCGCTCACGTCCCGGCCCCGCGTCCCCGCGGCCATCAGGGCCTTGTACTTCTGGAAACGATTCTCGAACCGGTCGGGGGTCATTCCCTTCGGCGGTTTGACCGCGTCGATCCCCTGGTCCGGGAACGGGATGGCGAACGGACCGAACTCGGTTCCGAAGAATCCGCCGGTGTGAAACGCTTTGAGTTCGTCCTTCTCGCCGACCCCTTCGAGCCGCTGGCCGATGTCGATGAATGCCGGGATGGCGGGATTCCTCGGCCCGAGCACTTTGGCCATCCAGGCCCCGACGTGCGGGGCGGCGACGGTCTGCGGCGGGACGTATCCGGTGTGCCAGTGGTACTGGTGGCGGGAGTGGAGGATGTTGCCGAGGTCCGGCAGGACGTGGGAGCGGATCAGGGTGCCGCGGTCGAGCACTTTGGCGATGTTTTCCAGTCCCTGGCTGATCTTGATGTTGTCGACGACCGTATCGATGGCCGGGAAGGTGGAGATAATGTTTTTGGCGGGCAGGCCGATTTCGAACGGTGCGTACCGCTTCGGGTCGAAGGTTTCCGGAGCGGCCATGCCTCCGGCCATCCAGAGCAGGATGCAGGCGTCCGCGGTCGGTTTCGGGTGCTCGACCGGTTCGTCCGCGGCCCACGGTTCGGACGTTGCGAATGAGGCCGCGGACGCCGCGGCGAGTTGCTTCAGGAATGTGCGGCGGGTGTCTTTGCGGTCGGTAGGGGTCATGATTTTCACCTTTACAGCTCCAATCGACGGGAGAGAACCCGGTCCAAGTTTAGGGAAGCGTGCAGGACGGCTACGACTTTGAGGACGGTTCCCCACTCGCGATAGAGAATCAAATGATTCGGAAATCCGGTCACGGGGTAAACCCGCAATGTAAGAAGTTGAGGAATATCCGATTCGTAAGGGCTTCCGAGTCCGGGCATTTCCGCGAGTTTATCCATCGTTGCCTCTGCCGCCTCGGCGAATTGAACGTCGAGGCCCGTTCTATCATTCGCCAGAAATGACATGTAATGCTTGGCATCCGACCGTGCGTCATCAGTCAACTCAATGGATAACGGCTTCATTTTCGAGATTCCCGCTCGACAATCACCTCGCGCTTCAGATCGTCCCAAAACTTCTTGCCGGCCGGAATGCCAGGCGAATCCATACGGCGGAGCAATTCGGCGTCGAGAGCGGCTTTGACGTCTCGTTTCCGTGCATCCGTCATCAATCCACGAATGTACTGGTCGAGGGCTATCCCCCGGAACTCCGCGACCTTTTCCAGGTTTTCCAATTCCTCATCCGGCAGAGTAATCGTCAGCGTGGCCATTTCCGCCCTCCCTGTGGTTATCCAAATTGTACCCGATTCTCACCGGCTGGGCGACCCGCTCGCCCCGACCGGCCGCGCCGAATACCATGCTCTACCGATGGCTAAATCGAAACCGACACCGAAGACCGACGCCCCGCCGGAACCGGCGTCGGCGTATTCCGTCGTCGCCCTGCGGTATCGGCCGCAACAGTTCAGCGACCTCGTCGGACAGGAACACGTCGCCGCCGGCCTCACGAATGCCATCGCCTCCGGCCGCATCGCCCACGCCTACCTGTTCACCGGCGCCCGCGGCGTCGGCAAAACTTCCTGCGCCCGCATCCTGGCCAAGGCCTTGAACTGCGTCACCGGCCCGACGCCCACGCCATGCGATCGGTGCGATATCTGCCTCGGCATCGCCCTCGGGCAGGACGTGGACGTGCCTGAAATCGACGGGGCTAGCAACAACAAGGTGGAGGAAGCCCGGGAACTGCGGAGTAACGTCGGGTTCCGGCCGACGCGGGCCCGGTTCAAGATTTACATCATCGACGAAGTCCACATGCTCACGACCGGGGCGTTCAACGCCCTGCTGAAGACGTTGGAGGAACCGCCGCCGCACGTGAAATTCATTTTCGCGACGACCGAAGCGCAAAAACTGCCGATCACGTTCCTCTCTCGGTGCCAGCGGTTCGACTTCGCCCACATCAACACGAACAGCATTTTCGAAACGTTGAAGCACGTGGTGAAGAAGGAGGGATTGGCGGCCGAGGACGAGGCCTTGCACCAGATTGCCCGGCGGGCGGCCGGGTCGATGCGGGATTCGCAATCGCTGCTCGACCAACTGCTGGCATCCACCTCCGGACCCTTGACGGCGGAAAGCGTTCACGCTCTGCTCGGCACGGCCGGGGACGACCGGGTGGCCGCCGTCGCGGCCGCCGTGCTCGAAAAGGACGCGGCCAAAGCATTGGAACTGGTCGCCGAGGCCGACGACCGCGGCCTGCACCTCGGCGAATTGCTCGACCAGCTCATCGACTACTGGCGGGGCCTCATGCTCGCCGCCGCCGCGGGGCCGGTGGCGAAAGACCTCCCCGGCTCGCCCGCCCTCCAGGAGCAAATCAAAACCCGGGCCGCGGGGCTGACGCTGGACACCATCCTCGCCGGACTGGACGTGCTGACCACGGCGAAGGGCAAGATGCGGGGTAGCCCGCACTTACGGGTACTCGTCGAACTTGCCGTCGTTCGACTGGCCCGGATGGACGATCTGCTCTCGATTTCCGGCCTCGTCCAACAACTCGCGTCCGCCCCCCGCCCCGCGGCAACGGACCCGTCAAAAAAAAACTCCCTAACGCCCCCTGAAGCGGCACCGGCGAACGGTGTACCGCCTCGTCCCGACTCGAACGACGTCCCGGGTCTCGCCGCAACTTCAGATTTTCGCACGATTTGGGATCAAATCCTGAACGATCTTGGCCCGATGCGGTCCCAGAATTTACGTCAAGCGGGCGATCCTGCAATTCTCGGGCCAAACACCCTAGCACTTCGGTTCCCGGCGAGCTATAGTCAGGCGTATGAGTTCGCCGCCGCCGAGATGACGCAGGACCAGTTGAAGTCGTCCCTGAAAAAGGTGACCGGGAAAGACTGGTACATACGGGTGGAGTGCATGCGGGATGTGGCC
>DASXPC010000385.1:0-25021 GCA_036493815.1 Fimbriiglobus sp. | reverse complement strand
GAGAACGCGAACACGAGCGGCGTCCATGCCTGTGTCCTCAATGGGTTGGTGTGGTAACCCCCAAAGAGGCACAGGCTGGATTTTTTGAGAAGGTCAATCAGTGCAGGTGGTTAAGACCTGTCGCGTCCAGCGAGAAGTCTCGAAAAAACCGTAGGTCGTCCCGAAGTGCAGGCGTTCGCAGGAAGCATGGAAGGTTTCCGGGCGAGGAAAGGAGTTTTGTTCTCGACAGCTGAGTTTTCAAAAGACGCCAAGGAGTACGTCAACCGGATCGAACGAAAGATCGTGTTAATTGGTGGACGGGAACTGGCCGACTTGATGATTGATCACGACGTTGGTGTTTCAACCGCTCGACCTTATATCGTAAAAAAACTAGACCTTGATTACTTCGACGAGGAAGTCGGATAACTCTCGTAGGGTGGGTCGAGCGTCGCTTTGGACGCGACGACCCACCATTCGCGGCAAGTGCGAATGCGGGTTCGGCGGGTCGTCGCTTAATGGCTCGCTCGAGGCACCCAAACGTTATGGATCTTCCAGGAAGATCCGCCCGTCCGCATCCTTGGGCTTGTACTTCCACTTGGAGGTCTTCTTCCAGACGGCCGTGGACTTCCACTGGTCGAGGTAGGGCGTCGGGTCCATGATGTCTTTCCGGCGGAAAAACGGGGCATAGGCCGCGTCGGTATTGGACAACTCGCCAAACTCGGTGCCCCGGTACATTTCGAAATGCAGCATCTGATGATCCCCGTCCCCCGGCTGATGACCGATGTAGCCGATCACCTGGCCTTCGAGGACGTAATCGTCCGCCTTCACCTCGACATTCTCGCCGATTTCGCAATACCGCGCTCGGAACCCGTGGTGCTGGATCGAGAACGCATAGGTAATCAGAGGCCCGTTGTACGGGTAGAACGTTCGCGGGTTTTCTCGGACAAACCCGTTGGCGACGGCCAGCACTGGCGTGCCGGGCGGTGCGATGAGGTCGCACGCCCCGTGCAGGAGCACCCCGCCCGGAACGTTGAGCTGTTTGGCCACGGCCGAGCGGTCCGCCCTCCACCCGCGAGAGCCGGTATAGTTTAAGGACGGGATGTAAGGGATGGGAAACATGCTTCGTGGTCCTCTGAGGCGAAGCCCGGTAGAGTGCCTGTAAACTTATTCGAAATCCGCGAAGCGTTGTGACCAAAAAACCGAATATCGGAACCGGTTAACCTTTGAGACTCGCCGCAGTTTATAGGTCGGGCTGAGTCGACGAGGCCCGACAGCGTTACGGAGGCCGTGTCGGGTCTCGAAGACTCGGCCCGACCTACAATTCGTCGGCCAGAAACACAACGGCGACTGTCCTGAAAACCAAGTGTCCGGTCAGGGGGGGGTGTCACTAGCGCCTTAGCGCCTTTAGCGCCTTGGTATTTTTCAAGGGGGAAATGACACGTCAGGCGGACCAAGGCGCTAGACAGGCGACCTTAACTGACGAACTTCTTCATCTCGTCCCGAAAGGCGACCTCCCCCACGAGGCATGGGTGTTTGTACTGTTCGGCCGAGCCGCCGCGGGCGGCCAACCGGGCTTTGTCCCATTGGGCCCAGGTGCCGGGGCGTAACAAAAAGGGTTGCACCGGGCCGAGTCGGCCGCTTTCGCGCTTGGCAGCATATTCGATGTTCTGCCGGCCCAGCTCGGCATCGAGCTCGACGAGGAACCCCCGCCATTTCGTTTCGTCCGCCACGTCCGGCTCTTCGACGAAAAGACCATAGTAGGGGACGCTGTCGTTCCAGACGGGTGCCAGCGTGTAGCCGGCACCCAGGGACTGATCGTACCGGGGTGCGACTGCGTCGACGGCTTTCGTCACGTGGTACTCGCTCAGCTTCTCGCCGGTGAGATTGGAGAACCGGCTGCCTTTCCCGAGGAATTCGATCAGGGGCGTGCGGCCAAGAAAGCCGGTGACGCGGACCACATCCGAGATGTGGTAACGGTAGAGGCCGTAAGCGGTTGTGGGCAGCAGGAAGTATCGGCCGCCTTCCTGCAGTTCGTGGGCCCCCAACACCACCGGTTGCGTCGACTCCATTTCTGCTTCCGGAACGAACTCGAAGTAGTGCGAGGCGACGTCGAGCACGCCGGAGGCGGTGTCGTTGGCGAAGGGAATGGTCATTCGGCCTTCACTAGCCAGGAGTCCCAGGTCGCGGACGGGCGCGTTGCCGAACACGCCGGGGAGTTGCCGGAGGTACGGACCCATGCTGCCGCCGGTCCAGGTGGCAATCAGGGTCGTGTCTGGCGGCCAAAGGTCGGCGGGAGTCAACCGGCCCGTCTTCTCCACGACGGCGGAAATTTCCCTCGCCTTCTCCGCGTCCGGTTCGAACCGCGGAACGAGCCAGGCCCGCAATTCGTCCGGAATATCGATGTCGCTCCGCACCGTCCCGTCGCGGAGGTCGCGGAGCAGGTTTTCCTTTTCCGCGTCCAAAACCCGCGCCAGTTGCAAAAGCGTGCTCGGGTTGGCGGCAACGAAAAGGGCGACCGGTTTGGCCAATACGCATCGCAGGGCGACGTAATACTTGGCAAGCGGGTCTTTGAGTTTCCCCGTCTGGTACGGTACGGCGTAGAGCCAGCGAATGATTTTCCGTTGCATCATTGCCGTATAGCCGGAGAGGTTACCGCAGGACACGCCCCCCGGAGTGCGGTACTCGTCCGGGTCGCCGACCATTTGCACGATCGGGCGGAGGAAGAGGCGGCGCGGCCGGTGGTCGCGAAACATCCTCGTGCCCCACATGTTCCAGCCGCGGCGGTAGGCGGCGAGGTAGGCGTCGGTGACGGGGATCAGTTTGCGGGCGGCAGTGGTTCCGGAGGTGAGGGCGAAGAGGCGGACCGGGCCGTCGGCGATCAGGGCGTTGGTATCCCCCGCGGCCACCCGCTCGATGTAGGGGGCCAGCCGTTCGTACGGGCCCAGTGCGACGCGATTGCGATAGTCGCCGACGGTGCGAATCGAATCGAAGTGGTGATCCCGGCCGAACGTGGTGGCCTGTTGCGTTTTCAGGATGCGGAGGAGGAGTTCGGTCTGAAGCTTTTCGGGGTGTTCGCAAGCCCGCTCGAACCGGGCGATCTTGCGCTGGATCGACCAGGAAACAACCCGGCCGAACCGGCGGAGGAGGTAGCGGCCGAGACCCACGGGGTTACTTCCCGACGGCGGCGTGCTCGGGCAGCGGCGGGTACGGAACCGGGCCGAGGTCCGGGTTGGAATCGGGTGGGGCGATGCCGCCCAGGTGTTCGTCGAAAAACTCGACCAGCTTTCGGTGGTATTCTTCGCCGGCCACGTGGAGGGCCTGGTTGTGCTTGGCTTTCTCGACCACCCAGACCTCGGCGGTGCCCGTTTTGGCGTAGCTGCCGAGTTTGTGGGCCATCGTGGGTTTGATGTAAGTGTCGGCCCCGCCGTGGATCATCAGCAACGGTCGGCCGAATCGCTTCACAACCGATTCGACGTGGGGGAACCGGACTCTTCGTTTGATGGCGACTTCGCGCACGGCCGCCATGGCCACCAGACCGTAGAACCAGTCGGGCACCCAGTTGCGGCTGGGGGTGCCGGGGCGGTAAATCGAAATCCACCGCCGCATGTAAGGGACCATCGTGGTGTACGTGGCGAAGGCCCCGTCGGTGACGGCACAGGCGACGGCCGGATGCGAGGCCGCCGCCAACAATCCCGCACTGCCCCCCTTGCTTATGCCGAACACTCCGACCCGGCCGTCCGAATCGGGCCGCGAGAGCAAGTATTCCAGTGCCGCCTGCGCGTCCGCCGCGTCCCGGTCAGTCACCCATTGGAGCGGGTCATAGTCCGATTGGCCGTCACTGTCGCCCTGATTTCTCGGCTCGTACGCGAATACGTCGTATCCGGCGTCGCGCAGTCGCTCGCAATAAGGGCCCGCACTCCAACGGGTCGAGCCGAATTCGAGACCGAAAAGAATCGCCCCGCGACGGGGTTCCCCGCGGGCCGGCAAGAAGCAACCGCAGAGGTTGAGTCCGTCGGTGGACGGAAACGTGACGTCTTCGGCCGAAGGGTCTGGGTTGCCGCGGGGAATGATAAACAATGGCCGTTCTTCGAATATGCGAACGACGTTCGGCAGATATTGGCGGCGGAAGAACGTGAATGCGAGGTAGACCAACGCACAAAATACGGGGATCGCGATCGCAACGGACCATACGGTCCACCAAGTCCAAGTTGGCACGGGTCACGCCTCCCACCGGGCGGCTCCCCGGCCGCCCTCTCCCCTCGGATCCATCCGGGGTCCGTCCATCCTTCCGGCTGATTATCTTATGAAATCGCACTGGCAATGAGTGTAATGTTCTGCCCGCCGAAGCCAAAACTGTTTGAAAGCACGTTTAGAACCCCCGCTTTCTCACGAGCCGCGTTCGGTACGTAATCCAAGTCGCACGCCGGGTCCGGCACTTCATAATTGATCGTCGGCGGTAAAATCCCATGCCGCATGGCCATGATCGCGATGATCAGTTCCACGACGCCTCCGGCAGCAATAAGGTGCCCGAGCATACTTTTGCTGCTCGAAATCGGCGTCTTATACGCCGCCGCGCCGAGAACGGCCTTCAGGGCCAGAGTTTCACTTTCGTCGTTTGCCCGGGTACTCGTCCCGTGGGCGTTAACGTACCCGATCGCGTCCGGCGTAAGCCCGGCGTCCGCCAGAGCCATATTCATGCAAGCGATCGCCCCGTGCCCTTCCGGGTGAGGGTCAGTCATGGCGTGGGCGTCGCCGGTGGTCCCATACCCGGTTAATTCGGCATAAATGGGGGCCTTCCGCCGCACGGCATGGGCGAATTCTTCGAGAATTACCATTCCCGCCCCCTCCCCGAGGACAAATCCGTCGCGGGTCAGGTCGAACGGGCGGCTGGCCTTTTTCGGACAGTCGTTCCGGGTGGAGAGGGCCGTGAGCCGATTGAACCCGGTGACGCCGAAGGGGTGAATCATCGAATGGGCGCCGCCGGAGAGCATGACCTCGGCGTCGCCGTATCGGATCAGTTCGGCGGCTTCGCCGATGGCCTGGGCACTGGCGGCACAGGCGGTCAGGCAGGTGGAATTCGGACCGGGGAGATCGAATTCGTTGGCAAGGTGACCGGCGGTGGTGTGCATTTCCATTTCGACTTCGCGCGTTCCGTCATACGACTGACTGGCAGCACGCACGAACACACCGGGGTCAGCTTTGAAGCCCCGCTCGT
Organism: Fimbriiglobus sp.; assembly: GCA_036493815.1. Lineage (GTDB taxonomy): Bacteria > Planctomycetota > Planctomycetia > Gemmatales > Gemmataceae > DASXPC01. The sequence continues at coordinate 19,827 of DASXPC010000385.1, read as the reverse complement.
CGGCGGCCACGGCCGCGGCCGCGGTCATGGCCGTAAAGTCGTCGCTCCCTTCGCCGCAACCGAGGTAAACGCCGCACCGGGACCGCGTCGCCGGGCCGTCGAGCAGCCCCGCGTCCGCGAGGGCTTGCTGGGCCGCGGCCAAACCAAACCGGGTATTCACACCACACTTGGCAAACCGGTCCGACCGGGGAATGTATCGGCCCAGATCAAACTGCTTGACCTGCGCCGCAAAAGTCGTCGGGAACGTACCGGCGTCGAAATTCGTAATCCGGTCCACCCCACTCTTTCCTTCGAGCAAATTGGCAAACATCTCCCGCACGGTATGCCCGAGCGGCGTGACAACGCCCATTCCGGTAATGACGACTCGACGTCGCATTCAGTCCCACCTTTTGACAACGACGGCGGTACACTGACCCATTTCGGTGTAGCTCAACTTAATCGCATACGGCTTCGTTACTTTACGCGGTAGGCCGGCGTGAACGCGGACCGGACAGGCCGGATCAGGCGTGGTAAAGTTCAACGTGCCGGGCAACTCCCCGTGGTGCAATGCCAGTACCGAGGCGGCAAGTTCCACCAGGCCCGACGCGGCTCCCGAATTTCCCAAATGCCCTTTGGCCGAGAAAACCGGGGTGTCAGTTCCGAATACGGCATGAACGGCCCGGGCTTCCCAGGCGTCGAGTGCGACGTCTCCCCGGGCCGCAGCGTTCACGTGATCTACGTCCGCCGGTTGAATCCGAGCGTCGGTCAATGCCCGGCGGATGACGTCCGAAAATGTCGGGCCTTTCTTTCCCTTGTCGAACCCGGAGGCGAACCCGACCAATTCGGCATAGACCTTCGCCCCACGGGTTTTCGCGTGGCCCCAGTCTTCGACACAGAAGACGGCGGCGCCGTCGCCCAGCGTAGACCCGTCACGCGTCCGATCGAACGGGCGAATCGCCCGAGCCGGGTCGTCGTTCCGCTTCGTAAATGACGTGAACAGGTTGTGGCGGGTGAAGCTCACCGGGTTGACTTTTCCTTCAACTCCACCCACCAGGAAGAAGTCGGCCTGGCTCCGCACTAATGTTCGGTACGCTTCGCCGAGGGCCAATAATCCGGCGTTGTCGCTCGCGGTGATGGTGTTGTTCGGGCCGCGGGCGTCGAAGAAAATCGACGTGTGGCACGCGGGCATGTTGGGCAGATATTTGAGCATCCACAAGGGCGGGACCTGTTCGAGCCCTCTGGACCCCCATGCTTGAAGGTCGATGGACCCGTTGACGCAACTTGCCTTGGACGCCCCGCACACGTCGTCCACGTCCGTGGCGACCATCACACACGCGAACTCGATGCCGAACCGGGCGGGAGTTACGGAACCCTTTTTCAGGCCGGCATCCGCCATGGCGAGTTGGGCGGCGGCCGCCCCCATCTGCACCGTCCGTGCCATCGCTTTCAACGAGCGGCGCTGGTCTTTTTCCGTGAGGTATTTTTTCGCGTCGAACCCGGAAAACTCACCGGCTATGCGGCACGGCAGACTCGACGCATCGAAGGACTGGATGGCGCGTACGCCCGACGTGCCGGCGGCAAGGGCCCGTCGGTAAGATTCAGGATCCGTCCCGATCGGGGTCAGCACGCCGAGACCGGATATCACGGTCCGGCGGGTCGTCGTCGCCATAGGTCCTTTACGGCTCCAGACCGGCCCCCGCCCGGGAAGGGGCGAGGGCAGAAAGCCCCAACAACATCTTCAACTCCCCGCTGAATACGAAATTGTGGTCGCCGAAAATCTGCTTCGACCGACTTTGATCCAAATGGGCGAAAAATATTTCCGCTTCGGCGATGGGGTCCGTCCCGGCGGTAATTCGACCGCGGATCACTGCCCCTTCGTCCCGAAGGTCCACCACTTCGGTTACATACGTCAGCAGTTCCCCTGCAAATGCGTCGCGATGAAACGTCGCGTTCGGGATTTTCGCCAATACGACTTTTTCTCGAAACTGCCGGGCCTCGCCAACCAGGATGCCGCCCGTCTGGGCGAGGCCTTCCAGGAGTAAGGCGGCCGGCATCACGGGAAATCCCGGGAAATGGTCCGCGAAGTGGTCTTCGGCGGCGGACAGGGCTTTTACCGCCGTGGCCGACCGGCCCGACTCGAACGCCACAAACCGATCGATCCACAGCCACCGCATCCTACTTCACCTTGCCTTGAATGTACCGCACGATCAGGCTCACGGTAAACAGGTCGCCGAGCTTGTCGAGTTTCGGATCGCTCTTGAAAGCCGCAAGCCCGGCCGGGTCGGCGAACGGCATTTTTTCTTCGAGCTCCTTGAGACCCACGGCCGTCACTTTCCCGTCGGACACCAGGTTTGGATCTCCCTGGAAAATCGATTCGGGAAAGAGTTCTTCCCGCGGAATTTTGATCCCGAACTCCCGTTCGAGACGGAACACGATGTCCAGAAAGTCAATCGATTCGGCCCCCAGGTCGCCCTGCAAGCGGGATGCAAGCGTAACCTGATCGTCGTCGACGTTTAGTGCATCGACAAGGGTACCCTTGACCTTCTGGAAAATCTCGTCCTGGGTCATGTCGTCTCCCTCCGGGCCGCGGCGATTGGCGGTCCGCGTCCCAAGGTCCGTCGTCTTATCCCGAAATCGCCCCGAGGCTCAGTCCGCCGTCCACCGCGATCACCTGGCCGGTCACGTACGCCGCGGCCGGGCTACACAGGAACAGCACCACCCCGGCAACGTCGTCCGGCGATCCGAGCCGCCGAACCGGAATTAGCTTCTTTAAGTTCGCTTCCCCTGCCATGTTCCGAACCGTTTCGGTCATATCCGTTTCGACGAACCCGGGAGCCACGGCATTAACCAGTACGTTACGCCGGCCGAGTTCGGCTGCCAGAACCCGGGTTAGGCTGTTCAAAGCCCCCTTACTGGCCGCGTAATTCGACTGCCCTACGTTCACGTGGTTCGCCGCGATACTCGACACGTTCACAATCCGGCCAGACCTCTGCTTGAAAGCCATCGGTTTGGCGACGGCTTTGCAAAACGAGAACGCCCCGGTCAAGTTCGTGCCGATTACCGCGTTCCAGTCTTCCAACTCCATCTGGAGGAACAGCTTATCGCGGATGACCCCCGCGTTGTTCACAAGGATATCAATCCGGCCCCAATCCGCCAGAACCCCTTCAACGATCCGATCGGCGGCAGACGGGTCGGCGACATCTCCCTGCCAAGCCTTAATTGTTCCCCCCGCCTCGGCAACGTCCCGCACTAACTGATCGGCCGACGACTGGCTCCCGCGGTACACGAAGGCCACCTTTGCCCCTGCCCCGGCAAGCGTACGTACGACGGCTTTACCGATCCCGCGGCTTCCACCCGTCACCAACGCGACCTGATTCTTCAACATCATGATGAATCCGTCTCACGCTTTTAATTGCCCCGGAACACGCCCGTAAGTACCGGCCACCGGGCCTTCAAGTCCCCGATTATCCGGGCATCCGTGGCAATCCCGGCCGGATTCCGGCTTGCCAGATTGTACCCGCATAACGTAAATGCCGCGGAGACCGTCTGCTGCCCCGCGTCGTCCGTCCCTTTGCCCTTAAAGTTCGCCGTGTCGCCATCTTGCTTCACCATGTCCACAGCCACATCCATTCGACGACCGGGTTGCATAAACGTCCCATACTTGACGTTCCGAACGGTCCGGAGCACGATAATCGCGTGCCCGAATTCTGTCGTCTGCCGCCACAACCAGGCCCCGGCTTCCACCAAAACGTGTAACATCAACACGCCGGGCATCACCGGGAATTGAGGGAAGTGGTCGGCGAGGTATTCCTCCCCCAATGCCAGGAACTTGCTTCCTCGCAACGACTTGCCCGGTTCCCAGGCATCGACCCGGTCAATCAATTGGAACCGCATCCGCAAAACCCATTCGGTCGAATCCACCGGCTCCAACCGGTGCAATTCGCCCGAAAGTCTATTTTTATACGACCGATACGAGTTCCGGCCACCTTCGGTTCGACGGAACGTCGCGCCCCGTATGGGATATCGTGCGGGGGAATGAGGCGGTTACAACCCGATTGAGCGGGCAACCGGGAGGGATATAAAGGCAAACGGTCACATCGCATCGGATTAACGGATCGTGACGAATGGGACGTCATTCCCCCCTTGCCCAAAGGGCTACTTGCCGGGAGGGTGGCCTCCGGTCTATTATGACAGTTCGCATTAAAATCACCTTCGGGCGCGTACTTACGAACGGAGCGGGTCATGGCGAGTCGGCGAGGCACGGGTCGACGAAAGGTCGGCCGGAAAAAAAGACGCATGCGGGCCAAGATTCGGCATCGTAAATAGCTTTGTGATTGGCCGGGCCAATTCGCGAAGTTTTAGACAGTCTTACGCGCGGCCGGGTCTGTCACCCGGCTGATTGCATTTCACTCCAGGTTGGCACGACCTCCCCGCCGTCCGGAGTTCCTTCCATGTCCCGCCGGGTTGCATTCCTCCTCTCGTTGGCCGTATCTCCGACCTACGCCGCCGACCCCCCCCGTGTCGACTTCTCCCACGAGGTCGTCCCCATTCTCCGCAGCAAATGTGGCGAGTGCCACACCGTCAAAGCCAAAAAAGGAGACCTCTCTCTCAACACACGGGAAACGATGCTGGCGTCGAAGGGTGTGGTGGTGCCCGGGAAAAGCGGGGAAAGCGAATTGATAAAGCGGATCACATCGCACGACAAAGACGTTCGCATGCCGTCGAAGGGTCCGGCCCTCTCCGGAAAAGAGATTGCAACGCTGACCGCGTGGGTCGACGGCGGGGCGAAATGGGAGCCGGGATTCAGTTTTGCGAAGAAGACGTTCGTCGCGCATTTGGCCCCGCGGATGCCAACGCTGCCCGCCGCTTCCGCACCAGACCGGACGAACCCGATCGACAGGATTCTCGACGCTCAACTGACACGAGAAAAAAGACCGATTCCCTCCCCAGCCAATGATGCCGTATTCGTTCGCCGAATTTCTCTCGACCTGATCGGCCTGCTTCCTTCCCCCGCAGAAGTGGATGCTTTTGTCGCCGACACGTCCCCGGACAAGAAGGAAAAGCTGGCCCGATCGCTCCTTGCGGCAGACCGGGAGTACACCGAACATTGGCTGACGTTCTGGAACGACCTGCTCCGCAACGACTACTCCGGCACTGGATATATCGACGGCGGCCGCAAGCCAATCACAACCTGGCTTTACCGATCGCTTTTGGAGAACAAACCGTACGACAAATTCGTCCGCGAGTTGATCGTGCCTTCGCTCGAATCCGAAGGGTTCTCCAAGGGTATCAAATGGCGGGGTGTGGTGAACGCCAGCCAAGTGGTGGAATTGCAATTCGCGCAGACCGTGGGGCAGGTGTTCCTCGGCGTGAACCTGAAATGTGCCTCGTGTCACGACAGCTTCATCGACGACTGGAAGTTGACCGACGCGTACGGCCTGGCGGCGGTGATCGCGGATCGACCGCTCGAACTCCACCGCTGCGACAAGCCACTCGGTCGGATGGCGACGGCTAAATTCCTGTTCCCGGAACTCGGCCCGCTCGACCCCACGGCCCCGAAAATCGACCGCCTCAAACGGCTCGCGTACCTCCTCACTACCCCGCAAGACGGTCGATTTTCACGCACGATCGTTAACCGCCTCTGGCACCGGCTCATGGGACGGGGGATCGTCGAACCGGTCGACGTAATGGCGAACGAACCGTGGAACGCCGACCTTCTCGACTGGCTCGCCTCCGACCTGGTCGACCGGAAATACGACCTGAAGAAACTCATCGAACGTATCGTGACGTCGAAGTCATATCAGTCGGAAAGCGTGCCGCCGGCACCGGAGGGGGAGGCGTTCGTTTACCACGGGCCGGTACGGAAACGGATGACGGCCGAGCAGTTTGTTGACGCCGTCTGGCGGCTGACCGGCACCGCGCCGAAACGGCCCCATGTTCAGTTCAAGGGTTTCGACCGCGGCCAGGAGCCGGTCCGGGCTTCAATCGTCGATGCCGATCTGCTCATGCGAAGTCTCGGCCGACCGAACCGCGATCAGGTCGTAACCACCCGGCCTGAAGATCTGAGTACTTTGCAGGCCCTCGACCTCACCAACGGGCCGATCCTGGCCGATCTGCTGACCAAAGGGGCAAAGAAAATCGGCGCGGATATTCCGGACCCGGATCCGCGGACGACGATTCGCTGGCTCTATCGAACCCTGTTATCCCGCAACCCGAACGAAAATGAAATGGCGGCCGCGGTCGCTCTGGCCGGCAGCCCGCTCACCGACTCCGGCCGGGCCGACCTGCTTTGGGCAATCCTAATGCTTCCGGAATTTCAAATGGTGCGGTAAACCGATCGCCCAACCGATGAAACGGACGCACTCCTGAATGATTCAGGGCGAATGACGCTGGTGACGCGCCCCTGAAATGGTTTAGTATTTCGATCACTCCGACCTATTGGCCTTTGGTCGGTGAGCGTTCCGCCCGCTCTCGATCAATGAGGGCAAGCCTTCACGATGAAAGCGGGTGGAACGCGTCGGACATCAAACTCAGATTTTCAATTCCCCATGCAACACCCTAAACCAGAACCGCCGGTGATGAAGGGCATGATCCGCCTGTCGAACGGCAGCTTCAAATATTCCGCCCGGTCGTACACGACCCGGCCGCTCATGATGGTGTGGGTGATGTGCGTCGCGTTCTCGAACGGGTCGCCGTCGTAGAGAACCAAGTCCGCGACTTTGCCCACTTCAATACTGCCATAATCTTTGTCAATGCCGAGCAACTTCGCGGCGTCGAGCGTGATCGCGGCGAGTGCTTTATCCCGGCCGAGGCCGTTCACCGCGGCCAGGGCCGCCTCCGAACGCAGGTTCCGCTGTTTCGGTACGTACCCCTCGAACATGGTGCCGATGGTAACCGGCACCCCTTTCGCGTGCAGGGCTCCGGCGTTGCCGAGAACAGTATTCAGCGTCTCCATACTCCCGCCGGCCCGCTGAAACGTGGGGTGGACGACCACTGGCACCTTTCGCCGCGCCAGTTCGTCCACGATGCGATACCCCTCCGTGCCGAGGGTGATCACGGGTTTCAGTTTGAACTCGTCCGCGATCCGCAACCCGGTGAGGATGTCGTCGGCCCGGTGGGCGGCGAAATAGACGGGAACCTTGCCGTCGAGGGCGGCGAAGAGTGCAGTCACTTTGGGCGAGAGGCCGGCAGCGTCCTTTTTCGCGTGGGCCATTTGGGCTTCTTCGAACGCCCGCCGCACCACTGAGGCCACGGCCATGCGGGTCATCGGCCCCTTGGCCGCGAACGTCGTCTTCGGCACCTCGCCGAGGTTTACCAATATCCCGGCCGGAAACTTCAGCGTTGCCTCCTCGATCGTCCGCCCTTTGGTGCGGAACACGCCCGATTGCCCGGCGATGACCGCCGCCCGGCCCGGGGCCGCGTGGATCACGGTGACGCCGTTCGCCCGGAGGAATTCCAGCATCGGCTCGTGCGGGTTGTACCCGTCGATCACCCGCAGGTCGGCCTGGTTCGGATCACTCGTTTCATCCTGGTCCTGGTCGGCGGGGGTATTCCACGCCCCGGAGAGGCCGGCGGAGCAGTGGGGGTCGATGAGACCGGGGGTGACGGATTCTACTTTGACCGCGGCAACATTAGCCGGCCAATGACGTTCGCGGACGTTTCCCTCAACTGAAACAATCTTGCCGTCTTCGACGACAACGAGACCGTTTGTGAACGTCTTTCCCGTACCGGCGAAAATATAGTCCGCGAAGATGTAAAGCTGCTTCGCTGCAAGGAGATCGGTCGGATGAATTGCGGTTTTCAGGGCAACCCGCTCCAGTGGCAGCTCGGCTTTCGTCATGGGCACGGCCTCTCCGGCCGGCAACGCAAACCCGCCATCCCGGTACGGCCGGTCCTTCGGATCGGCCGCGTCGAATACTTTCTTCCCATCGATCCAAGTTTGTTGCACCTTCGTGTAAATCGAGAAAGGTTTGCCGGAAAGGATTACGAAATCCGCGTCTTTACCAGCCTCAAGCGTGCCGAGGCGATGGTCGAGGTGGAGCAGTTTCGCCGGAGTGGCGGTCAGGGCCTTGAGAGCGGCCATGTCGCTCATACCGCCGCGGACGGCGAGCGAACCGGTGCGGAGCAAGAACCGGCTTTCGGTGATGTAGTCGTCGGTGTTGATCGCGACGACAACGCCGGCCTTTTCCAGGATGGCCGCATTCTCTTCCAATAGTCCCATCACCTCGGCCTTGCCGCCGGGGCTGTCCACGAGCGTGAGAGAAACGGGAATCTTCTTCTTCGCGAGGATGTCGGCAATGCGATAGCCTTCGGTGGCGTGGTGCAGCACCAGTTCGAACTGGAATTCTTCAGCAATGCGGACCGCGGTGAGCAGGTCGTCGGCCCGATGGCTGTGGAAATGGACGGTGCGTTTGCCCTGCAACACTTCGACGAGAGGTTCAAGACTGAGGTCGCGCGGGGCGTCCTTTTTCTGCATGTATTCCCTGGCTTTGACGAATTGTTCCCGTTGCAGGGCCGCGACTTTCATGCGGGTGAACGGGGCCTGTTGTTTGGTGCGGCCGTAGCCTTTGGGGTTTTCGCCGTTGGCCATTTTGAGTCCGCCGAGGACTTCGGTGCCATTGGCGAGTCTGCCGATAATCCGCATATCTTCGATCGACTTGCCGCGGAGTTTGACGTAGAGGGTTTGGCCGCCGATGACGTTTCCGGAGCCGGGCATGATGTTGGCGGTGGTGACGCCGCCGGCAGTGGCCATGCGGATGCCGGGGTCTTGCGGGTTGATGGCATCGATGGCCCGGATGCCGGATTGCACCGGGCCGGACATTTCGTTGCCGTCGGCATGGGCCTTTACGGCCGGTTTGCCGAAGATGCCGATGTGGGAGTGGGTATCGACGAGGCCGGGAATGATTACCGCGCCTTTCAAGTCGATGGTTTCTGTTCCGGCGGGTAGGGCGATGCTGTTCGGCCCTTTCTCGCCGGCGACCACCGAAATTTTCCCGTTCATCACGACCAAAATGCCGTTTTCGATCGGGGCATCGGCCGTGGCGGTGTAAATCGTGGCGTTCTTGAACATCACCGCCGGCGGGTCGGCCGCGGCAACCGGCCAAGCCAGCAAAACCCCAATCAGCAGCGAACCGGTACGGCTCATACGTTCTCCCCGTTGAAGGTCTGTTCCGCGAACCTATCCGATTGCGTTTCGCCCGGCCAGAGATAAGATGCGGGAACGATGGCGGCAGTCGCCTTTCCCGTCGTCTTTCCGAGGGTCGCACCGATGAGCTTCAAAATGCAGCGGGTCCACGTATTTCATAGCGAAGTGGACGACAAGCCGGGCGGAATCGCCACCAAACTCAAAGCCCTGGCCGAGGCCGGAGCTCATTTGGAATACGTTTACAGTCAGCGGTCGGAAAAAAAACTCGGGATGGGCGATTTGTACGTCGCCCCACTGCACGGACACGGAGAAACGAACGCGGCGCGGAAGGCCGGGATGCACGAAGTTAGCGAGCCAGTGGTGATGCGGGTGGAAGGGGACGACAAAACCGGTTTGGGCGGCCGATTGACCCAAGCTTGGGAAATGGCGGGGATTAACCTGCACGGGATGGTCATGTCGGTCCTCAACGGCCGGTTCATCGGCTACGTCACGTTCGATACCGTGGCGGACGCGAACCAGGCGGCCCGGATTCTCGCGGAACTGGGTACGGCGGCCTGAGAGGCACTGCGGGAGGGGCAGAAATGAGACCGCAGAAAATTCGGTTCCCCGGCCAAATCCACTCGCAGGCTGAAAGGTCGACGGAGTTTACGTTCATTCCATCAATGGGGAATCCTCCGCGCCCTTCACGGTGATGCGGAGAGGGTGCACGATCGGGGAGCGGTTATGCCCGTGGGGCACTGCGTCCGATGTGATTCGACCGAGGGCGACCTCGACGCGACGGGTGTGTGCGCCCTCTGCCGGAGCCGACCGAAACATTCCGATACTCAAGGCGAAGTCGCGACGGCATTGAACCTGCCGTCGGCCGATCGGCCGTTCGCCCGAACCGCGACCGATCGCGTCGCCTACAACCCCACGAAAACGATAAACGTTCGGATCGAACCCGCGTTACCGACTCAACAACAGCGGGAGCTGACGTTCGCGAACTACGAGCTTCACGAAGGCATTGGCGAAGGGGGCATGGGCATCGTGTTCCGGGCCACGCAAAGAGTGGCGAACCGGGTCGTCGCCCTGAAAGTCATGTCGACGGCGATGGAATTCGACCAACGGTTGCGGCAACGGTTTCAGGGCGAGGCCGAATCTTTGGCGAAATCCCGCCACCCCGGGATAGTGGAGATTTACGAGGTGGGGGAGGAGAACGGCCGGCCATTCTTCAGCATGGAGTATTGCCCGGGTGGGTCGCTGGCCAAGGCGGTGCGGACCGGCGGCCGACCGACCGCGAAGCGCTCGGCCGGGCTGGTCGCCGCGGTCGCCCGGGCGGTTCACGCGGCCCATCTCGTCGGCGTCATCCATCGCGACCTCAAACCGGGCAACATCCTGCTCGCCGCCGACGGTTCGCCCAAAGTCGCCGACTTCGGACTCGCCGTCCTTGCCGACCGCGACAGCCGACTGACCAGTTCCGGAGCCCTCCTCGGCACTCCCAGTTACTGCGCTCCGGAGCAAGCCGTCGGGAAGAAAGCTGCCATCGACGCTCGGACAGATGTCTGGGCGCTAGGGGCGACGCTTTACGACTTGCTCACCGGCCAACCGCCATTTAAAGCCGATTCGTCGATGGCAACGGCTGTGAAAGTGCTGAACGATCCGGTGGTACCGCCCCGGCAGTTCAACCCGAGCATTTCGCCCGTGCTCGAAGCCGTATGCCTGAAGTGCCTGGAGAAGAATCCGGCGAAGCGCTATCCGACCGCGGCCGCCGTGGCCGAGGACCTGGAGAATTGGGCCGCAGACAAGCCGACCACCGCCACGCCGCGAACGAGCGGACAACAAGTCTGGGCAGCCGTCCACCGCCACCGCGGGCGAGTCGCAACCCTCGTCGGGTTCGTTCTCTTAGCCGTTATCCTGATCAGTTCCAAACCGTTCTCGCATGGGGCTCCGAAAAAAACTCCCCTGGAAATTCAACGGGTTGAGTTGGATAAGGGGAATAAAGTCACCCTCATCGGCGAGACCGGACTCCCTCCCTACGCTGAGTGGAAACTCGGCCAGGTCCAATTCGACCTCACTCCGACTTCCGAGGGGGTTACCGCTTTCCAGACGGCCCAATTCAGTCTTCTCGAACTCTGTCCCGACCCGAGATGGGACCGGTATCAGTTTCAAGTTGATTTTAAGCACTTGGAAAGCAACGCCCCGACTTCCCTCGTCGGGGCGTATATCGGCTACACGACGGCGGGTCGTTACGAACAGCAAAACTACCGATGTCTCTGGGTCGAGTTGGACGACAAAAAAAATCCGGCCGTCAAACCGAGCGACGCGGTTAAGATCGGATTAACTCCCTTTGATTTCATATCCGTCCAATCGGCAAGCATCTCGAACAACCGTATTCCGTTGGGTCGTACTTTTCCGGTTGTGCCTGTGGGGAACAACGCCGCCAGTTGGCGAACAGTCCAATTTAAAGTATCGCTCGACGGCGTCGATATATTTTGGCTGGAGAAAGGGAAGGAACCCATTCTGACGAGTCGTGTTTCGTTCAAGCAAATTGCCGAGGCCGAGAACGTTCACCGGGAAAACTTCGCTCCCAGGATGATTCTCCCTCCGGAAATTCCGGTTTGGTCCACCCGGGGTGGCCTGGGTGTGTATGGCAATAAGGCCGCGGTCGCATTCCGAAATGCAACGTTAACTCCCATCGTCGAGTAACAACCCTAATACAAAGGACCATTTATGTCGAAACCGACCGCCCTATCCAACGACGACAGCGTGACCCCGCCGGCTGCCATGGCGAGTGTCGGACTCACCGTCGATTTCCCCGGATTCGGAGAAGTGGTTGGAAAAGTATTCACGGCCGAAGGTTCGACCGCAGCAGGTGCGACGGTGACGTTGACCTTGAAGTTCACGGACCCACCGCCTTCTGGCGTCACTTACGGGCCGTATTCGGTGGTTGCCGACAACAACGGAGACTGGTCGTATACGTTCACTATCAACGAAGCCCACAGCGCGTCCGGGAAGCTAACCGTTACTTCTGGGACGAGTTCGGTAACCATCACTAACATTGGCGTAATAATCGCAATTCCAACAGGAATTGATGATGCAGAATCTGAGTGAGAAGTTTAGGTAAACCCTTAAAACTTGTAAACTCACTATCAATAAAACGTGCAATGCATACGAAACCCTGACCGCTTTGGCCGGAACGAGTTCGGACACAGTTATCAGCCTCACTGTTAATTGAGTGCCATGCCGCTTTTCGCGTTCGCCTTGTACCACGTCGAGAACGGTCGGGTCGTTCTCCACGCCATGCCCGTCATGCTCGGCGTCCTGGCCATTTTCGCCGTCGCGTACGCCGCCTATTCGCGGTTCCTCGCGTACCGAGTCGCCCGGCTCGACGATAGCCGCGTGACTCCCGCCATCCGCTTGAACGACGGCCAGAACTATCACCCCACAAACAAATGGGTTTTGTTTGGCCACCACTTCGCCGCCATCAGCGGGGCGGGGCCGCTCATCGGGCCCGTACTCGCCCTGCAATACGGTTACATGCCGGGACTTATCTGGCTCGTCGTCGGCGTCTGCCTCGCAGGGGCGGTTCAGGACATGCTCGTGCTCGCCGCCAGCGTCCGGCGCGACGGCAAGTCGCTCGCCGAGATCGCCCGACACGAGCTCGGCCGCCCGGCGGCCGTCGTCGCCTCTCTCGCCATTTTGTTTATCGTGGTGATCGCATTGGCCGGCCTCGGTTTCGTCGTCGTGAAAGCACTCGGAGGGGACGAGGCGAAACTGCCCCGAGGCACGGAAATCACTTTACCGCGAGACGACACGTCCTTCTTCATCTACGAAGAATCGGAGCGTGGAACCGTCTACCGATTCCCCGCCGGATGTGTGGTTCGGTACGGACCGGGCCAACCGGACAGTTTGCGGCCCGAAAATATCCGCTTACGTGTGCCTTCAGCCGAAGCCGCAGACTTCCGGTTCACAACGAGCGGGCCGGAACGCAACATCGTCACCTATCACCTTCCTGCAGGCTGCACCCAAGTCGTTCCCGGCTCCTCCTGGGGCACATTTACCATCGCCTGCACAATTCCGATTGCCCTCTTTACCGGCCTTTGGATGTACAAGCTCCGGCCGGGGAAAGTTGTGGAAGCTTCTCTAATCGGCGGCCTGTTCACTTTTGGCGCGGTATTCGCCGGCCACTGGATTCCAGGCTCGTCACTCGAACCGTACTTCTCCCTTTCGCGGAACGGCACCATCATCGCGCTGGTCGTCTACGGCTTCATCGCGGCCGTATTACCCGTCTGGCTTTTGCTCGGGCCGCGGGATTATCTCTCCAGTTTTCTCAAGATCGGCACCGTCGGCCTTCTGGTCGTCAGCGTTTGTGTCGCCAATCCGCCTTTGCACGCGCCGCCGCTCAACGAAACGTTCGTCAACGGCGGACCGACATTTCAGGGTCATCTCTTCCCGTTCGTATTCATCTGCGTCATGTGCGGGGCGGTGTCGGGGTTTCACGCGCTCGTATCGAGCGGCACGACACCAAAGATGATTACGAAGGAGTCGTACGTCCGCCCTATCGGCTACGGCGCGATGCTGATGGAAAGCCTGGTGGGGGTGACCGCGCTCGTCGCGGCCGCGGCGTTGCCGAACGACTTGTATTACGACATCAACGTGAGCATCGATAAATCGTCCGACTCCCATTTGCAGCAACAGTTGCGCGAGGTGAACGAAAAGTACGGCCGCGACCCGCTCAACAAAGTCGGTGTGGACAACGTCGCCCACCTCGACCTGGGAAAGGTGGAAGAGAAGGTCGGAGGGGAATCGCTCCGCGGCCGGACCGGCGGGGCGGTGACGCTTGCGGTCGGCATGTCGGTCGTGTTCGACGACGCGTTCCGCTGGGTCGGCGTCACCGGCGACTGGCTGCTGAAGTATTGGTATCACTTCGCCATCATGTTCGAGGCGTTGTTCATCCTCACTACGATAGACGCCGGCACACGCATCGGCAGGTTCCTACTGCAGGAAACCCTCGGCCGCGTCTTCCCCCCGTTCGCCCGGCCCGACTGGCTGCCCGGCGCCCTCCTCGCCAGCGCCGCCATCACCCTCAGTTGGGGCTGGCTCATTCACACCGGCTCGATCGGCACCATCTGGCCGATGTTCGGCGTCGCCAACCAGCTCCTCGCCGTACTCGCCCTCGCCCTCGTCACCACCTGGCTCGTCAACACCGGCCGCGGAAAGTTCGCGGCGATCACGATACTCCCCATGCTCTGGGTCGCCACCACCACCCTGACCGCCGGCACGCAGCTCGTGCTCTACCGCTTCCCCGCCATGATAGACGAGGGCAAAAAAACCGCCGGATACCTGAATGCAGGCCTCACCCTGTTCGTGATGACCAGCGTCCTCGCCCTCGTCTTCTGGAGCGCCACCCGCTGGGTCGGTGTCTGGATCGGGGCGGTGCCGACGCGGAGGGAATAGCCCCGTTACGTGGTGACTTCCATATCCACTGTGGGCTTCTAACACATTTTCCGGTTGCGAGAACGACGGAATCCGACTCCGAGCGCCCTCGGCCCCGGCAGTCTCCCGCCAACCGGCCTTGACCGGATAACGTGGGGTGTGGCACAACGGCGGATCGAACCTTGCCTTCCCCTCGGGCAGAAGCCATGGACACGGAATCGGTCACCGGTGGATCGACCCCCCGCCGGTACTGGCATTTACCGGTGTTTTTGCTCGGTGTGGCCGCGGCGATTGCGGCGTACGTGCAGTTTCCACCTCCCGTGGAAGACCCGGCGGCCACCGTTCGCCGCACGGCCGACGAATTGCGGATCGCGTTGGGCAAGTCGCTCGTATCGGTTCCGCGCGTGGAATCGTTAACGGCGGAGCTGGAATCGGCGGCGGGTGCGGTGCCGGGATCGAACGCGGAGGTGGCTTTTTTGGCCGGCAGCGGGCACGTGGCGATGGCCGAGCACGGCCCGGCGGATGCTGCGGTCGGGCACTGGAAAGCGGCTGACAAGTTATTCGCCCCGCTCGACCCGATCTCGCTGACCGCACCACAAGACGGGGCCAAGCTCGCAGTCCGGCGGGCGAAGGTTCATGCGGCGCTGGGTACCGGCGACCCGGCCGAGATCGTTCGGGTGTTATCGACCCCGATGCCGGACGAAGACCTGTCCGAGAAGTCGCGATATATCGCCGAGGCTTGTCTACGGATGTCGCCGCCCGACTACTCCCGGGCGAAGGCAGAGTTGGCGGCGTACCTCGGTGGACCGATCACGCTCGCCCCGGCCGAGACCGCCCGATACCGGTTGCGGCTCGGGGAGCTTTGCTCCCGGGACGGCCAATACGCCGAGGCCAAGTCGTACTTGCTGAAGGCATGTGAACCAAGTGTCGCGGCGGACGTGCGGGCGGCGGCTCAGGTCGTTCTAGCCCGGAATGCCCTGGCCGAGGACCACGCGACCGAAGCGGAAAAGCTGTTCGCCGAGGCGATCCGTTCCGACGCTCTGCCGAAGGATCAGCGGGATCTCGTTCGGTTCCAGGCGGCCGAAGTGATGGCGAAGTTGAATCACACGGTCGATGCGGTAGCGGGATACAAAGTCGTGGCGGCTGCCAAAGGACCGGTCGGCGTGGCCGCAAAGGTCCGGCTCGCGGAACAACTGACCCGCACCGGCCAGCGGGCCGAAGCGGCCCAATTCCTGACCCAAGCCGTCGGAAACGTTACGAAAACGTCTCCGTTCCAGAACCCGTACCTCCGCGTCGAACAAGTGCAGGCCGCGTTTGAAGAATTGATCGCGGTCGGGCTGAAGGCTGGCGACGACGATACGGCGTTAAACGCGGCGACGGCTTATCAGGCCGTTGCGGTTCCGGATCGGGGCCGGGAAAGACGGGCCCAAGTCTACCTGGCACGGGCGGGCCGGTTGATCCCCCTAGCCGCAGGCAACCCGCAAGTGCGGACCGCGGCCGAGACGGCCTACCGCGACGCCGCGCGCGAATTCGATGCTTTGGCCACGTTGCTTCCGACTGCCGCGGGCAAAGCCGATGCGATGGCGAAGGCGGCGGCGGCGCTCAAAGCCGTCGGCGATTATCCCGCCGCCCGGGCGAAACTCGACGCGGTCGCCACCCTGCCGGGCCTTTCGAAGCACGCCGTGGCATCCGCCTGTCTGGACGCGGCGGACGTCGCGACACTTGCAGCCGATCCTGTGGCTGCCAAGAGTTATCTCCAAAAGGCTATCGACAACGGCGGGCCCGCAGGATACCTCGCTCGCGTCAAACTCTCCGCCGCGATGCGGGCCGACGTTGCCGCGGTTCAAGCCAACCCGTCCGCCAGCCCCGACGCCAAAGCCAAAGCCGAGGCCGACTCGCTATTCGCGATTCAACTGCTCGAACAGGTGGCCGACGCGGCAAACGTGACCGAGGCCGAAAAGCCGGCTCACGAAAAGGCCCTCTTCGACCTCGGCTGGGCCATGCTCAAACAGGCCCGTACGACCGAAGCCGAAGCACGGTTCCGCAAACTCCTGCAACTTTACCCAAACACGAAGGACCTCGGCACCGCCCGCCTCTGCCTCGCCAGCGCCCTGCTGGCTCAGGTGGAAAAAGCCGGTAATCCTGCCGACCCGCGGCTGGGCGAAGCAATGCAACTACTCGACTCTGTCGCAATGGGGGCCGATAAATCCCTGCAAATTCAAGCAAAACTACGCGTAGCCCGGGCCTATCTCGGCGTGGGAAAATACGAGCAAGCGGTGACGGCCGCCACGGCTTTGGCCGACGCCGCCAAGGGCACCTGCGACGAACTCGTCGCCCTCAGCATGGTTTACCTCGGCTACGCCAAACAGGAACTTTGGACCCAAGCCGCAGTCATCGAATCGCGGATGCGGACGACTTACAGAGACCTGCCCGATTCGGCGTTCGCAGGCGGTCCGCCCGAATATACCCGGCAGTTCTGGACCACTAACTGGTTCGACTACCTCGACAAATCCCGCAGTCGAAAACCCAACGACGTCCGCACCACTGGCGGCACGGCCCCGCTCAAGAAATAACCTGCATCGCCAAATCCCTTTCCGAAACGATTCTGCCCCATAGGTTGCCCCGGGGCGGACGTTCCTCCGTTCGTCTTCCCATTCCACCGGAGGTTTTTATGACACGAATATTAGCCGGCGTTTTGTTGTTTGCCGTTTCCTTCGTCACTTCCGCGGACGACAAAAAAGACGACAAGAAAAGCGCCCCACCGACCCTGACCGGCCGCTGGGTCAAAGAGGCCGACGAATTTGGTATCGAGATGAAATTCGGGAAGGATACGTACGCCACGACCGTCAAGTCCGGGGATAATAAAGTCGTGGTAACCTCGAAGTACACGGTCGACAAGGATGGAAAGGTGAAGGCCGAGATCACCGAAGTGAAAGAAACGGGATCCTTCCCGCAGAAGCCGGAAAAAGGGACGAAATTTACCTTTACTTTTAAGATCGATACGAAGGCCAAGACGGCCAAACTCACCGATTTCGAAATGCCCGGGGCGGAAGGGGCAAAGGACGTGATCGAAGGCGATTATAAGGAAAAGAAAGCGGATTAGACCGCACTCTTGGCGTGCCGCGAGCGTCATCGCGTGTAGGGCATTTCATCCGAGTTGCTGTCGCTCCCGGCACGCCGAATGCCAATTCAATCTGGAGATCATCCCGTGACGCGCTGCCTATTTGCCATCGGAATTGCGCTGACCGTTTGCCTTTCCGCACGGGCTGACGACGCAAAAGCGACGATCGAACGGGGTCTCAAGGCCTCCGGCTGGGACAAGGCGAAGTCCAAATGCATGACTTGGAAAGACAAGGGGTTCATGACGGCCGCCGGGATGAAGATGGAATACACGGCCGACTGGGCGGTGCAACTCCCGGACAAGTACCGGTTCGCCATGAACATGACGTATATGAGTCGGCCACTCGATCTCACCTTCGTCCTGGCCGGAGACAAGGCATACGAAGCCCTTCGAGGTATGTCTCGGGAAGTCACGGGGAACAAACTCGAGTACACGAAGTCCGAGGTCTATGCATTTCAGGTGCAGAGCCTGGCCCCGTTGTTGAAGGACGCAAATTTCCATTTGAAATCGGTGGCTGGGCTAGACGTAGACGGGAAACCGACGGTCGGTGTCGAGGTGAAATCCGACGGGAAACCGACGGTGACCCTTTACTTCGATAAAGCATCCGGATTGATGGCCCGGGCCGACTGGCCGGTGAAGGACGAGTTCCAGAACTGGAAGGAAGTGCCGTCCGAATCGTATTTCTCGGACTGGAAGGATGCAGGGAATGGAATCAAAGCGTTTGGGAAGCTCAAAATCATCCGGGACGGGAAGCCACACCTCGAGTCGGTCTTATCGGACTTCAAACTGCCGGTGAAACTCGACCCGAAACTGTTCGAGAAACCATAAGGATCCGCGTTAATCGTCTTCCGGCCGCCTACGGCGGGGACGGTCGTCGTCGCCCTCTTCGTCATCATCGCTAGGCCTTCGTCTCCTCGGGCGGTCGTCATAATCATCGACGTCGTCCCTCCGCCTACGGCGGGGACGGTCGTCGTCCTCCACCCGCGTTCGTCGTCGTCGTCGAGGCTTGGCAATTCCGCTTTCGATACGCCACGCCTTGTAATTCTCCCGACCTACGATCGCGAGCATTCCGGCCAAGATTAGACTGATGCCAATTAGCCCGACGAACACCGCGATGAAATTAACCTCGCCCCCGAACTGGGCCCGAACTCTGACGGCAGCGAACAGTACTCCGGCAATGGCCAGATAAAGCAGGCCGATCAGGATCGACCCGATCCCGTTACCAAGCGTGTCTTTCGCCTTACCGGTCAGAGTTTGATAACCGACGACGATAAATGCGATGGCAATTACAAATCCACAGCAAGGCCCTCCGGTCGACTGCCCATTACCCCTTTGGGCACCGGCCTGTCCGAGTTGAATCATGCCGCCGATTAATCCGAGTGCGCCGAACCCGATCCAAAGTACGGCGGCGATACGAACAATGACGGGGTAAGGGCTCCCGCGGCGATTTTCGAATTCGTCCTCATCATAGTCGCGCATGCAAATTTACTCGTTCGGAAACATTTCGGGGGTCAGCCCGATGTCCAGGATGCTACATCCGCAGACTACATTCAGTCCACGGTCTTCTGCCGCCGCAACCACTTCCTTGGCATCCGCTCCGGGATTGAGCCAGAGTTCGCCTACGGATTTTTTCGCGACGTCGGCCATGACGGACGCACCGACCGCGGGTGGGAGATAAATGCTGACGCGATCGAGTCGCTCGACGGGTACGTCAGACACCCGGCGGTAGACCGGGAGTCCTTCCACCGTCGTGGCCGACGGGTGAACCGGGTACACGCCGTACCCGGCCTGGAGGTAGGCCCGGACGCACTTGTTGCCGAACTTTCTGCGGTCGGAGCCGGCCCCGACGACGGCGATGGTAAATGGCATGCGTGGCGCGCGGAAGTGGTTGGCTAATCGCCGGGAGGATAGATCGGAACGGGAGATCCGTTACGTGCTGGCGGCGTCAAGCGGGTTGACGACGGGCGGCTTCACCCCGTGAATTTGCTCGTACACCTCTTCGCGGTGGACGGGCACTTCCTTCGGGGCTACGATGCCGAGTCGGACCTTGTCGCCGCGGATTTCCACCACGGTGATAACGACGTCGTTGTTTATGACGATCGATTCGTTTTTTTTTCGGGACAGTACGAGCATGGTTGCCTATCGGTGGTGCGGTTGTCGGCCGGTA
>DASXPC010000384.1:0-8430 GCA_036493815.1 Fimbriiglobus sp. | reverse complement strand
TGGTGAGCGCGTAACCGTCCTCGTAAAACTGTTGATACCTCAGAAGCGTGGCATCAGCCAATTCGGTCGGCGAACGGAATTGCGATCGACCGATCCCCGGGCCTACGAAGTCATCCGCGAGTCCGGCCGGTGAACGGATACCAGTAGTGTTCTCGATGCATATCGGATTGCCGGCCCCGTCGGACCCTATCATGAAATATGGTGCGAGCCGCTCGCGATCTTCCGGTGACCAGTCGGATTGGGAACCGAACATTTTCCAAATTTGAACTGGCTGTGCCGCCAATTCGAATGTGAGACACGGCGCAGCGTCATCCGGTAGCATGTCGGAACCACAGTCCACCATTTTGGACGCGATAACGCCGAACCCGCACTCCAGTTCTTTACGGCTCCAACGCTCATTGAATGACTCGCGCATATGAAATACTCAGTGGCCAGGTTACGCTATTATCTGCTTCCGCCGCTTGATGTAGTCCCAGACGACGAACCGCTCCAACTCCCGCCCTGCCGTGTAGACCACGCGCCCCTTCGTCGCCTCGGCCATTCGCCGGGCGAACCGCACGTCTTCTTCCGACTGATTCCAGGTCGAAAGCAGGAAGATGTTGATCGTGATCCCTTCCCGGGCACACATCATTGCCTCGCGCATCGTCGCTTCTTCTGTCTTCGGGTGCGGCGGGTAGAGCAGATAGAGCATGCTCCCTTCGAAGTGGGCGGTCGGCAGCCCGTCGGTGATGAGCACGATCAGTTTGTTCGGCGTCGGCTGGTTCGTCAGGAATCGCCGCGAGGTTTGCAGGGCGTGCTGGATGTTGGTGAAGTGCCAGGGGACGTCGAACTCGGTGATGTTCGGGTTCGACATATCCGCCTTGAGCCGGACAACGGGATCGAAGATCGACACCGGTTTGGGCATGAGGGCGGGCACCTCGGCCAGCGGCCGGGGCTTGGCGAACGTGTACATCTCGATGAACTGCAAAAAGTCGCCGGGGTACTCGGTGCGGATGAGCCCGTCGAGGGCGAGGCCCATCCGTTTCACGTTTACGTAAAGACCCCCGTACCGCATCGAGCCGGACATATCCAGTAGAACACAAGTCGCTGCTTTCGGGTTGTTGCGTGTTTCGTGGACCAGGATGTCTTCGCTCTTCAATCGCAAAGGCAGTCCCGGACCGCCCCGCAACAGGGCGTTGGTGAAGCTCGACGGCACGTCCATGTGGGCGACGGAGTCGCCGAATTCGTACTGCCGGGTGCGGGCGGCCTCGGTGGCCCCGTCGCCGACGACGGGGTCCGGATGCCGGCCGGTGCGTGACGCTTGCATTTCGCCAAAGATGGTGGTCAGCACCTTCGATTGGAATAAGCGGTAGGCCATCGGCGACATCTCGAACCCGGCCTTCGAGTTGCCTTCCAACCCCTGCCGCTTCGCCTCCTCCTTGATGTAATCTTCGACCTGCTGCTGCAACGCCCGCAGTTGTTCGACGTCGGCCGAATCGATAAAGTCGGAGAGTTCCTGCAGGTCGATGAGGCCGATTTGGGCCGTGGACTTCGCTTCTTCGAGTTGCTTGAGCAGCTTGTCGATGGTTTCGAGTTCTTCTTTCACTTCCAACGCCTTCTCGATGGTCATCTTCTCCCGGCCGGTAAACTCATACTTGGCCGCCAGTTCGTCGATCTGATACTTGGTGCCGAGCGCGTCGGCCACTTTTACGATCCCCCGCGCGAATGGCGAGGCGTCGTTCCCGGCCCGATAATACAGGTTCTCCAGGTCGGCAAGCTGTTCGTCCTTGATCGCCTCCCGGTATGGCTTGGCGAGCTTGTCCGGCGGACGGACTCCCTCGGCCGTAGATCGGAACGCATCCGCCGCCAGCTTCTCCACTGCCTTCGTCTCGTACGTTTCCAGAATCTTCCGCTTGCGCTCCTCAAGCTGCTGTTTCAGCTTGTTCAGGTTGGCCATCATCCCCGCTATCTGGCTCGGGTCGATGCGAATGGCGTTCGCAAGCTGCTCTTCCGTGAACTCGGAAAGATCGCCAAACTCGAGCATATGTTCGAACGCCGGCGACACGACGTCCGGAGGCGGCCCCTTCGGCCCAGGCACGTTGACCGGGTCGTACTTCTGGTAAGTGTGAATGACGCCGCCGGGAAGTCGATCGAGCATGTTCATCCTTCGGGCGGGGCCGAGTGGACCTGGGTCCAAAGCAATCGGAACGATTCTTGAACGGACGGATTCAGTTGGTCTGCAAACTCCACCGGCAGATCAAACATCCGGATCATTTCCTGAACGTCGCCCAAGTCCTTCAACCGCCACGCGGCCGTCCCTGAGGCGAGTTTAAGTTCGACCAGTGACGGTAATTTCAGGCAAGAAATCCCGTCGATATCGATTCCCACGTCTGCCGGATCGGGGAAGCTGACCGGCTTCGGTTTGCCGTCCCCCGGGAACCCGCCGCTCACCAGGAATTCAATCCGGACACCCGTTTCGGTATCGCGAAGATTCTTGCTCCCCTGAAATGGAGGGAGGTAGCCAAGCCCTTCCAACGAATCGTGTATTCGCTTGAGCCCCTCAGCCGTCACGAGCAAATCGACGTCTTCGGTGAACCGACGAAAGCCGTGTTGGAACAATGCCATTCCGCCGGCCACGGCGTATGGAACCTGCAATTCCTTAAGTTTGGCTGCGAGTTTTTCCATCGTGCGGTAAACCGCACTTTCTTTCTCAAAGTGCATACTCCCCTCCCGCAAGGCCCACCGGCGGTCGCGGTTCAAACGGTCTTCGTAGGGAATTACAGCCGTCGTCACGGCTACACCTCGTACGTAATCCGCCCGTGCTTGCTGGCCCGGCCGATGCGCTCGCTGGCGTAGAGGCCGGCGAGAACGAACTCGACGCAACTGGCCCGCACGGCCTCACTCTCCCCGGCGTTGACCTCGAACGCCTTCTCCCACGCTTTCGGCACCCGCTTCAGCCGCTTCGCGTATTCCGCGCTCGGCAGCATGTCGCCGACTTCGATCTTGACGCCTTTGCCGAACACTTCGGAAATCTCGTCGAGGCCGTGCTTGTCGACGTATTCCTCGAACACGGTCTGGATCGCCTCGGCGAGAATGGCCTCCAGCACCTGTTTCTCGCTCATCTGGGTCGACCCCATGAGGTCGAGTTCGAGTTTGCCGAGGGCGGAGGAGGGGAGGTGGCCGAGGTCGCTGATCCGCGGCACGGCCGGCTTTTCGTCGAGCAACACGCCGCGACGGCGGGCGCTGGCCACCATCGCCTTATAGTTGGCGATGCTGAACCGGGCCGAGACGCCGCTGGCCTGGTCCACGTACTTCGACTTTCGGGCCGAGATGCTGATCTGCTCGACAATCTCTTTCATGAAGTACGGGACGAAGACCGGGAACTCGCCGGCGAGTTCCACGGCCGCTTCGGCTTCCATGATTTCGATGCCGAGCGACCGTTCTCTGGGATAGTGCGTTTGAATCAGCGAGCCGATGCGGTCCTTCAACTGTGGGATGACCTTGCCCGAGCGGTTGTAGGTGGTCGGGTTCGCGGAGAAGAGGACCACGACGTCGAGGTCGAAGCGGATCGGGTATCCGCGGATTTGCACGTCCCGTTCTTCGAGGATGTTAAACAGGCCGACCTGAATGAGTTCGTCCAGTTCGGGGATTTCGTTCATGGCGAAGAGGCCGCGGTGCATTCGCGGGATGAGGCCGAAGTGCAGGGCGTCTTCCGCCCCCATGCTGGCCCCGGTGGCGAGTTTGCCCGGGTCGATTTCGCCAATGACGTCGGCGAACTTCGTGCCCGGGGCGAGTCGCTCGGCATACCGTTCGGCCCGCGGCCACCAGGCGACCTTCACCTCGTCGGCCGATTTCATGGACACCGAGTCCTTCCCGGCCCGGGTGATCGGGGCGAACGGGTCTTCATGGACCGGGCAGCCGGGAATGTCGAGGTAGGGGATTTCGTCGTCGAGGAACCGACCCAGTTGCCGCATGAGCCGGCTCTTGGCCTGTCCCTTCTCGCCGAGAAAGAGCATGTCGTGGCCGGCCAAAACGGCGATGACAATTTCCGGGATGACGGTGTCGTCGTACCCCACCACGCCGGGGAAGAGGTCGTCGCCCCGTTTCAACGCCTTCAGCAAGTTATCGCGAAGCTCCCGCTTGACGGACTTCGACCGCCAGCCGGATTCTTTAAGGTCTTTCAACGTATTCGGACGGTGCAAGGGCGGGCTCCTCAGGGGGGTTATCGAATTGTAGCCGGTCGGGGGTACGATCCCAAATGACGACGCCTGTTCCCGGATTCTTCGATTTTCTGTCACGTTATACCTTGCGAGTGACATAGGAATTACGGGGTGTCGTCCCCTTTCGGCTTATTCTTCCGGAGGTTGGTTCATGTCGCGTCGTATGGTGGCACTGTTTTTCGTTTCCATTTTTTCGTCCCCGGCCCTGGCCGACACCATGGACAATCCGGTGTTCGCCAGTTGGGCGAAGTCCAAGCCGGGAACGGCCGTGACGCTGAAAATAACGGCCGAGGTGGCCGGTCAGAAGTCCGAAACCCGGATGACCAGCACGCTGTCGTCCCTGACGGCGGACGTGGCGACGGTCGAAGTGGAAACCGTGACGAAAGCGGGTGGGCGGGAGTTCAAGAGTCCGCCGACCAAGATCGAGAACAAGAAAGTTGTCGAATTACCCGCGGGTAAAAAGAAAGCAGACTTCGACAAGCCCGAGGGCTTTGTGGATCAGGGGGAGGAGAAGTTGAAGATTGGCGGCAAGGAATACAAGACGAAGTGGGTGCGGGTGAAAATCAAGAAAGACGGTTCGGAATACGAAGCGAAAACGTGGTCGAGCGACGACGTGCCTGGGACGATGGTTAAGATGGAGACGAAGTCGAGCGGCGGTGGTGTCGAGTCCAAAACGACGCTGGAACTGGTCGAGATTAAAGTGCCGTAATCCTGTCTGGAGTGGCCGGATAAGACTTCGGGCCGCCGGGATCCCGGCGGCCCGATGATTTTGTGTGATTCCGGCACTCAGATTTTCAGATTGCCCGTGCTGTCGCCGAACCGCTCGGTGGGAGCTCCCATCCGGTCGAACAGGGCGAGGAAGAGGTTGGTGATCGGGGTGTTGTGGCTGTACTTGACGTGTCGGCCGGCTTCTATCGTTCCGCCGCCTTTGCCGAGCAGAAGAATCGGCAGGTCGTCGTGGTTGTGCCTGTTGCCGTCGCCGTTCCCGCTGCCGTACACGATCATGACGTTATCGAGCAGGGTGGTCCCGTTCGACTCTTTCACCGCCTTCATCTTGCCCACGATGTAGGCGAGTTGGGCAGTGTGGAACCCGTTGATCTTTTTGATCTTGGCAAGTTTTCGCGGGTCGTTGCCGTGGTGGGAGCAGTCGTGGTGGCCTTCGGGCACTTCAATCATCTTGTACGGCCGATTGCTCCCCTCGTTCGCAAACGGAAAAGTGGCGACGCGGGTGAGGTCCGTTTGGAAGGCGAGGACCAGGAGGTCGCCCATAAGCCGGATGTGTTCTCCGTAATCCGGCGGGGTTCGGTCGGGGACTTTCATGTTCGGCTTCGGGACCGGCTTTTTGTCCGCCAAAGCCTGCCGCATCTTCTCAATTCGCACTTCCACTTCGCGGACGCTGGTCATGTATTCTTCGAGCTTTTTCTGATCGCCCTGGCCGAGCCGTTTGGCGAGGCCTTTGGCGTCGTCGGCGACGAAATCGAGGATGCTCTTGTTGAACGCGTCCCGCTTGGCCCGGGCCCCGGCGATGTCTTTCGGGTCGTTCCCGCTGAAGAGGCGGTCGAACACGGCCTTGGGGTCGCACTCTTTGGCGTTGGGCGTGGTTTCGCTGCGCCAGGAGAGGTTATGGGAGTATGCGCAGGAGTATCCGGAGTCGCAGTTGCCGGCGTTACCGCCGCGTTCGATGCCGAGTTCGAGGGAGGGGAAGCGGGTGTGGTCGCCGATGACGGTGGCGATGTACTGGTCGGCGGATTGGCCGGCCCGGATGTCGGCGCCGTGGGTTTTGCGGGGCTGCCGGCCGGTGAGGAAGGCGGACATGGCCCGGGCGTGGTCGCCGGGACCGTCCCCGTTCGGCCGGGCTTTGTCGGCGGTCAGTTCGGAGAGGACGGTGAGGTGGTCCTTGAACGGTTCGAACGGGGCGAGCGTGTCGGGGAGTTTTCCGAGTTTGCCGACCTCTTTCGGCTTCCATTCGGCCATGTTCACGCCATTGGGCACGTAGGTGAACGCAAGACGACGGGGCGGACCGGCGGCCGCGGGACCGACGCCGGACGCACGGGCTAACGATTCCATCCACGGCAGGGCGACAAGAGTACCCAGACCCCGCAGGGCGGTTCGCCGGGAAATTTTCGTATGCATCATGGTCATTCGCTCCTTTTGCCCCGCCGCTTTTGGAAAGCGTCGGATTCCACAACTGACAAAACCAAAGCAGAGAATTTATCCCCGCTCTTTTTGGATTTCGCGGCGATCTGGTCGATGGCGCATTTGTCGTAGTATTCGGTTCCCCGGCCGAGGCCGTAGGTCAGGAGTTTATCGGCCAGGCAATACCGGAACTGGTCGGCTTTCCCCAGCAGGATTTTACGCAATTCGGCCGGCCCGTTAAAGGATTTCCCGTCGGGCAAGACTCCACTCGCGTCGATCTTTTGCTTATTGTCGGTTTCCCGCCACCCGCCGATGCCGTCGAAATTCTCCAACCCAAACCCGAGCGGGTCGAGCTTGGCATGACAGACGGCACACGACGGATTCGCCCGGTGCTGTTCCATTTGCTGCCGAAGGGTACCCTTTAACTCTTTCGTCGGCGGCAGCACCGGCACGTCCGGGGCCGGCGGCGGCGGCGGCGTGTCCAGAATGTTTTCCAGGATCCACTTCCCACGCTTGACCGGCGAAGTACGAGTCGGGTTCGACGTCACCGTTAAAATGCTGGCTTGGGTAATAATCCCGCCCCGCCGATGGTCGGGCAGGGTCACCTTGCGGAAATTCGACCCGCGGATGCCCGCGACCCCGTAATGTCGCGCCATGCGATCGTTCAGGAACGAATAGTTCGAATCGAGAAAGTCCATGACGCTGCGGTCTTCTTTCACGACGTATTCGAAGTAGGCTTCAGTCTCTTTGACCATGCCCGCCTGAAGCGATTCGTCCCACTGGGGAAACGTCCCCTTGTCCGGGGAGAGCGTCGGAATCATTCGCAGTTGCAGCCATTGCCCGGCAAAGTTTTCCACCAAGGCGACACTCTTCGGGTCTTTCAGCATCCGCTTCACCTGAGCCGCAAGAACGCCCGGTTGGCGGAGTTCGCCTTTCTCGGCCAGCCGGAAGAGTTCGTCGTCCGGCATCGTCGACCAGAGAAAATACGAGAGGCGGGTTGCCAATTCGTAGTCGGAAATCGTGCGGACGGTGGCGGGTGCTTTCGGGTCGTCCTCGATCCGGAACAGGAAGTTCGGGGAACAAAGGACGGCTTTGAGTGGCAGGCGAATCGCCTGTTCGAACGGCTCGCCTTTGGATTCTGCCAGGTCGTACAGTTTTTCAAGCCGAGTCAATTCGCTCGAGGCCACAGGCCGACGGAACGCCTTTTCGGCAAACGCGGACAGAATTTTCCTCACGGCCTCTTTCTTCGACGCCGTTGAGTTCCCCGGGAGTGTGACTAAAATCTTTTGGGCACCACTGCCGAGCGGCCTCGGGGCCCCGCCCATCGGCCCTTCGATCTCGATCAGGTCGAACCCCAGCGTTCGGTACTTTTTCTTCGCGTCGGTTTCGTCCACGTCCGTGTAAGGATTGGCGAACACGATCGACAGCATCCGCTCCCCGGATTTGACTGGTGTGCGAATTTCGTAGTATTGCGGCTTGTTCTCGGGGGCGTCGACTTGGACGGACTCGAGTTCTTTTAGATCCAACCGTATCGACATCTTTGGGAATTCCCCACCCACTTTCGTGCCCCACGCCTTGACCCGGACCACGTAGTCCCCGTCGGCGGGGAAGTTGAATTTGTCGAGCCGGCACTCGACGTTTCCACCCGCCCCCGGCTTCGTGAAGACGATCCGTTGAATTTCCCGACCGCGAGCGTTTTTTTCCCGGATCTTGGCCGAACGGGGGAAGACGGCGTTGATGTTCTGTGGTTTGTACTGCTGCTTTTCCTGTTTGATGCGGGCGAGCGATGGGGGAATGGCGGAGTCGAGAATTTTGTCCGCCGCCGCCATGTATTTTTCGATGAGGATCGGCTGGACCGAAAGCACGTCGCCGATGTTGTCGAACCCGTACCCGGATTCGTCGGCGGGGAAGTCGGCGGCGGGTTTGAAGTCGACGCCACACAGGTCGCGGATGGTGTTGTTGTATTCCGCCCGGTTTAATCGCCTGAGCGTCACCCGGCCGGGGTCTTTGACCAGCCCGCAATCCACTTTTGTCAGGGTCGTTATGACCGAGTTCAGAAATGTTTCCTTTTCGTCCTTGGTCGGTTGCAGTTTCG
>DASXPC010000383.1:0-11555 GCA_036493815.1 Fimbriiglobus sp. | reverse complement strand
CGGCCACGACTTCTTTCATCGCCGTCGAACCGAGTATCCGCTGCCAGGTCCTCAGGAGCTCAAGGCCAAATGGGTTCACCAGAACGGACAATCCGCAGCCCGCAAGGATCAGCGCCAGTAACCAGACGGATCGCCAGGATTTCAGCGGCGATTCCCATTTCCAAAGGAAGCCCGCACCCCACGCGATTGCGGCACACCCGAGCATCATGCACCCGCCGAAGGTGCCGCCGTGGACATTGGTCCAAACGATGTAGAGCGGAATTAAGAGCGCGAATCGGTTGAGCCCGATTCGCTGCCGATCGAATTCAATAATCCAGGCCATGGTCAGGCCCACCATCCCAATGGTGGCGAGGTGTGGGCGGGCGAAAAAGTGGAACGCCGCGGCGACGAAAGCCAACGAAGCGGCGGTGAATGCAAACGGCCATTTCATTCCGCCCGCTCGCAGCCGCGAGAATACCCACGTAAAAAACCCGGCAACCAATGACGAAAAGGCGAATAACATCCCATCCAGACCCGCGGCTTTGTGAGCGAGGGCCATCAATACTTCCCCGCCCCATTGCTGCGGAATCCAGGGCTTGCCTTCGAACGGAAAAGTGAACGGGTCGGTTCGGGGAAAATATCCTGTGTCGAGGATGATGTCGCCGACTTTGACGTGCCAGAGGGCCCCGGGGTCCATGAAGGCCCGACTCTGGAAGACGCAGAGGGTGGCTATCCAGCAGACAAGGAACGCGGCGGCTTCGCCGCGGAAGAGTTTCGAACACCCGCAATGGGCCACGCGGTTCTCCGGCGGGAGGAATGGTATGGTCCCGGCGGAAGTGTAGAACACGAAACGTTCGGTTATTGTCGCGGGTCGCTGCTCGCGGCCGATTCGCTCGGCGGGGCGGGGAACCAGACCGGGCCGCCGGCCCCCTGGCGGTATCCGGCTTCAAACAACCGCTGCAGTTCCACCGGATCGAACGAGACGCTGTCGCCGGTTGTTTTGAAATCCTGCGGCAGAGCGGCGACGTGGTAGTCCGCCCCGGCCAGCTTGGACAGGTGATACAACGAAGCAAGTTCGCTGCGGCAGTGGGCGTAGACGATGGCCGTGGCCGATGCGCCAAGGATGCTGAGCACGCGTGGGTGGACCGGAGCCGGGTCGGGGTAGAACTTGCCCGCGACCAGAATGTAAACATCTGTGCCCTTGGCCGCGGCTGTATTCTCCTGCGTGAGCAAATTCTGGGGAACGAATAGCGGTGCCGCCGCGCCGCCGTCCGCGTGCCATTCCAATCTCGGCCTGTCGTTCGACACCACTTCGATTGGGATCGGCGGCAACATGCCGGGCACCGAACACGACGCGAGTAGAACCGCCCGGAACAAATCGGCCGATTCCGGCGTGCACCGGCAGGCAATGGCTCCCATGTCCCAGATAACCAGCCGACGCGTTTCGAGGTCGGTCGTTCCAACGTAGAGCCGCCGACCGGCCTTATGCCCCGCCGCCACGCCAGCGATAACATCGGCCGTAACGGCCTGATCGATCAGATTCTTGAACGGCTTGTTGGAAGCGGCGGCCGGGGAAAACGGAATCGTGACCCAGTACCGGGTGGAATAGACGTCGGTGGCTTTCACGCCGGTGTAGAACTTGCGGGCGGCGGCGTCAAACTCGGGGCCGAGGAACGCACAAGTACCAATTAGGGCGCCGGTGGACACTCCGGTGACGACGTCGAATTCGGGTCGCGTGCCCGTATCGGTCCAGCCGGCGAGGAAGCCGGCGGCATAGGCGCCGTACATCCCCCCGCCGGAGACGGCGAGGACCGTCTTCGCCGGTCGGGGACCGTATTCGCAAACGGCGTCGGCCGGCGCCACCCGATAAACCGCAGGCGGGGCAACGCTGTACCGCGAGGGGGCACATCCGCTTTCGGCCGCAATACCGAAACCGACGAGCCACAAAATGCAAATTCGGAACCCGGTCATAGTCCCGGCGTACCCGAAGCGGGCAAGAAGTGTCAACCCTAGCAGTTACAGCCGCGTACTATACCGCCGGACCGGCTTCCCAAATACCGTCTTACGTTGGGGTTGTGCCACGGGTGAGGCCTCGGCCGGATCCGGCTCGATCAGTTCCCCATCAGACGTCACCAAGGGCTTCGGTTGCACGGGATCCTTCTGCTTCACCCGCGGCGTAAACGCCTCAAATCCCGCAATCTTGTCTTCGGGGATTAGCTTGTTGATCGTGATCTCAATGTCCGTCAACATCCCCCCCTGTTCCGGCGTGGCAAAGGAGATGGCCACTCCGTCCTTCCCGATCCGCCCCGTCCGGCCGATCCGGTGCACGTAATTTTCGATGTCGACCGGCAGGTCGAAATTGATCACGTGGGAAATGTTCTGCACGTCGATTCCCCGACTCACCACGTCCGTGGCGATCAGGAACACGACCTGCCCCGCCCGGAACCCGGCCATGATCCGTTCCCGCTGCGATTGCGGCAGGTCGCCGTGCATCACCGCTGTCTTCGGCACGTGCGGCTTCATTTGCCGATACAGCCGATCCGCCCACCGCTTCCGCTCGCAGAAAATAATGCACTGCCGCGGCTTCTCCCGGTCCACGACTTTCAACAAAAGCTCGAACTTGCGATCCTCGTCGACCGTCATGAACGTCTGCCGAATCTTGTCCACCGTCAGCGTGGTCGGGGAAAGGTTGATGTGGACCGGGTTCTTCATGTAGCGGTCGATCAGCCGTTTGATCGAATCGGGAACGGTCGCGGACATGAGCAGCGTTTGCCGTTCCGTCGGGCACCGTTTCAAGATCCGTTCGATGTCCGGGCGGAAGCCGATATCCAGCATGCGGTCCGCTTCGTCGAGAACCGCATAGCGGACGTTGTCCAGCGTGAGCGTGCCGCGACGGAGGTGGTCGATGACCCGCCCCGGCGTGCCGACGACGAGGTCCACACCCTTTCGCAACGCTTCGAGTTGCTTGCCCATCCGCGCCCCGCCATACACGGCACAGGTGCGGAACTTCCGGCTCGGGGCGAGTTTCTCGGCCTCCAATGCGACTTGGACCGCGAGCTCCCGCGTCGGGCACATGACCAGGCCGATCGGCCCCTTCATCGCGTGCGGCCGCCAACGGTTCATGAACGGTAACAAGAACGCCGCCGTCTTTCCCGTTCCCGTTTGTGCCTGACCGACAACGTCCTTCCCCCGCATGGCCAGCGGAATCACGTCCCGCTGCACCGGCGTCGCCGTCACGTACCCCGCCCGGTTAATTGCCTCCATGAGAGGGGCGATCAGCTTCATGTCGCGGTAGTACGTTGGTGGACCGTTCGACGGATCGGGGTGGACCGAGTCGGTCTCGTCCGGAATGGGCTGGTCGGTGGGGGGGCTGGTTTTCGACTGATCTTCGGGCGAAATGACCTCGGACTCCATCGGGTATGTGCTCAGGGGCAAAGGGATTCTTTCCTCGTAACGTTAATTCTCATTTGATTGTAAGTAACGAACCGCTCCAAGTCTAGCCGAGGGAGTGTGGCGTCCGCCGAATCCCCGGTATATCGTGAGTGCAATCCCACACTCCGAGGTGCCGTATGACCCGGGCCCGTCTCCTGATCGTTGCCCTTCCCCTATTCGGAATCGCCGGGTTCGATCCGGCCGCCGCGGGCGGCCCGACCGCCGACGTCAAGGACCGGGTCGCACGGATCGACACCAAAATCGGTGCCGAAATCGCCGACCTGAAGGCCCTCTACCTGCACCTGCACCAGAACCCGGAACTGTCCTCGCACGAGGAAAAGTCGTCCACGCGAATGGCCGAGGAGTTGAAGAAACTCGGGTTCGACGTAACAACCCACGTCGGCGGCTTCGGCGTGGTGGGCGTCCTGAAAAACGGCCCCGGGCCGACGGTCCTCGTCCGCACCGACATGGACGCCCTGCCCGTAACCGAACAGACCGGCCTGCCGTACGCAAG
The DNA here is from genome assembly GCA_036493815.1 of Fimbriiglobus sp. GTDB lineage: Bacteria > Planctomycetota > Planctomycetia > Gemmatales > Gemmataceae > DASXPC01. The sequence continues at coordinate 7,630 of DASXPC010000383.1, read as the reverse complement.
TAAAATCAAATCCCGCAACCAAGTCGGCGACCCGGTCGGCGTCATGCACGCCTGCGGCCACGACGTTCACATGACCGTCTGGGTCGGCACCGCTCGCACACTCGCCGCCAACAAAGACGCATGGTCCGGTACCCTCCTTTTCATCGCCCAACCTGCCGAAGAAATCGGCGCCGGCGCCCGCCGCATGCTCGAAGACGGCCTGTTCAAACGATTCCCTAAACCCGACTACTGCCTCGCCCTGCACTGCGATTCGCTCGAACCGGTCGGCCGCATCCGCTACACCGAAGGCCTCGCCCTGGCCAACGTCGACACGGTCGACATCCTCGTCAAAGGCAAGGGCGGCCACGGCGCCGCCCCACACACCACCGTCGACCCGATCGTCCTCGCCGCCCGGATCGTGCTCGATCTGCAGACCATCGTCAGCCGCGAAGTGAACCCGACCGACCCGGCCGTGGTCACCGTCGGCTCGATCCACGGCGGCACCAAACACAACGTCATCCCGAACGAAGTCAAGCTGCAACTCACCGTCCGCTCGACCAAGGACTCGGTCCGCGATCAGGTGTTGAAGGCGATCGAGCGGATCTGCAAGGCCGCCGCGGTGGGGGCCCGGGCACCGGAACCGGAGGTAAAGGTGAACCTCGACGAATACACCCCGGCCACGCTCAACGACGTGGCGCTGACCCGCCGTGTCGTCGGCGTCTTCAAGCAGGTTCTCGGCGACGCCAACGTTACTCCGCGGGCCCCGATCATGGGCGGCGAAGATTTCGGCCGCTACGGCCGGGAAGGCATTCCGATCTTCCTCTACTTCCTCGGCACCATCCCCAAAGACCGATACGACGCCGCCCAGAAACCCGGCGGCACGCCCCTCCCCTCCCTGCACTCCGACTCCTTCGCCCCCGCCCCCGAACCGAGCATCCGCACCGGCGTCAAAACCATGAGCCTGGCGGTGCTGGAACTCCTGGGAAAGCAAAAATGATTCTTCCAGCACCCGGGGGAGTGGTCGCTGGAACAATTCCCCGACTCTGGAACCATCCTGTAAAGCCTTATTGGAAAAACACTTGCTGCAATTGGCATGAAATAACATCCGGCGTGGATTTGACCTTCCCACCGCTGGAACCATTTTGGGACGACCGCAGATAAGATGTTGCGGGTTCCCGGGCTGTTTGTAGGGGCCGCCCTCCGTGGCTGCCCGGGGGACACGTCCCACATGTGGAATCACCCATGACCGATCCGAAAAACTTCCCGTACGACACGCACCTGGACGTCAAATTCCCGGCCCTGACCGTGATCGATGTACCCGGCCTGGCCGCGGCCACGACTCATCCGTGGTTTAACCAGACGCTTTGCCGGGTGAACGACTCCGTCGTCCGGCTCGGCGTCGTCCAAGGCGAATATCACTGGCATAAACACGACTCGGACGACGAGTTCTTCTTCGTCCTCGAAGGGCACTTCCTCATCGACCTCGAAGACCGCACCATGGACCTGCAAAAACACGAAGGGTTCGTCGTGCCGAAAGGCGTCGTCCACCGCACTCGCGCCCCCGACCGGGCCGTCATCTTGATGGTCGAAACCGCGGCCATCGTGCCGACTGGAGATTAATGCATATCATTCTGTGTCAAACAGGATTGCGAACGTAGCTTTCACCCGTGCGTAGTTACTTTCCGTGAACTGCTCATTTGAGATGACTGAGGGAGCGGCAATGGAGTGGATTGTGACGGCCCACGTTGAGATCTTGCGCGCCGAAGATTCGAGGAAATTGCGCGGATGTCAAGGACTTGGATCCTCCACTTAACACATTAGCCGGACAGTAGTGATCGCGCAACTCTTTTGGAATGAATGGCGGAATATCCTCATGCGATCGCTTAGCACTTCGATGATCGCCGGTCGGAAGACAAGGATCGACACGGTCTAAAACCCGGTCCGAGCGGGGAGCCCATTCTTCGATCCGAGCGTCCGGCGGTGAGCCCATAGCCCAAGTGGGTCGGTTCCGAGCGAGTGGCGGCTGCTACTACCCATTTCCCGGCCAAACACGGACAGAATTACGTAGGGGCACAACTTTGTCGTTGTCATGGAGTGGGGGTTCAACGTCTGGGCAAATAATAGGTGCAGCTTTGAAGTAACGTTTACTCCAATACACAGAATTCACCCTTTCTGCTGTAAGTTGCTGCAAGTATGCTTAAGGCCGGTAAACTTGCCAATCGCTGTAGTTAGTCCAGCACCCGAAGGCCGGGAGACTCGTCGTGATCAATGTCACGTGTGAGGGTTGCGGCCGCGCCTGCGAGTTCGCCGATTACCTCGCCGGGATGACGATGGTCTGCAAGGGATGCACGCACAAGATTCCGCTGCCACCGTCCAAGCCGAAACCGACACCCGTCGTCCCAACAATTCCACCCGTGTCGAAATTCACGCCGCCGGCGCCTACCACCCAATCGACGACACCGTCCGTCGTCCCCCGCGTCCCAACTCCCGCCGAACCGGCCCTGAACCCGGAGAGGGCAGTCGAGAAGGTCCGGGCCCTGTTGCGGACCGGCGTCGGCGTGCCGGAGTGCATTCAACGGCTCGTTGCCCAAGGCCTCTCTCCGGAGGCCGCGACGGCCGCGGTCGACCGCGCCCTCGAAGAGCGGATACGGGTCGAACCCGACCCCTTGACGGCGAGCGAACGGCATCGGTTCATTCATCGCACCCTTTCCGCCGTCCTCGCCGGTATATACGCCCTTCTGTCGTTGCGGATCGGAGGTTTCATTTCAATATGTTTCGGACTAATTATATTATTATCCCTGGCATCCGTCTGGTTCCCAAACGAGATGGGGTCTATTACTGGCCGCTTCTCACCCACCCAGTCGTCGCCGGGTATCTTCGTGCGGTGGTGCGGGTGGTTCATCCTGATCGTCATCGGAATCGCCATTGTGTGGCTTGGCGTGGCAACTGCTCACGTTCGCTAAATGAGCAACTCAAGCTACGGGCCTATGATACAAACAGCTAAATAGCTCCCACTGGTGATCCGCGTGTCGTTCGGTTGGTCTTGCGGAAAAAGGCGACCTGCCCCAGAGGTGTTGTTGCTTGGGCAACCCTTTCCCCTCGGTCCCAAACTCCGTTTGGTACCGCACGTCTTCGAAATTCCGTTCCGCGACCGCTTCCGCCGGCATATACTTTTCGCCGTTCGGAATGATCCGTTCCCATCTTGATTTGGGAATGTTTCAGAATTGGCCGCTCAAGGTATAAAGCTACCGAATGCCGCGGAGCAGGTACCGCATCTTCGAAACGGTGCACTCGTACTTCCCGGCCTGCTCCGCGGCTGATCCTCCGCGTTCAGCCGACGGACGAAAGGAAACAGAGTTTCGCAGACGTGCGGCCCCGAACAGAGTTCTGGACCGAGGGAGAAATGCCGCCGTCACCACAACCTATTCCACAATCTCACCTTTAGCAGGAGGTCATCCCCATGCCGACGATCCACGTTCCCGGCGACGCCCACATTACCCCCGCTCCGGATACGGACGGCACCCGCTGGGATGCCTATTCGGATGCGAAGCACAAGCACACCCTGGAGCGGGCCCTGTTCATCCTCAAACACAACGTCCGCAACAGTCGCCCGTGCGATAACTGTTTCAAGAAACTGCCCGGCGGCCGGACGTTTACCGAAGTGTTCGACGACGCCACCGTGTTCATCAGTTTCGACCCGGACGGCCCCTCCAGCGGCGCGACGGATAGCGTCGGCGGCAAGGATATCACGATCTCCGTCAAGGAACTCCGGGTCGGCCGCTGGACCGTGGCCGCCACGCTGGTCCACGAACTGGCCCACGTCAACGGCGCCCTCGGAGGCAACAGCCCCGAAGCGGAGAGCATGTTGAATTGCTGCGGGTTCCGGGCGCTCTTCCGGCCGGGGGTCGTCGGCGCGGTTGAGCAGAGTTCGGACAGCCGTATTGCCTGAATGGGGAGAATCTCGGAAAAAAATTACATCGTGAATTCCCCTCGGTCCCCAACTCCGTTTGGGACCGAGGGAACGGCCGAGTGAGAATTGTCGGCCGCCGTTTGCGTGGTTCTTACTTGGGAAACTCGTATTCGAGCGGCTTCAGTACCATCTTCCCCGTGCCGTCGTCCTTGATCTCGATCGGCCAGCCGAACCGGCCGTCCGCGCCTTTGTGGAATCCGTTCTCGTGAGCGTAGACGATGTTGAATTTCCCCGCCGGCGCGTTCTTGATCTCGAACTTCCCGTCCGCGTCCGTCAGGGCGAAATACGGGTGGTCGAACACCCGAACCTGACCCTTCATCCACGGGTGGATGTTGCACTCGAACGGGATCTGCGTCCGTTCGTACACGAGCGGTTTCGGCAGCTTGAACGACTGGCCCGGGGCGAGGTTCACGTTGAATTCGCCGTTGTTGTTGCTGCTCCACTTCGTATTGTGGTTCACCGGGGCGGAATTTTTGATCGTCAGCGTGTCCCCTTCCCGTGCCAGGGTAATCCGCGGCACGAACTGGCAGCAGGGCTGGTCGATGACGAGGTCTTTCGGTTTCACTTTTCCGGCGGCGTAGTCCGGGAAGATGTCTTCGGGCGGGAGTTTGGGGGCCCGTTCTTTGTTGGCCGGACGCAGCCAGATGACGGCATTTTGCAGGCCCCGGTTTTTCGGGTTCACAATGACGTCGTCGGGGTAAAGCGGCCCCTTGGAAAGGCAGTGGGCCTTATCCTGCGATACCACAATCGGCTTCTTTTCGCCCATGGTCTTGATCGTCGCTTCCGGAAGCAAGACCTGGCCCTCGATCGTGACCCACTTACCACCGGCCTTCGGTGCGGCCGGAGCGCCGGGGGCCGGGACTTTTTTCGTTTCGTCGGACAGGTCGGTATGGGCGGCGATGGCGGAGACTTTTTTTAATCCGTGCGTGGTCGTTCCCGAATTCTTGGCGACGGGGGCCGGGCCCGATGGCTGGTCGCAGCCCGAAGTCAGGAGAAAGAGTGCGAAGAAGCCCGGTGTAAACCAATATCCACGTCGCATCGAAGAGACTCCGGAAAGGGTGGCGTGGCGGGATTCGGCGGTGCCTTAGTGTCTTCTGTAGGCCGGGCCGGCGGCCCCGGCTACGGCGAACCGGCCGTCAGCCGTTGAGAATCGTCCGCACGGCGTCGTGCAGGTGGCCGTTGGTCGCGAGCACGTCGGGCCGGTCAATGGTGCAATTTCCGTCCCAATCGGTGAACCGGCCGCCGGCCTCTTCGACGAGCGCCTTGGTCGCGGCCACGTCCCACGGGCGGACGCCGTGCTCGACCATCGCGTCCGCCGAGCCCGAGGCGACCAGGACGAAGCCGTAGAAATCGCCGAACCCCCTCTGCCGTTCGGTCTTGGCCGCGAGTTCGAGAAAGGTGCGTTCTTTCCCCGCCTTGCGGAACCAGCCGATGCTCGAATAGCAGAGGAGGGCTTTGGACAGTTCGGTGACGGGCGAGACGCGGATCGGGCGGTCGTTGCAGTAGGCTCCGTCGCCGCGGAGGGCGCGGTACATTTCGCCGAGGCAGGGGACGTAGGCGACGCCGCCGATCTGCTCGCCCTTGTATTCGAGGCCGACGAGGGTGGCCCAGATCGGGATGTGGCGGACGTACGACCGGGTGCCGTCGATCGGGTCGACTATCCAGCGGAAGCCGGTGGTGCCCGGCACGTGGCCGTCTTCTTCGCCGAGGAAGCCGTCGTTGGGGAAGTGCCTGGCCACGAGCGCCCGGATGGCCCGCTCGGCACCCTTGTCCGCCACCGTAACGGGGCTGTTGTCCTCTTTCCATTCGACGTCGAAGGCGGTGTCGAAGATGCTGCGGGCGAGATCGCCACCCTGCTTTGCCGCGGTCACGGCGACCTCGTACCGACTGGACCAGTCCGGGTTCATTTCGCCTCCGCTTTGGCGTAGGCCGCCGCCCCGGTGGCGCCGGCGTAATCGCCGAGGGCGGCGACCACGCACCGCACGCCGTCCGCCGCGCCGGGCAAAACGTATCGGCCGGCGAACTCCCAAACCCGTTCGGTGAACGTTTCCTTCAATGCCTCGGTGATGCCGCCGCCGAGCACGATCACCTCGGGGCTGAGCAGGTTGATCGCACTGCCCACCGCCGCGCCGACCGCCCGGGCCGCGTCGTCGATCAGGGCAACCGCAACCGGGTCGTCCTTCTGGTAGAAGTCGGCGAGTTGTGAACTTTTCACCTTTGCCAGGTCCACGTCCTTCCACTCCTTGCGGACCCGTTTCGGGGCGTCGTCGAGTATATCCTTCGCCCGTTTCATCTGGTACTTTCGGCCGGCAACTTCTTCGACGGTGGTCCCTTTACGCCAGTTGATGACGGTGTGTCCAATTTCGCCGGCGTGGCCGAGGAAGCCGGTGTGGAGTTTGCCGTCGAGGATGAGTCCGCCGCCGACGCCGGTGCCGACGAAAATGCCCAGGACGTGCCGGGAGCCCTTCGCCGCCCCGCGGGTGAATTCGCCGTAAGTGCCCATCCGCACGTCGTTCTCGAGAACGACGGACCATTGCTTCCAGGAATCGGGCAGGTAGTGGGACACGTCGACGTCGCGCCAATCGAGGTTCGGGGCGAACCGGACGCGGGTGGAATTCGGGGCGATCTGGCCGGGGATGGCGAGGCCAAGGCCCTTGACGTCGGAATGGGACAGGTGGCCCTCTTCTAGCACCTTGTCCACGGCCCTTTTGATCGCGGCGAAAACGCCCTTCGGCCCGTCTGCGACGGGGGTGGGTTCTTTTTCCTTGGACACGAGTGTAAGGTCGTCGTCGAACAGCCCTGCGAGGATTTTCGTGCCGCCGACATCGACACCGATCCAGTGCGGTTTGCTCATGGTTGGCTGCGGGGGAAAAGGACAGTGCGGATAATGTATCAATCGCCGGCCGCACGGACCGCCGCGACGAACGCGCGGATTTTGCCGGGGTCCTTCATCCCCGGGGCCGATTCGACGCCGCTGGCCACGTCCACGCCCCAGGGGCGGACGGTACGAACGGCCGCGGCGACGTTTTCCGGCGTGAGGCCGCCGGCGAGGATGAGGGGAACGCCCGGATCGAACCCGGCGAGGAGGTCCCACGGGGCCAGAATGCCTGTGCCACCCACCGCGCCTTCAACGTAGGCATCGACGAGAACGGCCGCGGGCTTTCTTGCGGCAATGAATGACCGGATCATTGCGAGAGAAGTCGCATCTTTCACGCGGAACGCGGGGACGTGGGCGAACGGGAATGGGTCCTCCCCCGGTGGCCGATCGTACGTCTGAATCGCCCGGAGGCCGAGCTGAAAGGCAAGCGCCGTCGCCTGACGCAGAGGCATGCCGACGAACACGCCGACCGGGGCGGTGAAGGGAGGCAAGGCCCGGACGATTTCCGCCGCGGCACGGGGGTCAATGTATCGCGGCGACTTGGGAAAGAAGTTGATCCCGACCGCGTCGGCCCCGGCCGCGGCGACCATCGCGGCGTCGGCCGGCGTCCGCACGCCACAGATTTTGATGCGGGTCATGGGGTGGGTGGAGTGGGCTTGGAACGACCCGGCAGTCGGAACAAGTCGGCGACTCTGCAGGAAAACCCCGGCAACTCGTCTAGAGTGATCTCGGCAATTTCATCCAGTACGACCAGGTTCCTGTTCGGGCGGTACAGCGTCACAAAGCGTTCCTCATAGTTCACG
>DASXPC010000382.1:0-2856 GCA_036493815.1 Fimbriiglobus sp. | reverse complement strand
GAAAACTGGTTCACGCAATCGAACCCGCCTCGCTCGACGACCTGCCGGGATCCGACCGGACCGTCTACCGCCGCTGGCAGGAACTCGAAGTCGGCGTCGGGAAACTCCTGGCTGGGGCAAAGACCGTTGCCATGGAGTACTCGCCGCGGAACGCGAACCCGTACGTCTCTCGCGTGGACGCCGGCACTGTGGAATTGGTGCGGTCGTTCGGGGCGGAGGTGAAGTCGTCGGGCGACCTGGTGCAGGAGTTCGAGGCGACCTGGGACGACGAGCAGGTGGCATTGCACTTCGAGGCGGCGAAGCACACGAACGCGGCCTACGGCGTCGCCTGGGAATTCATCAAGGAACGCATCCGGGCCGCGGGCGAAACCTCCGAGTGTGCCGTGCAGGCCCGGATCATGGACCACTTCCGGGAAAACCGGATGGTGACCTATAGCCCACCGATCGTCGGCGTCGGACCGCACTCCGGCGACCCGCACTTCGATACCAGTCCGAAAACCGATTCGAAAATCGTCCCGGGGAGTTTCGTCCTCGTGGACCTCTGGGCGAAGATGGACAAGCCGCGGGCGGTTTACTCGGACCTCACCCGCGTGGCTTACGTGGGCAACGTGGTGCCGGAGCGACAGGTCAAGGTGTTTCAAATCGTCGCGGCCGCCCGCGATGCCGGGATCAAGTGCGTCCGGGACGCGTTCGCGGCGAACACGACGCTGCTTGGGGCCACGGTGGACGACGCCACCCGGGCCGTGATCGATACCGCGGGGTACGGAAATTACTTCACCCACCGCACGGGGCACAACATCGGGCAGGAGGTTCACGGCAACGGGGCCCACATCGACGGGCTGGAAACCCGGGAAGACCGGCGGATTATCCGCCGGACCTGCTTCAGCATCGAGCCGGGCATTTACCTGCCCGAGTTCGGCGTGCGGAGCGAAGTGGACGTGCTAATCGACAAGGCGGGGGCGGTGCACGTCACGGGCGGGGATCTTCAAAAGGAGGTGGTCCGCATTCTCGTTTGACGGGGCGGACCGGCCCCGTGCCTTCCGACTGTTGCGGACCTGCACGGCCGCGTCCGCGAGGAAGATCAGCACGGACACCCAGATGATGCCGCTCGCCGCCCACATTTCCCACGGGCGGTCTTCCCCCAGGTAAATCACCGCGAGCAGGAACTGCGCGCTCGGGGACACGAACTGCAGAAAGCTGACCGCGATCAGCGGCAGCCGGCGGATGCTCAACGTGTACGTCAACAGCGGCACGACCGTCACGATTCCGGACAGCATGAGCAGGACGTTCAGATTCGGGTCGGGACCGAACCGCGAGGTTCCGTTTCCCATAAGCCAGATCAGGAAGACGCCGGACGGGGCGAGGAGAAGCATCGATTCGACGGTCAGCCCGGTGAGGCTGTCCACCGCGACCATTTTCCGGACCAGGCCGTAGAGGCCGAAGGTGACGGGGAGGGCGACGACGAGCCAGACGCCGCCGAGTTCGCCGGAAACGGCAATGGGTAAAACGACCGCAATCGCGATGAGGGCGAGGGCCGGGTATTGGGCGGGGCGGAGCTTTTCCCCGAGGAAGACCACGGCAAAGGCCGAGTTGACGAGCGGCATGAGGTAATAGCCGAGCGACGCTTCGGTCACGCGGTGGGTCACCGTGGCGAAAATATAAAGTAGCCAGTTGATGGCCAAGAGCGTCGCGGAGAGGAGCAAAGTAAGGACGAGCTTGCGGGACGACAACACCCGCGCGAGGTCGGACCAGGATCGGGAAAGGGCGGTCAGCGCGAGGAGGATCAGCACCGACCAGACGATGCGGTGGGCGAGAATCTCTTTTGGCGGAACGGATTGGACCTTGAGGAAGTAGAGGGGAACCAGTCCCCACCAAAGGTACGCGACGAGGCCGTAGAGAATCCCGGCTTTGCGTTGACTCGAATCGCCCACGCCGCCTCCCGGTTCGGAGATCGTAGGGAGGGAGATACCGGCCGCCGGGTTCGCCCTTTCGACCGGTATCGGTACGACCCGAGCTTACTTCTTTTTCACGGGCGTCGAAAACGACCACATGTGGCCGAACGGATCCCGAATCTGGCCGTATCGGTCGCCCCAGAACATGTCCTGAGCCGGCATGGTAACCGTGCCACCCGCGGCCGCGGCGGTCGCCATCGTCGCGTCGATGTCCGGCACTTCCAGGTGCAGGGTGACCGGCGTGCTGCCGAGTGCTTTGGCCGAGGTCTGCTTGCCGCCATGGTACTCGGGGAAATCGTCGTGCAGGAGCAACTTGCCGCCGAGCAGGGAAAGTTCGGCGTGCATCAGCCGCTTGCCGTCCTCGGCCGGCATCCGCGCGACTTCCGTCGCACCGAACGCCTTCTTGTAGAACTCGATCGCGGCGGGGCCGTCGTTGACGCACAAGTGCGGGACTACGGGCATGGCAGCATCTCCAGGGTGAGGAACGGACGGAGAATCCGGCGACTTGTTTGTAACACCCGTTCAGTTAGTAGACAAGAGCCTACATTAAAAAAATCACACGAGTTGCAGCGTCCCGCGGGTGACGCCGAGTTGGTTGAGGGCTTTGAGGGATTTCCAGGTCGCCCGGCCGTCGTCCTGCCCGGCCAGGACGCGGGCGTACGTGTCGAGCAACGGGCCGATTTGGCCGGGCGTTTCGCGGAGCAGGTCGATGCGGAACGTGCGAACGCCGAGGTCGCGCATCCGACCGGCATACTCGGCCGCGGACTGGGGCACGCTGTTGAATACGGTGTTCCGGCAACCAGTATCGGGTGTGACGGGAAAGTGGGCGCCGACACGGTCTTTCAGATCGACCGTGTGCCGGTCGCACGGTCGGCCGCAGTCGCGATGGTCCTTGCCCGTGCTG
>DASXPC010000381.1:0-8672 GCA_036493815.1 Fimbriiglobus sp. | reverse complement strand
GCCGCCAGGCGGGGAATTGACGGAGGAGTAAGCCGGCGAAGAACAACTCCGCGCCGGCACCGACCGCCAAGGTCGTGCCGGCCGACCGGGCGGCGAGGCCGCCGAGCACCGCCGCCGGCGCAAGCAGGATCGCCACATGGGCAACCTTGGCGGCAAACGAACGGGGGGTTGCAGTTTCGGCGGGCATGAATCCGTCCGAATGGAAACGGGCTGTCGAACCGTAGAGCGCGGGAGGCGGTCCGTCAAACGCGAAAGCCCCGGCCGTACGGCCGAGGCTTCGGGATACCGACGTGGCGGCCGCCTAATCGCCGCCGTCCGGCTCGGCGATCTGCCGGCCGTACCGGGCGAGCAGGGCGTGGACCGCTTGAATTAACTGCCATTCGGCGAACCCGAGTTTGATCTCGGTCCCGTCCTCTTTCGCCTCTTCCATCGTTTCGACGGCGAGCGTCAGACCGCGGTGCAGGTGGTCGAAGATTTCCGCGAGCCGGGCCGCCTGCGAACCGGTGAGCTTCTGCGGCAGCGGCGGCACGTCTTCTTCCCGCGGGCTCCACTCGCCGACGGGGGCGGCCAACGTGGCCGACGGGGCGGGCTTCGACGCTTTCAGTTCGTCCAGCCGCAGCGTTTGCACGGCCCCCGTGGTTGCGACGGCCGGGGCGACCGTGTTTCGCCGTGCGGCAATTTCGTCCATCGTGCCGAAAAGGAGCATGGTCCGGCCGATGCTCACCTGATCACCGGCCCGGAGGCGGCGGATCTGGATCGTCGAACCGTTCACCCGCGTCCCGTTCGTACTGTCCAGGTCGGTCAGGATCACGTCGCCGTCTTCCGTCTGGATTTTGGCGTGCCAACGACTCACCCGCTCGTCGTTCAGCCGCAGCGTGTTGCCTTCTTCGCGGCCGATGCTGATCGGGACCGCCATGTCCCGGAACACGCGCCCCTTGTCGACGCCTTCGAGGACGAGAAAAGTGACTGTTTGCATGGATGAAATCCGCGGGGCGAGAACTAGTGCTGATATAGCATATCCGGTTCGGGCGGGCGCGGGGCAGGCGAAAAAGCGTTGTCCCGGCCGAGTCGGGTCGGGCAGTAATTCACCCGGGTGCGAAATTTCGTGCGAAGCAGCGCGCCCGGGTGTCGGTTGTCCGGTTAGTTCGGGTAATGCGTCGCCACTTCCTTCGGGCCCTGCGTCGCCAGTTCGACCCCCGGCGGACGGAACGGCACCGCAACCGGCTGGATGCCCCCCGCGGCCGAAGACGTCGTCCCCGGTGGCGGACCATAATAGACCGGCGTCGGGCCGGGGTAACCCTGCGGTTGTTGCGTCTGCACTGTCGTAGGCACAGGCCTCATTACCGGCTGACCCCAGGCCCCGGCCTGCGGGACGCCGTACTGCGGCGGGGCGATGGTTCCCGGCCTCGCCCTGGCACCCATCTGCGCCTGGGCCTGCTTCAATTGTTCTTCCGGATTCGGCACCGCACCGCCCCCGCCGGTCCCGGGTACGGCCCCGTTCGGGCCCGGAGTAAAATCGAGCGCGACGTCGGCGTTGGAGGAGTAAAGCGTGGTGCCGTTCGGCTGATCGTACCGGACCTGGAACGCCACCTTGGTTACATCCCGCCAGGCTGCGGGCCAGGGGAGGAACACGACGTAGCACCTCCCCATCCGCTCGTCGACCAGGCGGAGATTTTTCAGGGTGGCGTTGGTGAAGTTCCAGACTTCAGTCGTGTGCGCGGGTTGGCCGGGGGGCCGGGGCGAGACGTCGGACACCTGAACGGTCAGTTGTCCGGTGGGCTCGGCCGGCAGATAGGCAGCGTCGAGCAGGTAGACCTGCCCGGCGATCCCGGGCGTCGGTGCCCCGTTCCGCAGCGGGTCGGGCAGGGTGGTGAGCCGGTTCTGCCAGGTGCAGGCGATTTGCGTCGCCGGGTTCGGGGCCGCGATCGCCACGAGTTCGTGCATGTCGTGGGTCACGCCGGCGAGGGTGGCGCACCCGCCGGCCGCCGCGGCCGGAGCCACGGCGAGCAGGACGGCCCGCACGACCCGGATCGCTATTTGATGTCGAAGACGCTCCATTGGCTGCTCTCCATAGCAGGGCGGTCGCTGGACGACGCCTTCTTGGCGCCGGGATTGGACGGGGGTGCGGGAGTCTGGGCCGGGGCCGGGTACGGCCGACCGGGGTACATCACGGGGCCGGGGGCCGGGGCGGGATACCAGTACCCGCCGACCGGTACGAGGCCGGGCCCGGCGGCCGGGGTGAAGGTCGCCGGCGGGGCCGCCGCAGTCGGAACCGGATAGCTCTGCGGAACGAGCGGCTGAATCGGGGCCACTGCCGGATAGCCTTGCTGGGCGAGTGGCTGCACCGGGGCCATCGATTGCATCGGCGGGTTGCCGCCGGGCATCGGCTGTTGCTGTCCGTTCGGAACCATCGGTTGTTGCGGGTTGCCGCCGGGCATCGGCTGTTGCTGGCCGTTCGGCGTCATCGGCTGAGGAGCGGGCTGTCCCGCCGGGGCCGGCGTGCCCGGCGCGGGGGCCGGAGCCGGTGCAGCCGGGTCGCCCTGCGGGTAATAAAACCCGGGAACGTAATACCCACCGCCTTGCGGCGGACACCACGGCTGCTGCGATTCCGGTGCCGGCGCGAACGGGTTCCGACCGCTCAAAACGTCGGCCCCGTGACCCTGGATCGCGATCACGTCCTTGACGTTGTAATTCATCTTCAACGCCATCTCCGCCGACACCCGGGCCCGGTCCGCTTCCGTCCGCAGGACGTGCGGCGTGACGATGAAGATCGTCTCCCGCCGTTCCATATCGTGTTGACGGTACCGGAACAGGCTTCCGACGTACGGCAGGTCGCCGAACCACGGAATCTTGTTCTCGCTCTTCGTATCCGTTTTCCGAATGAGTCCGCCCAGAACCACCGTTTCGCCGTCCGAGGCCTGAATGGTCGTCTGGACCGTTTTCAGGTTGAACACCGGCGAATTCACCCCTGGCCCCAGGTTCACCTGCCCGGGTTGGATCGAGGAGACTTCCGGCTCAATCCGCATGATGACCTTCCCGTCCGGGTTGATCCGCGGCGTCACCCGGAGCTTGACGCCCACCGACCGGTAGAGGACGTCCTGTTGCGTCCCGGTGGTGGAGAGGGTCGATCCGCCCAGGTACGGTACGTCCTGACCGTCCTGGAAGTAGCCCACCTGGTTGTCCAGGAGCAGCAGTTGCGGGGCGGAAAGGATTTCCGCCCGACCCTGCACCTGCAGGGCCCGGACGAGAACGCTGACGGTATCGCTGGCGGCGGAGAAGATGAACCCGCCCGGCCCGCCGTTCGCCCCGGCCCGGCCGACGCCCAGGTTCCCGAGCCCCTGGTAGGCGATCTTGCCGTTATCGATCGAATTGTTCGGCAGTGCGGCCGTGGTGTTGAAATTGTACCCCGGCGTTCCGGGTGCCGTCCCCGTCCCGCCAGTCAGGCTGCGGACGAACATGAGCGGGTTCTGCAGCCCGACCTCGATCCCGAATTCGCTGTTGTTCGTCAGCGTGACTTCGGCGACCAGCACCTGGATGTAAACCTGGGGCGGGCCGACGTCGAGTTGGGCGACGAGGTCGCGGATCTTGGCGATGATTTGCGGACTTCCACCCACGATCAACTGGTTGGTGACCGGTTCGGCCGTCAGGAAGTAGGCGAGAGGAGCGTACAGTCCGCTCGTAAGCCCAGAGGCGCTTGCCGCGTTCCCGATGATCCCGTTGAGACCGGTCAGATACGCCCCGATGGCGGTGTTGATGTCCGCCACGCTGGCGTTGTGGATTTTGATAACTTCCGTGTTCTGCACGCTCTCCGTCGGGATTGATTCCAGCTTGGCGATGATGGCTTCGATCGTGTCGATGTCGGTCTGGGAGCCGGCGACGACGAGCGAATTCGTCCGCAGGTCGGGCGTGATGCGGAGGTCGAGGAGGGTGGCCCCGGGGGAGATGTCTTCGCCGCCGAGGGAGAGTAGCGGCCGGCCGGTGCCCTGGGCGGCGGTGGCCCCGCCGAGTGTTCCGCCGCCGAACGCCCCGCCGCCGCCGCCGAACGCCCCGGTGGTGGTGCTCCGACCGAAGACGCTCGACAGCAGGTTATAGACCGCCGTCGCGTCCGCCTTCTTCAGTGTGAATACGGTGATCGTCCCTTGCGCCGCCGAAACCCCGTCGAGCTGCTCGATCAGGGCCTCGATGAGCTTCATTGTCTTTTCGGGAGCGGCGACCAGGATTCCGTTGATCCGGGTGTCCGCGGTCATGTGGACGTCTTCGAGCAGGCCGGCTTGTAAACTGGTGTTCGGCCCGACGAATTGGAGCGAGGTGGTCTTGGTGGTCAGCCCGGCCGCGAGCTGGTTGATCTGCTGGGTGCCGGTGCCGAGGCCGCCACCGCCACCGATCCCGCCGATCCCACCGGTGCCGCCGCCCAATCCGCCGGTGTTGCCGCCGAGGCCGAAGCCGGCGTTGCCGCCCGCGGTGCCGAACTGGCCGGTGCCGCCGGTCGCCCCCGTGCCGCCGGTCGCCCCGGTCTGGGTCGCCTGCGGCTGGACGAACGACTCCCGCAACGTCGCCCCGATCGTTTGGGCGATCGAGTCGGCGAGCCCGTTCTTCACCTTGATCAGCTTCACCTGGTTTATCGCATGGGATTCGCTCGAGTCGAGGAAGGTAATGAGCTCTTCGATGTCCTTCTGGTCGGCCGGGCTGGCCTGCACGAACACCGTGTTGCCCGAGTAGTCCGCGAACGCACGAATCTGGTTCGTGTTCAGCCCTTCGTTCACGTACCGCTGGTTGAAGAAGTTCTGGATCTGCTGGGCCACGACTTGGGCGCTCGCCCGCTTCAGTTGGTAGGTCTTGGGCACCGATTGGGCGCCGTTATCTTTCCGGTCGTAGAACTCGATCTGCTTTTTGATGTCCTCCATCCGGCTTTTCGGCGCGGCGACGAAGATCTGGTTGAACCGCGGGATCGGGTAGAGGAACAACGAGCCGGCGGCCTGCTGGTTCTGCTGGTTCTGCTGGCCGAACCCGCCGAACCCGCCAAATCCGCCTGGGCGGGTCTGGCCTTGCGGGAGCGTAATGCCGCCGGGCGAAACGTTGACCTTGGAGAAGATCACGTTCAGCATGTTGACGAGGGCGGTCGCGTCCTGGTAGTTCACCTGGACCACTTCCGTGCTGATCTCGGCCGCCAGCGTTTCCACTTTGATGGCGTTGATGATGTCGATCAACGCCTGCAGTTCTTCCTTGTTTTTGGCCCGCAGAATGAGCAGGTCCAGGCCAGGAATCGACGTCACGACGGCCTGGTCGCGCGGGGCCGATAGGGAGAGTTGCCCGCCGACCGGTTGCGCGATGGGCTGTTGAGGGGCCGTGCCCATCGGCGGCAAAGGCCCCTTGGGCGGGGTCTGGGCGCCCGGCTTTTCGGGGTCGAATATCTGCGGGACGCTGACCTTGTATTCTGCCTGACGATTGTTCGGGTCGTTGTTCGGGTCGTAGAAGCTGTTACCGAGGGCCGAAGGGACATCCGTGTCCCGGTAGTCAAAATTTAGGCGCCCTCCACCGTCGGGGAATCTCGGGTCGACGGGTGGGTCGAACCGTTCGCCGCCGCGACCGCCGCCGCCGCGGCCGCCCCGGCCTCCGCCTCCGCCACCCCCCCGGCCGCCGCCGCCGCCGGTACCGCCCCGGCCACCGCCGCCGAAGCCGCCACCACCGCCGCCCCGGCCGCCGCCAAAGCCGCCCGCACCTCCGCCACCGAAGCCGCCCCGGCCGCCGCCGCCAAAGCCACCACCACCAAAGCCACCACCACCGAACCCACCGCCACCGAAGCCGCCCCGGCCGCCGCCGCCGAAGCCGCCAAAGTTGCCACCGCCGCCGAACCCGCCGCGGCCCCGGTTGTTACCGTTGGCCGTATTCGTCCCCCCCTGGATGGCATTGATCGCGTCGGCGACGAGCGACGGGTCCACCCCTTTGATGCTGAGCACCTGGACCACTTCCGTCTGGCTCATCGAGGCGTCGTCGAGCGTTTCGACCAGGGTCAGGATGTCGTCGTACATCTTCGCGTTGCACTGGACGACGAGGGAGTTGTTCTGGTCGTAGACGCCGACGGTCAAGGCCGGCGGGGCCGTGTTGAGATTGGCACCGCCGCCGAACGGCGAGGGGATCGACGCGAGCCGTTGGGACTGGGTCGTTCGGCCGGTCTGCTGGCTGAAAACGGTCTGGATGGTGGACGCGAGGTCGGCCGCGCTCGTGTAGTAGACCGGGATGATCCAGGTCTTGGAGACGGCGTCCGAATCGAGCGGTTCGTCGGAGTCGATCGCCTTTTCCAGGAGCTTGCGCATGATCAGGTAGTCGAGGGGCGAGGCTTTGACCACGATGAGCGAGTTCGAGGTTTTATCGGCGACGACGCGGACCCGGCCCGGGGTCGCACCGCTCGGGGTTGACGCATTGCCGCCGCCGAGGCCGAGGAGGGCGAGCGGGTTGAACCCGCCCCGGCCGCCTCGCCCGCCGGCGCCGCCACCGCCAGGCCCGCCGCCCTGCTGGGGCGGACCGTTGAAGATTTCGCTGACGACTTTGGCCGCATCCTCCGCGGCGACGTTCTTGAGATGGATGACCTTGAAGATGTCCTGGCCGTCGGCGCCCGTGGAAGAGTTGGCGACGATGCGGGCGAGGTCGGCGATCTTGTTCAACAGCGCCGGGTCGTCGCACTGGATGAGCAGCTTGCTGCCGGCGACGGCGAAGATGACCGGCGGCGGTTTTTTCTCGGCCGCCGCCTTTTCGTCCTTTTTCGCACCCTGCTCGGCCGGCCGCGGGGCCGAAATGTAGTACCGGTCGCCGGAATGGTGCATCAGGTGGGACGACCGATCCTTCGGCTTGCCCGTCGGCGGGGGCATCGGATTCGGCGCGGGGGTCGTGTCGACCCGCGGGGCCCGCGTCCGCGGCGGAATCGGCTCGGGCTTCGGCTTTCCGGGCGGGTTCGTCGGGTCGAGGATGATGACGTCGGTGCCCTTGTTGGCCGCTCGGACGAAGTCGGACAGGCTTTCGGCCAGGATGCCGGCGCTGCCCTTGTCGAGATTGATCACCCGCTGCGTGCCAGTATTCTGCGCCCCACTGCCCGACGTGCTGGTGCCGTCGATCATCCGGATCTGCTTTTCGATGTCCTCGACCTCATGGGCGTTGCCGCGGACCAGGATGCCCGTGTTCAGCCCCTCGTTCTGCGGCTCGATGACGGGCATGCCGTTCGTGGCCGGGAAGAGTTTGGTCATGAGGGCGGCGACCGTCTTCGCGTCCGACGAGGTGATCGGAATGATTTTGGTCACGGTCGCGAGGCTGCCGCCGTCCTTGGAGTCGGAACTCAACTGTTTGGCGACGAAGAGCTGGTCGGCCGGGTAGCCGTAGACCATGATTCGGTCGGTGCCGACCGGGACGACGGCGACGCTCGAATTCTTGAACGTGGTGGACAGGGTCTGGGCGATGGCTTGGGCCGAGTTGGCCGGGACCGCGTAGGTGCGGAACGTCGGGTCGCCGCCAATGACGTACTGCTCCTTGCCCTTGTCGATGTCGTCGGAGAGGAACTTCTTGGCGGCGGAGATTTTGTCCACCGGGCCGGTGATGAGGATGGTGTTGGTTTGTTCCTGGACAGAGATGCGGACGCTCTTGAAGCGGGACCCGGCCGCGGCGTTGGCCTCCGGCGTGGGGAAGTTCCGGCCGCCCCGGCCGCCGAACTGGCGGGGATCGAACTGCTGCGTGTTGGGATACGCGCCGTACGGGGTGGTCATACCCGGCACGAGTTGCATGGCGGCGTTATTGGCCAGGTCGACCGTGACGCCGTCGCCGGCGAGGAGGGTCTTGAGCGTTTCGGCCGCGGACGCCGCCTTCACGTACTTGCACTGATACGCCAGCTTGTCGTGCTGCTTGCCTTCCTCCGTCAGGTTGTCGATTTCCGTTTTGATCCGCCGAACGTTCCCCGCCTTGTCCTGCACGATCACCGAGTTCCCGCCGAGCGGAGAAATCTTCCCGAACGAACTCAGCATCACTTTCAACTGCGGAACCGTCTCCTCCGCGTTGAGGCTGCCAAGGGAGACCACCAGTTGCACGACTTCGGTCTTGCCCCGCTTGGCCAAATCGTCTTCGGTGATCCGGGCGACGTCCTGGGATTCGATCGGTTCGTCCGCCGGCCAGATGGTGAACGTCTGCTCGCGGCGGATGAGGACGGACTTCGGGGCGAGCATTTCGTTCAACAGGTCGATCACCTCGGGGATGGTGTATTTCTTCCCCGCGTTCGGCTTGATCGTGACGCTGCCGGTCGGCGTATAGGTGCTGGCATAGACGAGGCCGCTTTCGGTCTTGAACCAGTCGATCACCTGGCTCCACGGTTTATTCTCGAACGAGAAGGTGACCGTTTTTTCGGGCTTGGCGGGGGCGACCGCCGATTTCGGGGTATCGGGTTTTTTATCCTGGGCCGGCAGCGCGGTGCCGGTCATCCCGGCGGCCAAAACCGCGGGCAGCCAACGAGTGAGCGTGGTGAAGCGACGACCCATGACGTTCCCCCGAAAAAAGTGCCGCCGGGCGGCGGTTACCAGACCTCGACCGGCCGAACTCGGTTCCCCTCCGAATTCGGCCCGCCGTCCGTGGCGTTACACTTGCGGTCGCGTAAAGCGGGGCGTGGATAATCGAATCCTACCAGAACTGCAATGTGT
>DASXPC010000380.1:0-5370 GCA_036493815.1 Fimbriiglobus sp. | reverse complement strand
AGTTGTGGTCGGGTTTGCAATCCTTTACCTTTTTGCGTTGATGGGCACTCTGCCGAACTGGCCGCGGGTCACCTGGCTGATCCCACTCGTCTGGTTCGCTCTAACGCTGAAGGGTATCCGGCAGGGCCCGTTATTTGTCGTTTCGGCCGCCTTCGCGCTGGCCGACCTCTGGCCGCATACCATCTGGCACCGCATGCTGCTGAAATCGGGCGACACTCTTGTCGAAATCCCCATTCGCCGAACCGGATGTCAGTGGCTTGCTATTCCCGTTCTCTCCGTGCTGATTTCGCTTTTGCTGATCCTGTCCCACGTTCCCTGCCCGCTCATCGGGAAAGGTTGGGCCCGGCTCGACCCGGCCAAGGTTCCGGTCGACCTGACGCCGGCGATCCGGGAATTCGTTCGGGCTTTGCCGCCGGGCACGCGGATTTTCAACGACTGCAACTGGGGCGGGTACTTGATCTATCATGCCCCGGAACTCAAGATCTTTATGGACGACCGGTTCGAGTTGTGTGGCGACGACTGGCTCTTGAAATATGCCGATGCGATGAGCCACCATCCGGAAATGATTGAAACGTGGGCCGAGCAGTATGGTTTCCGGGCGGCAGTGGTGACGATCGGGCGGAACGAGCCGACCCCGGCCTTTACGTTTTTATCCGCGTCGTCCCAATGGAAACTCGTCGCCCGCGGCCAAGCGGCCGCTTTTTTTGTCCGCGTCCCCTAGCGCCCGGGTGTCCGGGCCGAGTGAGGCCCCCATGCCTGCACCCCGACCGCTTTCGATTCTCTGCCTGGCCAGTTATTTCAAAGGCAATCGGTTACTCGAAACGCTGAAACAGAATGGGGCGACGGTCTACCTTTTGACGGTCGAAAAGGCATTATCCGAATCGTGGGCGAGGCACGCTTGCGACGACGTCTTCGCGGTGAAGACCTTTGCCGACCGTCGCGGCCTCATCAATTCCGTCGCCTACCTGATGCGGTCGCGTCCGATCGACCGGATCCTCGCCCTGGATGACTTCGACGTGGACGTCGCCGCTAATCTGCGGGAGCACTTTCGACTGACGAATTGCGGGCACGGGGAATCCACCGCCCGATTTTTCCGCGACAAGCTGGCCATGCGCATGAAAGCCGTGGAAGTCGGCGTCCGCTGTCCGCGATTTACTTCCCTGGCCCATCACCCGGACGTGCGGCAATTCCTGGTTGACGTCCCGGGCCCCTGGCTCGTCAAACCCCGCGGGGAAGCGTCCGCTGCGGGGATTCGCAAACTCGCCACTGCCGACGAAGTCTGGAAGCGGGTCGACGAACTCGGCGACGACCAGACGTTCTTTCTACTTGAAGAGATGGTGCCGGGAGACTTGTACCATGTCGATTCGCTGACCCACGCTGGTCGGGTGGTGTTCGCCGAGGCGAACGCGTACTGGCGGCCGCTACTCGACGTGTACCACGGCGGCGGAATTTACGCGACCCGGACGGTGCGTCGCGACAGACCTGAGGTGGTCGATTTGAAGCGGATCAACGCCCAACTCCTCGAAGGATTCGGATTGGGGCAGGGGGCTTCGCACACCGAATTCATGCGTGCCCACCGGGACGGACAGATTTATTTCATCGAGACGAGCTCGCGAGTGGGGGGGGCGAACATCGCCGAGATGGTCGAACACGCGAGCGGCGTAAACTTATGGGCCGAGTGGGCGAAGCTCGAACTTTCCCGAGGCGGGTCGTACACGCTACCGCCGAGGAAGGACCGGTACGGTGGGGTGGTGATTTCGCTCTGTCGGTATGAAGTACCGGACACGTCGGCTTTCAACGACCCCGAGATCGTGTACCGAATCGACATGAAAAATCACATCGGGTTCGTCGTGACCGCGGACACGACCGAGCGGGTGGAAGAGTTGTTGAAGAATTACATGGACCGGATCGCGAAGGATTTTCACGCCGTTTTGCCCGCCGCGGAATCGGTCGGGCATTGAAGCATCCGCCGGTTACTCACACTCCCGGCTCGCCAGTAAATCCGCCGTGGTGTATAGTTAACGAGTCCTCTCCGACACCCGCCTTCCGAGAGAGTACTCATGCCCCGACCGGTGATCGGGATCGCCACGCAAACGCTGCAACCGACGGGCGAATTGCCCAAGTGCTGGATCATGGGGCAGCGGTACGTCGAAGTGTTGAGGCAGGCAGGGGCCGTGCCGTGGCTGTTGCCGCTTTTCCCGGGCGACCCGGACACGATGCGGGAAATTTTCCAGCGGTTGGACGGCGTCTTCCTGACCGGTGGGGCGGACGTCGACCCGTCGCATTACGGGGAATCGAAGGAACCCTTTTGCGGAGCGACCGACCTCGCCCGGGACGCGATCGAGATCATGCTGCTGAAGTACGCGACCGAAGCTCACCTGCCGGTGTTGGCCGTCTGTCGCGGGATTCAAATTCTGAACGTCGCCTTCGGCGGCACGCTCTATCAAGACGTGACGAAACAAGTGCCAGCGGCCTTGAAGCACGACTATTTCCCCACCCCCGCCCAGCCGAGCCGGAGTTTCCTCGCCCACGACATTGCGGTGAAGCAGGGCTCCCGGCTCGCGGAAATTCTCGGCGGGTCGATGCTACCGGTGAATAGCATGCACCACCAGGCGATCAAAGACCTGGCCCCCGGCCTCAAACCGACAGCGTACGCCCCGGACGGCATCATCGAAGGGGTCGAAGGAACGAACGGCCAATTCCTGATCGCCGTCCAATGGCACCCCGAAGAATTGGCCGACTCCCAGCCGGGGATGAAGAGGTTGTTTTCGACATTCGTCGAAGCTGCAACATAGAAAACGGCACTCCTCTCACGTGGCACTTATTTCTTCATTAACGCCAATTCCTTTTCGACCGCCGCTCGGACTTTCGTTCGCAATACGGCCCATTCGCTCGGTGTGCTTTGGGAACACATGTTGAATCCGAGATCGAAATATTCGGACAAGATCAGGGAAGCGTAATCACGGACGGCCAATTTTTGGTAGGAATTTGCGGATATTTCATCGTCCCATTTGCCTTTATTATTGGCCTCCCACACAGTTTGATCGGACAGCAGGTTGCAAATCAACTTGAATATTCCAGCGTTGTACGGCTTCTTTTTGTCGTCGAGGATTACGTTGGCGAGGGATCGGAGAACTTCCATTCGTTCCGTAAAGGGTCGGCGCAAGAGCACACGCGTGACAGACTCCCAATCGACATCTGTCCGTGCCAGCAACAGCACGGGAATGAGTGCATTTAGACCGTCTCCTTCGGGAATAGTTCCTTCCGTCGATAAACCACCCTCCAGAGCGGATAAGGTTTTCGCCCAACCGGCAAAAAACTCCTGTTCGTCGAGCGCATGGAGTTCGTAAAGGGCATGAACCCGATGCCCTACCGGCCAAGCGTTACATGCATCGTGAAAAAGAGACAGTTTTTCGGTCCGTGAGAGCGAACTGGTCGAAACACTTTTCGTCAGATATGCTTCAGAATCATCGCCGTCCCCGGATCGAAGGATACGGCGGTAGATAACGGGTAGGAATTTCGGATACTTCGCCTGAACAATGTCGAGTAACGCCGAATTTACTTTGCCATTCGTTGTTACCACGTGCAATAACACCCACGGTTCCTCCTCAATCTTTCGAGCTCGTTCAAACCAATTCCGGGCTGCTTTCTCCCATTCGTCAGGCGATATGTCTTCATCATCTCGGTCCAACTCATCGTCAGAATACGCGATGAGAATTTGACGACAGACTTCGCCAACAGTTCTTAGCCGGAAATAGGAGGAATTATTGAAGCCTGCGAATGTGGCCGAACGTGTAAAGCGGATGTCATTACAATGGCGGATCAGTGCCGGAACTGCATCGAACCCCAATTTGGTGATCGGAAAGGGAAAGCTTCCGTCAGTGTAATCGACCAATTCGTCGATCCGTGATTCTGCCGGGTCTGTTCGAAGTGGCGGCGTCTTCAGAGTGGCTTCGAGCGGGACGAGGAGCCATTCCATCAGTCCCTGGTCGGTAATGAACTGGTCGGTAATGATATCGGGAAGTTCACTTAATTCCTTCAATCGAACGAACGCTTTCCGCCGGTTCGATTCGGGTTTTTGGAGTTGGTTGTAGTTGTAGAACCAAATCAGCCGGTGAAGCTGAAGGGACATAGGATCACCGAATTCGATTGCCTGCGCATAAGCCACCTTTGCCAAACCGAGCCAACCAAGGTGATAGGCTTGAGCGGCGAACGCCGCTTCCTGGTTCGCCCGGGCATTGGACCATTGAGAATCTTTGAATGCTTCCACCGTCGGGGGGACGACTCGCAGATTCGAATCGGAATACTCATCCCTTTCTTCAATTCCATTCAAAACTCTGGCGGGTATACCGTTCGATTTCGGGCGTAACAGAATAAATAACCAAACCTGACTTGAGAGAGATTTTTCGCCGGATTGTTTAACGTAGAGGTGCTTTCTGTCCAACCGGATGAGTTGTGAACCCTGGGGTGGTAGTGGCAATCCGCTTGCTCGATACTCCTGATAAAACTGTTCGAGTGTCAGAGGTTTGGGCTGCGTTTTACATTTCCGTTCTCCCCACGGTTCAGGTGGATCGCAAACGGAAAAACTGAGCAGGCAAATGCCGAGCAACCCAATGGACATGGCGAACCCATTGAAGGCCATCTTCAACATTTTAACGCAATCAAATCGATTCTGCTTGCTTTACCCTACTTCCACCTCCACCAAACAATCAAAAAACGTTGCCCCCGCGCCGAAGTCAGTCAGGGCGGTGCTGGTGACGGCGTTGATGTTGGTGCCGGCAGGCAGGTCTTTGGCCCAGCGGAGCCCGAAGGCGGCGACGACGCCGGGGCTGACGGAGGGTACGACCTTGGCTATGGCCTGGAACGATCCGCGGTCGTTGAAGATTCGCACCGTGTTCTCGGCTGCGATACCGCGGCTCATTGCGTCATTCGGATGGATTTCAATCCACGGCCCATTGGCCATCCGCCTCAAAGACTCGACGTTCGCGAACGACGAATTCAGAAAGGCCGGGTCCTTGGTGCAAACCATTTGTAATGGGTATTTCTCCGCCAGTTCCGGCTTCGTTTGCGGGTCTTCGTGGGGTGGGCGATAGTACGGCAGCGGATCGCGACCTGCCGCGGCTTCGGACGGACTCCAAATATGGCACTTCCCGCTCGGCGAGCCGAAGTTCCCTTCCGCGAACGGGGCGTAGTCCTTCGGCAGGTTGAGCCGAATTGGGCCTTCCACTTTCAATCGATCGAACGTAATGCCCTTAAATGCTGGCGACCGGCTTCCGCCGAGGGCGAGTTCACACAGTTGCTCGTCGCTTTCCTCAAATAGTTCTGGTTCCAGTCCCATCGTCCGGGCGAGCAAGCGGAATACTTCGGTGT
>DASXPC010000379.1:0-12910 GCA_036493815.1 Fimbriiglobus sp. | reverse complement strand
GCCGCTGACGCAGAAGAAGCACTGGAAGGGGAAATCGGGCGAGCCGGGCGGCGGCTCGAACTGCCACGGCAAGTCGTCGCCCGACCTCATCATTCCCGTCCCGCCCGGCACGCTCGTCCGCGACCGGGAGCGGGGCAACCTGCTCAAAGACCTGGTGAACGTCGGCGACGAAGTGACGGTCGGCAAAGGCGGCCGCGGCGGCCGGGGGAACAAACACTTCGCCACGGCCACCAACCGCACCCCACGCCAGTTCGAGCCGGGCGAAGATGGCGAAGAACGGCACATCCAACTCGAACTCAAGGTCATTGCAGATGCGGGGCTCATCGGCTTCCCAAACGCCGGCAAGAGCACTCTCCTCTCCCGCCTCTCTCGTGCAACACCGGAAATTGCCGATTACCCGTTCACCACCAAGTATCCGAATCTCGGCCTCGTCACGCTTGGCGGCGACGCGACGTTTGTCCTCGCCGACCTGCCTGGGCTTATCGAAGGGGCGGCCAGCGGCATCGGCCTCGGGCACGAGTTTCTCCGCCACGTCGAACGGACGAGGGTACTCGTTCACCTCGTCGAGCCGTTCCCCGCCACCGGTGCGGACCCGGTGGCGAACTTTCACGCCATCCGCAGGGAACTCGCCCTTTACAGCGAACCGCTGGCGAAGAAGCCCGAGGTCGTCGCCGTCAGCAAGGCCGAGTTGACCGGTGCCGATGTAATCCGTGCCGCACTGGTGAAAAGCCTGGGGTACGAGGTACATCTGATCTCGGCCGTAACTGGTGCCGGGCTGGCAACGTTTCTAGGGGCCATCGTTCAACGCATTAACGAAGCGCGCCGGATCGACGCCTTGGCCGAAAAGCCGGTGACCGAATTCGCCACCGAAAAATCGATCCGCACCGGGGAGGGCGTGCCGTGACCCCCGACGTGGTGGTGGACGTCGGCAACAGCCGGGTGAAGTGGGGCCGAGTGCGAAAGGGTCGCATTGTCGCTCAATCCGCATTTCCACACGACAATCCCGTCGGGTGGAAAAGGACGGCACAGGAATGGAAATTACGGCGAGAAGACGTCTGGATTGTGGCCGGAGTGCACCCGAAACAAGTCCTGCGTGTCGTGGATTGGATTCGTTCCCGCACGGCCCGATGTCACGTCCTCGACACGTCATCGTTCCTCAAAATCGCCCCGAAGCTGGGACTGACGCTTGACGTCGAAAAACCGGAACGAGTGGGGATCGATCGGCTATTATCCGCGACTTCGGCCATGAAACGAACTCGTAGCAACGTTCCCCTCGTCGTCATCACAGTCGGCACGGCCATGACCGTTGACTTTCTCGACGGCACCCGTCGATTCCTTGGTGGCGCCATTCTTCCAGGTCCGAGGCTCATGGCCCGCTCACTGAAAAAACACACGGCAAAATTACCGCTCATCGACTTGCTCCCAGCTTTACCGACCAATGTTTGGGGTCGAAACACCAAAGAAGCGATGGCCTTGGGAATCGCATCCGCGGTGCTGGGATCGGCCGATCAACTCGTCTGGGATTTCGCGAAGACCCTTCCAACGCCACCACATGTGGTTCTGACCGGCGGTGACTTCGAATACTTTCGCGGCTACGTATTCACCGCAGACGTCCACGGGATCACGTTTGTTCCGGAACTAACCCTCGATGGGCTCCGCCTCGCCGCGGCGGCGTTGCCGTGAGCACTCCCACGGTTCGCGTCCTGACGCCACCCGGCACCGGGGCGATCGCGACGGTCGAAGTGCGTGGACCTGGCGCTTGGGAATCCGTTCGCAGGCGGTTCACGCCGGGCAACGGAAAACCGCTCCCCGAAATGCCGCCGCTTCACCGAGTTTACTTCGGCACTCTCGGCGACGGATCGCACGCGGACGAGGTCGTCGTCGCAATGAAAGCGGACGACGTGATCGAAGTTCACTGCCACGGCGGCAGACGAGTGGTGGAATGGCTGGCCACACTTCTAGGCAAAGTTGTCCCCGCGAAACCGGCACTCGGCAATCCCTGGGAATGCCTCCAACACGCTCCCACCCTCCGCACCGCGTCGATCCTGCTCGACCAATGCCAGGGGGCGTTCGACCGGAGCGTTGCCGAAATCCTACGGTCCCTGGATTCGAACCCTGCGGAAGCAGGCGAAAAGCTTTCGGTTTTGGCCCGCTATGCCTTTCTCGGTCGGCATTTGGTCACGCCTTGGCGGGTCGTGATCGCCGGCGCACCGAACGTCGGTAAAAGTTCGCTCGTCAACGCCCTGGCCGGGTTTCAGCGGAGTGTCGTGTCCGAAACGGCCGGGACAACCCGGGACGTGGTGACGACGTTGACCGCAATTGACGGCTGGCCGGTGGAACTGATCGACACGGCCGGGCTGCGGGAAACGGCGGACCCGCTCGAAGCCGAGGGCGTCGGTCGGGCCGAGTCGGCTCGAACGGAAGCCGACCTCGTTCTGTGGGTGTTGGACGGAAGCCGTGCCTCAGCCCCGACGCTCGGGCCGGATTTCGTCGTTATCAACAAAACGGATTTGCCGGCGGGATGGGATTGGCAAACCATACCGACCGCAAACCTCGTATCGGCAACGGCCGGGGCGGGAATTGCCGAGCTCCTTTCGGCCATCGCCGGGCGACTGGTTCCGTTGGTTCCGGAGGAGGGTGCGGCCGTGCCGTTTTCACCGGCGCTGGCCGAAAGTGTGACGGCGGCCCGTACCGCTTACTTGGCCGGTAATTTCGAAGAAATCCGCAACCATCTGTCCGTTCAACGCGCCGACCTTGCCATACGGCCGGAGTACGGTAACGAGAATCCTAACTGCGGTCCCGGCCGGAATCCGTAAAGAACTCCGAATCGATGTATTATTGGAATAGACGCGGAGGAGTGCACGATGGGTGTCGGTCGTTTGCCCGCAATCCTCCTCCTCCTTGCCACCGCGCCGGCAGCCGTCGCCCTGCCGCCATTATTCCCGCGCACCCGCGGCAAATTGGACGCCGTCAACGCCGAAATTCACGGCAAAGTCCTCGACTTCACCCATAACCACGGCGGCGATCGCCGGCTCTGGTCTCCGGCACTTTGCGAAAAACGGGACGTGTACGTCTACCTCCCGCCCGGGTACGACCCGAAAAAAGCTTACCCCGGGATCCTCTGGCTTCACGGCATCGGCCAGGACGAAACCAGCTTCCTCAACCTGGTCGGGCATTTCGATTCTGCCGTCGTGTGCGGGAAACTCACCCCCTGTATCATTGTCGTCCCGGACGGATCGATCAAAGGGCACCGGACTCTAATCAACAACGGCAGTTTTTACCTGAACGGCGTATCCGGCCGGTTCGAAGATTATATCATCGACGACGTCTGGGGGTGGGCGAAACGGTCCTTTGCCATTCGGCCGGAACGGGATGCCCACGTCCTGGCAGGGGGGTCGATGGGCGGATTTGGTGCGTACAGCCTCGGCATCCGGCACGGGTCCGATTTCGGCGTGCTCGTCGGCCTGCTCCCGCCGCTCGACGTGCGGTACGGCGATTGCCACGGCCGGTATTTCGTCCCGTACGACCCGAACTGCTTTGCCTACCGCACCGACTCTTATCCCCTGCGAATCATCGGCAAGTTTTACGGCGGTTTACTACTGGTACGCGAACCGCAACTCACGCGGCCGGTCAC
Source organism: Fimbriiglobus sp. (assembly GCA_036493815.1). Classification (GTDB taxonomy): domain Bacteria; phylum Planctomycetota; class Planctomycetia; order Gemmatales; family Gemmataceae; genus DASXPC01. The sequence continues at coordinate 9,276 of DASXPC010000379.1, read as the reverse complement.
GGGTACGGGACGGGGGGCGGTGGCCGCCTTGGCCACCCGGAACCCGGTCGAAATGTTATCGCTTTACGACGTCCGGCCAGGGCAATTCAAAATGTACATCGGCTACCTGAGGGGCGACCAGTTGAACATCGACGCCCAGTGCGAGCACTTTCTGGACGTGGCCCGGCAGCGGGGCCTCGACCCGCACGTGACGGTCCTGGACCACGGCCGCCACAGCACCAAGGCGGGGATGACATTCTTTCCCGACTTCTGCCAATGGGCGAAACCGAGACTCGGGCCCTATGCTCCGGCTGTCGGGAAATAAAACAACCGGCAACCCCCCGTCCTCGGAGTTGCCATGCACCTGGCCAAAGTCCGCACCGATTCGGGAATCGCCGTCGCATGGATCGACGGGGATTCCGCCCGCCTGCTTCCGACGGGTACGACTCTTTCCGACGTGCTGCACGGGAAAAATCCGGTCGCCCTGGCTACCGCAAAGGCCGGACCCGGTTCGGTGGCCGTTTCCTCCCTCGACGTGCTTGCCCCGGTCGACCGGCAGGAAGTCTGGGCGGCGGGCGTAACTTATCAGCGGTCGAAGGTGGCTCGGGAAGAAGAGTCGGCCGGTGCGGCGCAGTTTTACGACAAGGTTTACACCGCCGACCGGCCGGAACTATTCTTGAAGGCCACGCCGGACCGCGTCGTCCCTCCGGGCAAGCCGATCCGCATTCGGGCCGACGGAAAGTGGAACGTGCCGGAGCCGGAATTGGCCCTGGTCATTTCCCCGCACTTGAAGATCGTCGGCTATACCGTCGGAAATGACGTGTCGAGCCGGGACATCGAAGGGGAGAATCCTCTCTATCTGCCGCAGGCCAAGATTTACCGCGGGTCGTGTGCGATCGGCCCCTGGGTGACGCCCGCGGCCGCAATGCCGCCTTTGCCCGGCGTGGGCATCCGCCTCGTCATTCGGCGGAGGAACGCCGTCGCGTTCGAAGGAACCACTACCCTCGACAAACTGGCTCGGACGTGCGAAAGCCTCGTCGAGTGGTTGGGAAAGGAGCTCGACTTCCCGCACGGGGCAGTGCTTCTGACCGGCACGGGCATAGTCCCCCCGGACGACTTCACCCTGAACGTCGGCGATACGGTAGAGATTTCGATCGACGGAATCGGAACACTCAGCAATCCGGTTGGGGAATAACGCGGGTCATCGACTCGGATCGGACGCCGGGGCTTGCACCGGAAGGTGCCCGGTTATCGTTCCCACCCGCCCGTCGAGCGTATGGCCCGCTATCAGGACCCGATACCCCGCCGTGCTGCCGGAGAGGTGGAACGATACGGTCGCGATACCCGTTCCCGGGACGATCAGTACGGGTTGCCAAAGGACGGTGTCCGTTGCGTCGAACGCACCCTTGGCTTGGATTTGCGGTTCCGGTGTGAGGTGGGCGTATTCCCGGACGATGAGCGGCGAAAGTTTTGAGACCGTTTCTTTGACCCGTTCGCCGGCCGGATTCTTCGGCAACACCTTCGCCAACCTGGCTTCAATCGTTGCGGCAAATTCCTGTGCCAATCGCGCCGCCCGCGGGTCGTCGGCAAGAATGGATTTGAGAACGGACCGATTCCCGGCCGCCGATTCCAGAGGGGAACCGATGCCGGCTGGGTATGAGTTTGCCGGATTCGAGCGGGCGACAGCGCCCGGAGCCGACTTCACGGATTCCACAATTTGCACCGCAGGATTACTTGTCGGAAGCGCGGGGCTGGCCGTTTGCGGTTGAATCACCTGGATCGTGCGCGGCCCGAAATGCGGGAAATCGACGCCGAGATCGCTGGCCGTTTGCAATTCCGTTTCAGCTTCCCGTTGGTCTACGGGTGTCTCGAAAAGGCTCACAGCCGGGAGGATTGCTGCCAGTGCGACGGCGACCAATGCTGCAACGGTGAGATACCGCCGTTCCGGGTCGCCACGGCGGAACAACCGATACCGGCAGACGGCGAGCACACCGGCAATTACGAGGAGTGCCGCGGCGACTGGAATTCTCGCTACCGTCCATTCGTCGCTCGTTCCCCTGGCCTTCCGGATTTGGGCAAGAGTGGACAGCGCCAGGGCGTAATGAACGCGGTCAATTTCCACCGAAGTCGAATGAACCTTAACCGGCTGCTCGGCCGCTTCAACGAGCGCCAACGCCTGCTGGTACTTTGGCCGGTAACGGTCTTCGACCCGTTGCACGAGCGGCCGGTATTCGGCCGGCACCGGACCGCGACTCCCCATCGCCACCATAATTCGATCGGCCTCGTCCGGCGGGGCGGTCTTTCGGAACACCCCGGGGGCCTGTTCCGCGAACCGCCTCCAACCCTGCGTTCCCAGCACAAGGTCCAACGACTCCGCCGCACGGGGATGATTGGTCAACAGGAAGTCGGCGTATTCCAGGTCGTCCGGTTTCTCGACTTCGCCGCAAATATAGAAATGAGCGGGAAGGCCGCGGGCGGTACCGTCGTCCGTCTGGCCGAAGACGGTTTCATTGACCACCGCGGCCCAGAGGATCGCCCCCGTAGTCTCTCGGCCGTCCTTATTCGCGTAGATCGTGAGGTTGACCGGCGCCCCGGGGGCGAACGGTACTTTGTGCGATCCCTCGTAGGAATAGGTCAGCACCAGAGCTCCGACTGGCCGGCGGAACATGAGGCGTTCGGCAACCGGCTTCAGGGCAACCCGCCCCGGACCGTCCGATTCCGTCTCCTCAAAGACGGTGATCCGCGTCACCCCGCCGGGCGAGCCGGCTTCGGGCTGGAGTTCGACCGGCGTAACCTTGCCGGGCATGAGCAGGACACGAGCGGTGGCAATCGGCCGGCCGCGGGCGTACGCCCCGACCACCACGGCCCGTTGCGTTTTCCCCGCCGTCAGGTGAACGAGAATCGGCCGATCCGTCCCGACGACGCCGTCCGGAATGCTCAGTCCCACGCCGTCCGGCTTGACTTTGGGAAGGGGGAATTCACCTGTCGGACAGCGGAGGATGTATCGTTTTCCCGCTTCGGGGGTAAACGTAAACACGCCCAATCCGCGGTTGGCAGCGGGTTGATCTTTGTCCGAAACCGTCGTCACCGTTGCGACGGCTTTGTTCCCGACAAAGAGGTCGCCGCGGAACTCCACCGGCTGACCGTCGGGCGTTCGGGCCCGGAAATAAACTCGCCCTGCCACCCCGGCGATCAAGTCGCCCCCCTCGGGGAAGAAATCGAGGCCGATCGCCTTCAACGCTAGTGGCACGGGCTTGGTGACGATTTCCGATTCCCCTTCGAGAATCGTGACCTTGACGGTCGCTTGCGACAATGCCTTGTCGTTCGGCAGGGTGAATTCCAGGGTCGCCGAGCCGTTCGGATCGAGATTGAACGGGGCCCGGACCGGCGAGATTCGCTTACCGTCGGCCGAAACCGAGGTCAGAATTTGGGCGTTCGCGAGCGGCTGCCCGTGAGCCGTCGCCGTGAGCTTGACCGTCACCCGGTCCCCCGGGGCATAGCTCGCCGCACCAAACTCCAGTTTCGTCGCGATTCGCGTGGGAACGTATTTGCGAATCTGCACCTTCCGTTTCGCGAGCGGGATTGTGCCGGTGGGTACTTCGACCTTCGTCCAGTCAATGGGCAGTTCGTAAACGACGAGGGTGTATTCACCGGCCGACAATTCCGCGGGTAGTGCGAACGCTCCACAGCCGACGCCGCGGACCGGTTTGCCATCGGGACCGAGCACGGGAACCGGCCGGTCTTTATCCATCAGGGCCGGACTCGACCGACCGGTCAGCGACAGACCGGGAACGATTTGGCCGTGCGGGTCGAGCAAAACGTAACGCAGGGCCAGATCGCGATCCGGAGGCAGGAGGCGGGTACGGTCGAGCGTAACGGAGCGGAAGAAGAGGGTTTCGCCCGGCTGGTAGAGCGGGCGGTCGGTGGCGAGGAAGGTGTTGTAAACCGGCGGGAGGAGGTTGATCGGCTCGGCAAGCCGGCTCTTCTGGCCGGTGGTCGGGTTGGTAGCCGAAATGGCAAGGGTGAGGCCGGACCCTGTGGGCAGCCCGGTCCACGCGGAGGCGGGCAGGCGGAAGTTTGTGCCATTTTTTGCAGCCGCCGGGTCGAACTTCGCCCCGGCCCGGACTTTGCCGGTAGAATCGGTGACGGCAACTTCGACCGCGGCTGCCACCGGCTGACCGAACGGGTCGGCGACGCGAATGCGGTAATCGTTCGGGGCACCGACGACGGCCGAAGCCGGACCGGTCACTTCGACCGCGAAATCCTTCGCTTGCAGGGCCGTGGATTCCGCGGCCACCCATTCCGTGACAACGGAGTCGTATGCTTTACGCGCCGACTCGAGAACGGCCTGTTTCTCCCGGGAATTTTTCGCGACCGCCGCGGTCCAGTCCTCCCGGGCAGACTTCACCCGGGCGACCGCGGTTCGGGCACGGTTGTCCATCGCGGCCGAGCGAATCTTACTTTGGACAGTGGGGCCGATGGTACCCGCCACGGCGAGCAAAATGCCCGCAGCCACCGCCCAGCGCAGCAATTGGGTACGGGACGAAGGCCGCCTCGGCTCGATCGTCCCTTCGCCCGGCGGAACGAATTGCACCTTTGGAAACGTGGACCGGGCGGCCCTGGCAAACAAAGCCTTATCCCCGGCCGCGGCGGCCTTTGCCGCCGTACAAGCGGGGCAGGTATCAACGTGCGACTCCAGCGCGGCAGCCTCGACCGGGTCGAGTAAACCGTACGCGAGGTCCAGCATCCGGAGTTGGCAGTCGTCGCACCGCATGGATTCCTCCGGTCGCTTCCGCTCCCGGTTCGCCAAAAAGATCACACGTCCGACCCGGTTTCGCTGTCGCCACCGTCCGGGTTCAACACTTTCTTCAGTTTGATCAGGGCCGATCGCATTTGCGTCTTCACCGTGCCAACCGGCGCCTTGCGGAGTTCCGCAATCTGCTCGTAGGTCAAATCCCCGTTCTGGCGGAGCAGGAAGACTTCTTGTTCGTCCGGTCGCAGGTCGGCGATCGCCCGCCGCAGGCGGGCGATCCGGTCCCGGTCGTCGAGCGAACCGCCTGGCTCCAACCCGTCGTCCGCCGGCATGAAATCCTCACCGACCAAGGGGCGGGACTTCCGATGCCAGGCACTCCTTCGCATGTCCTTTGCGGTATTCAGCCCGACCCGGAAGATCCACGCCCGGAGATTCAACACGTCCGGCACCTGGGCCCGGGCCTTCCAACACTTCAGGAAGGCTTCCTGTGCCGCGTCCTGGGCGTCGTCCCGGTCGCGCAGCACGTACATCAGGGTGCTGATCAAATCATCGCGGGCGCCGTCGAAGGCTACGAGCAGGGCCTCGTCGGGGGACGGGGCGGCCTGGGCGGTGGCCGGCGGCGAGTCCGCTCGTTTCGCCATTCCTTCCACCAGACCAGACGAGGGAGAAAGGGGCACGGATTTTTAAGAATTTCCGCCGCCCGGAGACCGTCCGAGATACGGAATGGTATCGGGGGTATGGGAGTTACGGCAAGGAAGGAGAAATGAAGAAACTGCGAGAGCTCCGCCACGGCCTTTCCCTACCCGTGCCGATTGGGTGGGTTAGAATGGCGCCATGCCCGTCGCATCGCTTCCAATTGCCCCCACGGCCGACCCCCGCCAGTCGGTGCTCGCCGAGCCGCCGGACGCCTTGAAAGCCTGGCTTACGGCCCGTGCGGAACCGGCCATGAGGGCACGGCAAATACGGCGGTGGGTCCATGTCGGTCGGGCCGAATCATTCGACCAAATGACCGATCTACCCAAAGGACTCCGCACTGCCTTGGCGGCGGAATTTGAGGTTTTTTCCACCCGCGTGGTGACGCATCAGGTCGCCACGGACGGAACGCACAAGCTACTGCTCAAGCTTGCCGATGGAAAGTTAATCGAGTGCGTCCTCATCCAGGACGCTGGGCGGGCGACCGCCTGTGTGAGCACACAGGTCGGGTGTGGTATGGGGTGCGTATTTTGCGCGAGCGGATTGAACGGCGTCGCCCGGAACCTGACGGCTGGGGAAATCGTCGAACAACTCGTCCGGCTGCGAAATCTGATTCCGGGCGACGGCCGCCTGACACACGTCGTCGTCATGGGCATGGGCGAACCGTTGGCCAATTTGGATCACTTGCTCGCCGCTTTGGCTGTGGCCGGGGATAAAAACGGCCTCGGTATCGGAGCCCGCCACGTGACGATCTCGACCGTGGGGCTGCCCGTGAAAATTCGGCAACTGGCCGCTGCAGGGAAGCAATATCACCTGGCCGTTTCACTTCACGCCCCGAACGACATTCTGCGAACCGAGATCGTCCCGACGAACGACAAAACCGGGATGACCGCCATTCTCGCAGCGGCCGATCACTTCTACGAGACCACCGGTCGCCGGGTAACTTACGAATACGTGGTGCTCGGCGGCTTGAACGATCGCCCCGAGCACGGCCGGGAACTTGCCTCCCGCCTCCGCAACCGGCACGCACTCGTCAACCTCATCCCCTGGAACGAGGTAAGTGGTCTTCCCTACCGAAGGCCGAACGAAGCCGACCTGAACGCCTTCATGGCCGAACTCGAATCGGCCGGGGTACGGGTCAAAGTTCGCAAGCGGAAAGGTTCCGAAATCGATGCGGCCTGCGGACAGTTGCGAAGGACGGTGAATGCCGATTTGCAGGGAGTGGGGCCTGTCTCCTCATGACCGGCCAGACCAGTGAAATGATGGCCCTGAGAGATCCGGACATCCGGCTCATGCTCCGGGTTCGGGACGTCGATGACCAGGCCGCGTTCGCCGAACTCGTCGAAAAGTATCAGCACCGCCTGGTCGGCATCCTCGGACACCTCGTTCGCGGGGCGGACGGGGCGGAAGACCTCGCCCAGGAAGCCTTTCTTCGCGTCTACCGTACCCGCAAAAAATACACGCCGAAAGCCAAGTTCTCGACCTGGCTCTTCACCATCGCCAATAATCTCGCCCTGAACTCGCTTCGGGACCGCAATCGCCGGCCGACGGCGGAGTGGAACGCACACGACTCCGGTGCCCGGCCCGAGGAGCAACTCCCTTCGGTCCGCGAACCGCAGCCCAGCGGGGCGTTGCGAAAAGTCGAGTTGGCCAAAGTCGTGCGGCAAGCCCTCGACGAACTGAACGACCGGCAACGGGCCGCCGTCCTGTTGAACAAGTTCGAGGACATGGGCTATGCCGAGATCGCGGAAGTGATGGGGCTGACGGTGAAAGGGGTCAAATCGCTTTTGAATCGGGCCCGGTGCCGACTGCGGGAAGTCCTTCAACCGTACATCTATATGGACGGCGAGGCCCCACCGATCCATGATGACGTCGAGGACGATTGACCATGCCGAATTCCGCCGACCGCGAGCCGGATGACGTTCCCCCCGAGGACGCGGACCTGATCGCATACCTGGACGGGGAAGCGGACCCCGACGCGGCCCGCCGGTTGGAGACGGAATTGGCGAAGAACCCCGCGGCGCGGACGAAGGCCGAAGCGTTGAGGAAGACGTACGATTTATTGGATTACTTGCCGAAACCCGAGCCGTCGCCGACATTCGCAACGAAAACGCTGACGAAGCTGGACGCAATGTCCGGGTCGCGGCCGAGGATACAGACCACGTTGAGCCAGCCGCCGTCCGCGGCACGTCTCGGCCCGTGGATCGCCGCGGGGCTGCTCGCAGTCGCGTTCGGGTTCGGCGTCCACTGGATCGCCCGTCCGTACCTGAATCGTCCCGGCGAACCAGACCTTGCCGACTTGCCCATTATCGACCGTCTTCCGCTTTACGCCGGAATTGACGACCTGGACTATGCGAAACAGCTCGCCGCTGCGGATTTGTTCGGGGAGGATTTTGAGCCGCCGGACGCAGTGGCCCCGGAACCGGCGGTTTCGCCGGAGCAGCGGGCCGACCGCATTGCCTTATTCCGCGGCTACCCCGCCGCCCGCCGGCAGCAACTCCGCACACTGCATCAGGACATCACCGCACTACCCCAACCCGAACAGGGTCGACTCGTACGCGTCCTCGAACGCTACGCCGGCTGGCTTGCCCGCGTGCCCGAGAAAATGCGGAAGGAAGTACTCGACGCCCCCTCCGCCGACGCCCGGCTCGCCGCGGTTCGGCAAGTGCGGAATCGCCAATGGGAGGAGGCCCTGCCCGCCACGCAACGGGAAAAACTCCAACTGACGGCCAACGCTGATGAGCGCATACGACTGGTCAAAGAATGGCGCGACAAGGAACGCGACCGGCAATTGGAATGGCATCTCGCGGCCCGTCAGTGGGCCGTTATCTCCGAAGGCAAGAAACCCTGGCCGTTCTCCGACGAAACCCTGGCCAAGGACGTGGACGCGTACGTGAAGGCGGTGTTCAAGCCGGACGCTCCCGCCGCCAAGCAAAGGCTTTTTCCGACCGAAGTGAACAAACTTAAAACCCTCCAAGCCGCGACGGGGCAAAATGCGGCCTGGTTGCCGTACGGGGCCTACATCCTGCTCCTGTCCGAACGGTACCCCACGCTTCCGGTACCCCCGTTCGACCCGACGGTCACGGATCTTGACCAGTTGTCGGCACGCACGACCGCGGAACTCAAGTCCAAAAACGGTGTATTGAAGCCGAAGTACCGGTTCGTCATTGGCAAGTGGCCGGACTTCGCCCTGGCGGTGGCCCGGGATGTGAAAGCCCCGAAACCCGCTGCCGGGAACCGTTCACTCGGGCCCTGCAAGCCGGGAGACTTTGCCGCGCCGGTTAACGACTTCCTGACCCACGACCTCTTTCCCAGGCTAACGTCAAACGAAACCCGCAAACTCGACCAACTCGCGGGGCGATGGCCCGAGTATCCGAGGCAGTTGATGGAACTGGCAAAGGCCAAGGATTTGAGTGTGCCCGGGGTGACCTTGCCGGGGCGGCCGAGCCTGTGGGCGAAGTATTACCGTTACACGCCAACCAAAGGTAGCGCCCGGCCCGGGGAAAAAGACTAGGACTGCCGCAGTTCCGACTGGTCCGGTCCGATGACTTCCGGGTAAGAACACCGGGGGTGCCGAATGCGTTCGATTCTGCTTCTCGCGTTCGTGGTGATCGCGTCGCCCCCGGCATCCGCCGGGGAATGGAGACTTTTCCACCGCCACAACCCCGGCCCCGGAACGGGCTGGTCGTACTACGGACTTGAAGGCGGGCCAACCACCGCCTATCCACCCTGCACCGGCAAAGGATGCGGCGTCGCCCCGCCGATCGCCAACCGGGCGATATGGCCTGCCCCGAGCCAGCAGATCCCCATCTACACCCCGATTCCCGGCCAGTTCAACACGTCCGACCTGT
>DASXPC010000378.1:0-2445 GCA_036493815.1 Fimbriiglobus sp. | reverse complement strand
TTCGCGAACCAATCGAACACCACGTTCCAAGGCTGATTCACAAACGAGACGGCGTAGGTTTTCTCTTTCTTGGCCGGAGCCTCGGCCCCCTTCTCTGCCGTCGCCAGCCGCCGCTTCGCCTGGTTCAGCGTCACTTCGGCCACCCGCATCTCGGCCTGGAACACGTCCACGTCCGTTGTCGCCTTGAGGTTCGATTGGATAACCTTGGCCGATTCGGAAAAGGCAGCCGCCCCGGCTCGTGCGGCCTCATTCAGTTTGTTCAGCACGTCCTTGGTCGCCACGGCCATCTTTTCCGCCCCCGTCACTTTCGCCTTCCACACGTCGAGTTTCGCCGCTAGCAGTTCGACCTTGTCCTTCAGCTTCTGCACATCCGGCTTCGGATCGTCGGCCGCTGCCGAAAGGACGGGGAACAACACGAAAACACAAGCCACAACGTATCGAGTCATGACATCCTCCCGTGTGCGAATCGCCTTTTAGAGTCACTTGCCCGACGGTTGCCGTCAATCCTTAAAAACGATGAGAGATGTAGAATGCTCCCATGCCCGGCGAATTCGATTACATCCGGTGGGTGCGTTCGCAAATCCCAGCCGACCCGCGCGTTATCGTCGGGCCGGGCGACGATTGTGCCGTGCTCGAACGGCCCGCGAATCGTCCGCTCGTCACGACCGACATGCTGATGGACGGCGTGGATTTCATTCTGGCGGAAACCGGGCCGCGGAAAGTTGGTCGCAAAGCGATGGCGGTGAACCTGAGTGACATCGCGGCGATGGCTGGGGTGCCGACCGTGGCCGTGGCAAGCGTGGCATTGCCGCGGGACGGCGGGCGCGAGATCGGGGAAGAGCTTTTCCTCGGCATGCGAGACGTGGCGGAAGCCTTCGACGTTTCCCTCGTCGGCGGGGATACGAATAGCTGGGCCGGCGGGCTGGTGATTTCCGTCACCGTTCTCGGCGAGGCGACCGCGAAAGGGCCGGTACTCCGCTCCGGGGCGAAGGCGGGAGATTGGATTTTCGTCACCGGCCCTCTCGGCGGCAGTCTGCTCGGCAAGCACCTCGACGTAAAGCCCCGGGTGAAGGAAGCCCTGGCCCTGCACGCCGCGTTCGATCTGCACGCGATGATCGACGTGAGCGACGGCCTGGCCGCGGACCTGAGCCACGTTCTGGAAGAAAGCCGCTGCGGGGGCGTGCTGCATGCGGACGCCATACCCATCGCCCCCGCGGCCCACGAGCGGGCGCAACAGACGGGTAAAACTCCCCTCCAGCACGCCCTGGGCGACGGCGAAGACTTCGAACTGATCTTCACCGTTTCGCCGGCAGACGGAGCGAAGCTGTTGTGGGAACCGCCAATCCCCGGAGTTGTGAAGATTGGAGAGTGCGTCGAGCGGGGGTTGTGGTTGGAGACGGCGGGAATTCGCACGGAGTTCGTTCCGACGGGTTGGGTCCATTCGCTTTGAACGAATTCGCCTCACGGCGAATCGGCCCCGGTAATTTCGCGGGTGTCGTCGTCGGCCGGGGAAAGTAGGTAATCCCACCTTCCTTTAATTTCCGCCGAAAACCCGGATTATGCTTGGGGAAACTGCTTGACCGGTATCGGGTCGGCGGGTATCCCGCCCCCCGAGTCACACACTCTTTTCCGCGCGAAGGCGATGCGCTTTGGCGTGGGAACGGGGCGGTGCCGCCGGGGGGGCGGTACCGACGAGCGAGGCACGGCCGGTCGCTTAAATCGGACGGGCAACCGGCCGGGCGTCGGGGGTTGTGCCGGGCACTCGCGGTCAACCGGTCTTCAACGGAGGGGGAAGAGGACCATGTCTTCGACCACACGGACGTGGAGCTGGAAGGGGCTGACGACCCGCATGCTGCTGGTACCGGTGCTCACCGGTGCCTGCGCAACGGCCGCTATCGCCCAGAACCGTCAACCGGCGAACCCGCAGGGGGCGGCGCCGCAAACCCGCACCTTCGCGGACCCGAAAGAACAGGTGCGGCAGGCCCGCAAGGCGCTCGACGCCGGACGACTCGACCAGGCACAAGACCTGGCGAATCAGGCCGCCGCCGCCCGGGACTACTCCTGGGGCCTGTTCGACGACACGCCGGATAGCGTCCTCAAGGACGTCGCGTCCGCCCGGGCCAAGGCGGACCGGGTGAAGGCCGACAAGATGATGAAGGACGCGCGGGCGATGTACAACAAGGCGGCTCGCACGCCCGAAGAACGGATGACGAACCTGGATCAGGCCATGCAGCTCGGGTACAAGGCCCAGGGCTTGCACGGCCCGTACGGGATCTTCGATTTCGGCGACAAGCCGGATTCGCTTTTGGCGGACTGCGCCTCGGCCAAGAAGAAGTTGATGAAGGCGTACCCGAACGGGCTGGCGAAAGCTGGAACGACGAGCCATACGCGGTCGGCCGTTGGCACGACCAAGCCGGGCAGCAGCGGTCTCGTGCAGGCCGGGTA
>DASXPC010000377.1:0-5429 GCA_036493815.1 Fimbriiglobus sp. | reverse complement strand
GGTATCTCGTTTGGAACGGGCCGCTTCGGCCTGGTCGCGCATCTCGGAAAGCTTCAGCGGTTCCGCGTCTTTCATGGTCCCGATTTCTTTGATGAGTCGGCAGACGGTATAAGTCGGTCCGTCCGCCCCTTCGAGTCGCTTCATGTCGTCAACGGTCTTTCCAGCAAGCGAAAAGTTTTTGGCGGCAAGGGCGACGTCGAAAAGTATAACGCGAGCGTTCAAATCGAACGGTAGTGCGTCGCAGGCTTTTTGGACAAATGGGACAGCATGATCGGGGTGGCCGAGGTCGGCGAGAATGGTTCCGATGGTTTGGAATAGTTTGAATCGATCGGCGGGAGGAAACGCATCCGCTCCCTGAGCAAAGGCTTCAATTACGGGCGGTTCGGGTTTGACCGGACTCCGGAGGAGCAGGCCGAGCCGGGCGACGCGAATGTCGGCGCGGTCGCCGACGGCGGCCTCGGCCTCGGTCAGCACGCGGGCAGCCGCATCGGTCGACTCGGCGGCCTTCAAATCGAATAACGCCAACCGTAACGGAAGGTCCCGGGGTGATTGGGCGATCGCATCGAGCAACGCCCGCTCCGCCATGTTGATTTTGTTCTGCTTTCGGAGCATGGCGACGTGGACGAGTACGAGTTCCGTTGTCGGAGTGCCCTGTTTGAATTGTGCCTCGAGTTGCCGCCAGTCGCGGTCTTTTTCGGGCTTCGTCAAAGACTCGCGGAGTAAAGCCTCGCAGAATTTCGGCCGGCACTTCGGGGCGACCGCGACGAGAGGGGCAAAGGCTTCCGCAGCCGGGCCATACCGCCCGAGTTTCAATAACGCGTCCGCTACATGATACCGGGCGCTCAGCAAGTTCGGTTCGAACTTCACGGCCTTGACGGCGGCGGTCCGCTCGCCGTCGGCGTTCCCGGCCAGTGCATAACACTCGGCCACCGCCAACCAGACGCGTGCCCCAAAACCTTGCTTCTTTTCCAACAACGGGGCCGCGGATTCGAGTAACGGTAGCGCCGCCGGCCAGTTGCCGTCCAACATCCATAGCCGGGCTTGGAAATAATCCACGAACGAAGTGTCCTTCGCTTCCGCACTCGCATTACTATCGGCCTTCATCCGGACCAAAAACGTTTTGGCCGTTCCGGTCTCGCCGAGGTCCAGCAAACGATCGATCACGTCCAGTAAGAACGGGTCCTGCCGGCCTATTTCCGAAATACACGTTTTGAGTTCGTCCCGCACGCGACTCCGAACGGCCGAAGAAAACGTCGTTTCGGCCGCAAAAGCACCCGTCCCGAGAACAGCCGCCACGGCCGAATTTGGTGCGGGCGTTGCTCCGACGCAGTTGGCAAATGCATAACGGATGCGAGCATTTCTCGGAAACTGTTTCAACCCGTCGGCCAGAATCTCTCGGGTTCGCTTCTGATCCCCGTCATTGGCGGACAATTCGGCGAGCGAACAGATCAAATCGGGATCGGTCGTCGCCGCCGACTTGGCCGCGAATTCGAGGTCCACACGGGCGTCGGCGCGAAGAGCACGTTTTCGGGCTTCGAATTCGAACAACCGTTCGCTCGATTCGGGGCTGAGTCGGGTGGTCAGCCAGAGTTGGTACTGGCCGCGAGCCTTTCGGGCGGCCGGACTGAGTTCGTACCGCGCCACCATTTCTTCGATCAATTTGTCCGCTTCCAGTTTGGCCTGCGGCGTCCGGTTCTCTTCGAGTATCAGGGCCGCCAACCGCAGGTAAACCTCCGGGGCGGCGGGTTTGGGCTGGGCGACGGCCGTCTTCAATAACTCGATCGTTTTGGCGACGTTCCGGCCTTCGAGAAACTCAATGTCGGCGAGCCGTACCCAGTAGTCGGGGTTCGTGGAATAGGGTGGAGTGAAAGGACGATTCTCCCGCTCCGCCGCGGCCCGGGCCTTCGGCTCGTATTCGTCCACGAGTTGCTTCAAGTGCGTGCGGGCGTTGGTCAAGGCTCCGATTTCGATATAGAGTTTGCTGAGTTTCCATCGCTGCTCGTGCATGTCGGGTGCCACGATCAGCAGTTTCTCGTACGCGTCAATGAGAGCGTCGAGGTTACGACGGTTGACCGGCTTTTCGGGGGATTTTTGTCGGTGTTCGTCGATAATCGACTCGGTGACGGCGGCATACTCGGCAAGGGCATCGACGTCCTTGGGGCGAACGTTCAAATACATCCCATAAAACTGCCGGCTATCCTCCTTGTTGTCGGCATCCCGCAACCGACGGGCCTGCGCTAAGAGGGCGTCTGTCTTTCGACCAACCTGATACCGCCAGAACGCTAGTGTGGCAGATCCAATAGCCAAAAGTGCGAGGAGCAGGATCAAAAGCCGTTTCGTCCGAATTCGACGCAGGACTGCCATGAGTACTCCGCGGGAGGGTCCAATCGTACAAGAAGATTCTAGCAGAGGGAAAAGATTGATTCGGGGGGCGACGCGAGTCCGATGGATCGAATCGGTCGTAGTGTGTAAACCAACGGCAACGGAGGCGAGTTATAAGACGAGTACGATTCGGCTCCTACGGAAATCACCTGCACCTGAAGTCGCGGCATGGTATCGGTAATTTTAAGTTTCGACGTCGAAGAGCACCACCGGATCGAAGCGGCCGAGGGGCTAACTGTCTCCACGTTCTTGAAAAGCGACTACTCTCGCCGAATGGAAGTTCGAACGCGGGAAATTCTCGCACGGCTTGAGGATGCGAACGTAAAGGCCACGTTTTTCGTTGTGGGTGAGATAGCACGAGAGTATCCCGAACTCATCAGAGAAATCGTCTCGGCGGGACACGAAGTCGGCAGCCATAGCTGGGACCACCGGTGCGTTCACCGATTCGACCCGGAAGCTTTTCGCGACGATTTGCAGAAAAGTAAAGACGCACTCGAACAAGCTTCGGGACATCCTGTGGTCGGATTCCGGGCGCCGACGTTCAGCGTGATGCCGGAGACCGCCTGGGCAATCGACATCCTGGCCGACTGCGGTTTCGTCTACGATTCTTCAATCTTTCCGGTTCGGCACGACCGGTACGGCATCCCGACTGCGCCCCGCTGGCCGTTTCTCGCCGAGGGAAACAAGCAGACAATTCTCGAACTGCCGCCTGCGACACTGCGCCTATTCGGCCAAAACGTGCCCGTTGCCGGCGGGGGATATTTCCGTCTATTCCCGCCCGCTATGATGCGGGCAGGAATCCGGCAACTGACATCGAACACAAAGCCGTCCGTCGGCATGCTCTATTTTCACCCGTGGGAATTCGACCCGGACGCACCCCGACTACCGCTGGGAAGGGTGTCGAAATGGCGAACGTACGTCGGGACGGCCAAAAGCATGGCACGGTTCAAGAGGCTGTTGGCCGGTCCGTACCGCTTCCGCCGGGCGGTAGACGTGGCTAAGGAGTTAATGGTAAGTGTGGGCAAACTGCCTCGCTTTCGCGTGTCGGCGAGCCAATATACACCATCGTCCGACCACTCAAACTCTTACAGCGGGTAATCGACCATTACCGCCGGACGGATGTCAATTCCGCCAACCGCTTCTGGGCGACTTTGATTCGCTCGTCGTCGGTGTCGTGTGCAATCACATCGCGATAGAGTTCGATCGCCTTGGCCCGTTCGTTCAGCGTCTTGTCGTACAACTTGGCGGCCCGCATCCGAGCATCGGACCGGCTCCCTTTCCGCCACTGGAACGCACGTTCGAAGTAAGCGGCCGACCGGCCGTATTGCTTGAAGGCCTTGCCTTCGTACAAGTCGCCCAGTTCGTACGCCACGTCCGCAATAATGTCCGACGTCGGATACTTCTCCAGGATTTCGCGGAGCAGAATTTCCGTCCGCCGCTGGTTCAACATGAGTTCCGTACCAAACCCCTTCCCTTTGTAATCCATGGCTTGCTTGAACAGGTCGTTTGCTTCCTTGATATTTTCTTTGGCTTCCAGCGTCGGAGGAGGCACGTCCTGCACGTCGAGCCGGTATGACGGCTTGCCGATCAGGTGAAACCCTTTGAGTTCGTCTTCCACCCACTTGGCCCGTTCCTTGTCGCCGGTTTTGACATACAGTTCGTACAAGTTGGCCAGCGATTGCTGGTATTGCTTGCGGGCCGAGAGAACTTGTTCGACGAGTTCGACTTCGTTCGCCCCCGAATTGGATTTTGGCGGGGACTTCCGGTCGTCGGCAATCGCGGCATTCAGTAAAAGCGCGAATCCGGCCGAAACGGCGAACACCCAATTGAATCGGCGGGTCATGAAGCACCATCGAGTTTGTGGACCGCTGCCGGTTCGGCCTGATCGTCCTTCCGACGTGCGGGGGGGACGCCCGCGGTCCACGAACCGGACGTCACCCCCGCGGTCGATCTCCCGGGCCCTGCACCGGCGGCATGCCGGCCGATGACGGCGGCCCGACAGGGGCAAAGGTTCCCGTACCACCCGACACACTCGGCCCGCCGACGGGGTGGTGGCTGCCGGAGACGGGAGAGTAACTTCCGGACGGCCGAGCTTCCGGCCGGCCGAAAATCATCCGCCCGGCAGGCGTCTGCAACACGCTCGTCACCAGGATCGACACTTCCTGGTTAATCAGATTCTTCCCCCCCTCAATGACCACCATCGTCCCGTCGTCGAGATATCCGACGCCTTGCCCAATCTGGTCTCCCGGTTTCACCACCCGCACGAGCAGGTACTCGCCGGGCAATGCGACCGTTTTCAGCGAATTGGCCACTTCATTCAGGTTGATGACGTCGACGCCCTGCAATTGGGCGAGCTTGTTCAGGTTAAAATCGTTCGTCACAACCCGGCCGCCGATCGCCTTGGTAAAAATCACCAGCATCTCGTCCACCCGGATTTTTTCCGGGGTGCGGAGTTCCGCGACGTTCCCGTCGTGCATCTCCAGTTCGACTTTGGTGTTCGTCTGCAACCGCTTGAGGATATCCAACCCGCGGCGGCCGCGATTCCGCTTCAACTTGTCCGAACTGTCGGCAATCCCCTGAAGTTCTTGAAGGACGAACCGCGGCACGATAAGCCGGGAATCCACTATTCGAGTGTCGCACACGTCGGCGATCCGGCCGTCGATAATCACGCTGGTATCCAGAACCAGTGGGCGGTTGCCCTTCACCTGCTTGGAGAATTCGACATAAGGGATAATGAACCGAAAATCGTCCTTGGTCTGCAGGAGTGTTGAAATCGTTACGAAACAACAGATGAGTGTTATGGCCCCGCGCAGTAGGGGAGTGATTTTGACGAGTTTATTGGGGTTGGTGACCAGGGATTCTGCGACGGCAGTCATACCGAGAGAGAATAAATAGCCGAGGAGGAGGCCGAGGAGGAGGCCGAAGTAAACGGCCGAAAGGGTGCCGATTTGTTTGCTCTTTTCGCGGATATCGGTGTACAAAACCGCTCATACTATTCAGATATTTAGTGCTTCGTTTATTTTATGAGTTTCTTGTCTTTTGTAGTT
>DASXPC010000376.1:0-21258 GCA_036493815.1 Fimbriiglobus sp. | reverse complement strand
GAAGACCTGACCGTCGCGGCCGTCCGGTTCTACAGCAAACTCGGCGAAAAGTTTGCCACGCGGCTCAAAGACCTCGACATCTACCGCGCCCGGCTCAACGACCTCGCCCACCGCGTCGACGACATCTCGGGCGGATCCCAGTGGGGCGGCGATAGTGCCGCCAACCGCGACTCCGACCAGGCCATTACCAATACGGTCCGGATGACGAACACCGTCCGCGTGGTGCTGCCGTTCGCCGGCGATCAGATCGACACCGCGGCCGACGAACTGCTGACCACGCTTACGCCGGATCAACACGCCCAGCTCCAACACGTGCTGCACACGGCCATTCTCGCCCCGCACGGGGGCCTGGTCACGGCCTGCAAGACCTACGCCGACCTCGTCAAGCACCTGGGCGGCCCGCTCGTCGACCAGACCACCGCCTTCCTGGACGACCTGCTCCCCCCGGCGGACGTGGCCGACGTGGAACTGTCGGCTACGGCCGGGAATCCGGAAGAAACCGCCCGCCGCATCTCCGCGGCGGTGCGAGCCGCAAGCGAGGTCGTGGCCGGGCCGGACGACGAGGGCCGCACGTTCGTCATGGTGCCGGACTCGCCCAACGGGCACGATTACGCGGCTTTGGTGAAGCGGGTGGTGCCGAGCGTCGTCGCCGTGCCGGTCGAGCAGGCGGGACAGGACCTGCTCTACTGCCGGGAACGCAACTGGTACCGCCCGGCCGATATTTGGGCCCTCATCGGCCCCTGCCACGAAGCGTACGTCCGCTACACCCAAACCATCGAAGAGTCCCCCCACGCCCGATTCGACATCACCCACTGGCTGCCCCTGAGCCCCGAAGCCCCGGCCGTGCGTTAATAAAATTGAGGCCCGGCAGGATGGTTCTATCCAGAACCGGGGGAGTGGTCGCTGGAGGAATTCCCCGACTCTGGAACCAAGTTACAAACACTGCAGAGATATGGAATTACGTCAGTTTGCCCGTTGCACATCACGGTATGTAAAAACCCTTCCCACCGCTGGAAGCATTTTTGGGAAAGATATGTGCTCAACAAGTTACGTCATTTGGTACGTTGGCCGAGGTGGTCGTATTTGGCCAGAATCTGCCCAGACGGAGAGTGATCGTCGAACATACCGCCGTTTTCGTCGCGGAACCCGCTGAAGGTGCCGAGGACGTACTCGACGTCGTCGCGGCTGAGGCCGTAGAGATAGAAATAGGCCGCGTCGAGTTCGGCCGTCAACTCGGCCCGCTCGTCCGGCTTCCACTTGTGAACCGGCAGTTTCTACCCGGCCGCATCGGTGTCCATTCCCACACTCCCGCCGCGACGGCCCGCCGTCCAAAATCCGCGACGGCCGCTTCACCTTCCTCTGCCCCCACTGCGGCGAAATGCTCGCCTACGTCAATCCGAACAACAACCTCGCCCACTGCTTCGCCTGCCGCCAAAACCTCAACAACATCGACCTGCTGCGTGTCCTCGGTTACGACTTCCGCTCCGCCGTCGCCCTCCTCGAACAATGGCTGGAGCAATATCGGGCACAACTACCTCGAAACAAGACAACTAACTGACGATCGCACGAGGGGCCCAATGCGGTATATACATATGTTCCAATCCAGAGTACGGGCAGCCTCGCGTCTCCCTTCTCCAGAATTCATAGGAATTCGGCAAACCTCTCACAAATTCACCCGAATCCATACACCCCGAATTCGGCTACATATGCGACCACAATTTGGTTCGGGACACCATGCCATCCATCGCTATCACTAAATTGTTATGAGCAAGAATGACTCGTGTGGACTATTTCTGTCCTAAAGCCTTTCATTGCATGCATCTCAAGAAGATTCCAAAGGCGTGGCGAAATGACCATCAGTGATTCCGGCCTGAGAAGTCCACGGCGGACGCCCACTCGTTGAGCGGTATAGGCAATGTCCCAGAAATCGAAAATGCACTCGTTTACCGACAACTCCGATAGTAAATTAAGTCCAATTGTGTGACCTTTAGGACATTCATATTGTTCATGTCTATCACACCACGATCCGCTAATCCCAATTTCGGCAAGGATAATTTCAGGCTTTTTCTTTGAATGCAATTCGCTCCCATCATCAAGTGGATGGCTTCCGCATCGTGTTGGTGGGACAATTGTAAGGTGGGGCGACTCAATGATTGGCTCAAACCAATTACCTATTGCATTTGATGGGTTGCTCTGCTGCATAACAGGGCGAAATATCGCACCCCGCAATTGATTCGATCGAAAAATATCTACAAACGCATCTGAAACAATTATTTCACCCGCGATTGTTTTCGCGAATGCTTGCTTGTTTTGTTTTGGAATTCGTTTTTGATCGAGGATTAAATATCCTTTTCTCGTAGCTCCAGTTCCGCAATATTCGCAAGCAGTAGATTCGTCATAGACCGTGCCAGATTCCTCTCCGGCGGGTTCGAATGTTCGTGTAATGATTGTCAAGAAGGCAGTTGCCGAAGTTAGTTCCTTTTTTGAATACTTTCGTCGTATATCCCAACCGAGCACAAAGGATTTGCCAGATACGCGAAAGTCGTGGTCTATTTTTTTAATCTTGGCATAGAGAGGATCGGTTATTTCAACTCTAATCTTTCGCGTTATGGCACCTAACCGTTCGCCTTCTGATGGAAGAAGGTATTTGCTCGCATATACTTCTGGTATACGCAAATCGATAACTTCTCTCATGCTGTATCACCGTTAAATGGGAATAGCTCCATAGACACCTTGCATTATTTGTTGTAGTTGGCCTGGAGTCGGTTTGCGTCCACCGTAAGCCCACGCGGCGCGAAAAGCGTTGGTGATTAATTGATGATATGCAGCGTCAATACGCATTGTTGGTCCACTCGCACTGCCGCCTAAATACTTTGGGGTTATGTGATGATCATGCATAATTCCGGCGAGGCGAGTATATGTCGCGCGCGCAAATGCGAGAATTCTTGGATCGCACGCATTATGCGCCCAGACGCTGAACCCCCACTCGTCGGCCCCGACGAAGTACGTATGGTACTCGGCGATCCGCAGGTTGTAAACGACTTCCTCCTCGCCGGTGTCCAGAAGGTCCGTCACCGCCACCCACTGGCCGTCGTGGCCGTGCAGGTGGTCCCCGATCTTTAACTGGCTCGTCGTCCGCCACCCCCGGCCCCGCACCCAGAACGGGTGCTCGCCCGTCGTCCGGATCACCTGCCCGCCGGCGTGGACGTGCCAAATCGTCCCCGAGAGGCGGAACACCTCCTCGACCAGCTTGAGTTCGGGCTTCCCCTCGACGTCGAACTCGTCCCGGGACAGGACCAGGTCCCCGATCTGGAATTCCTCGATCGGTTTGGACGTCGTCCAACTGTCCAAGAGCGGCGTCCCCGCCGCGAAGCAGGCGCCTCGCAACCCGGCGAACGACGCCCCCGTCCCGGCGAAGCTAAAGGCGGCGCCCCAATAGTCGTGGTGGTTGAGGGCGTCGATGCCGTTGGCGATGCCCGCGGCCGCCTGGGCCCCCTGCAGGCCCCGCAGCCCATACGCCGCCCCCTTGGCTGTGATCGCCGCCGCCCGTGCCCCGGCCGCCGCCGCCTCCGCCGCGGCCTTGCCCAGTTTGCATGCGCTGCCCGGCAAGGCCACGCCGAGCGCCGTCCCGGCGATCTCCCCGGTCCCGTACGCCCCCGAGTTGTAATCCACCGCGTCGAACCCACCCGCCCGCCGCAGCCGGGCTGTCCCGCCCAACGTCAACGCGTCCGCCGCCCCGGCGAACCCGTCCGACGCCGCCTTCAACGGGTCCCGCTTGAACTCCCGAATGCCATTCCTGACCTTGCCCACCTGCCGCTTGCCCCAGTCGTAGAACATTTGCCCATAGGACCGGTCGTCCGTCGGTTGTACCGGCCCCCCCTGCGGCGCCACCTCCCCACCGTCGGTGACGGCCCGCAGGCCGGTGGCCGCGGGGGGCGACGTCGGCGGCGACGTCGGCGGCGGCACCATCTGCGTCGGCCCGTACCACGTGCCGAGGATGTGCGGCCCCCGCCGCTGATTCTCCCACCTCTCCCGCATGCTCGTCCCGCCCATCCCCGGGTCGGCAAGGATGGCCGGCGGCGGCGGCGCGGAAATGCCGAACTGCTGCCCGAGCCAGTTGTCGAGCCGGCCGTCGTGTTCGGGCACGTACGGGCCGGGGTTGAAGACGATCCCCGGGTCGCAGTCTGGGCCGCCCGGGATCCCCTTCGCGAACCCCGGGTCCCAGTCGTGCTCGTCCGGGAAGACCGGCTCGATGCCGAGGGCGTCGAACAGGTCGATCCCCGGGACGAACATGCCGCCGTCACCGACGGCGGTGATGCAGGGAGGTACGCCAATGCCCTCTCCAATATTCACCGCAAATCGGCAAACCTCTCATCCTCACAGCCGACTCCCTACAGCCCGAATTCGGCTACATATGCGACCACAATTTGGTTCGGGACAGATATCACCGGCTGGAAGAAGGGAGTTCGCGGAACGGACACGTGATACTACTTCCCAAGGGTCGAAATGCTCGAGCATTCGCGAAATACGAGAAGAAAGTCACACGACAGTCACTGACTGTTTTGGATTGCTTCCATTGAACTTAGGTATTCATTACTTGCATCAGAAAAATCTCGGTACAGCTTTTCCTCGTCAATATCGAGTTTCTTCTTGCATATCAACGCTACCATTTGGCGTAATCCATCGGCGATATTGTCCACCAAATAGTTCGCCATCGCCGTCTTGTCGAATGTTCTCCAAAGCTTTTCAGGAACGCCGATATCTATCGTAACATACTTCTCGCTTCTATTCATCCTTAGTTTCTCACAGCCTTCGAATTTGAAATACCATATCTTACCATCAATGCGAAGGATGAAGGCAAATTCAATAATGTCTTTGGAATACGGGCCGCGACAAACCCGCGCGAGTACGCGCCGAAGCGGCATATAGAGAGGACTCATTACATTATCTGATTCCTGGTCGCCGGCCTGCACTCCCAAGGTGATCGTATCGGAAGCCATTGCAGCCTCATATCTCGTAATTGGGTTGTATACCTGCCCAAGGCTCGCGATTCTTCGGTCCGGGATCGGTTTCGACCAGCCCCCTTTCCTTGGGAATCATTTGATTTCTTGGTCCGCGTTCTTGCGGTATTACCTTGCCACCGTCAAATTCTTTTTTGATATATCGCTTGGTTGGGTCTTCGTGGTGAGTAATGCCGTGTTTCTCGAAATTGCCATCCTTGTCATATTTTTTATAAAGAGTGGCTGGTCGTCCATCGACTTTATTAGCGTGAGGTGCTTTCTTCCCACCCTTCCCACTCTTCCTGACCCTACACTCCTTCCCCCGGTTATGCACCCAAACCGCGTCCCCCTCGAACCCGTCGACGAAGTACGTGTGCCACTCATCGACCATCACATTGTACACCGGCTCCCGCTCGCCGGTGTCGAACACTTCGCCGACCGTCACCCAGTCTAGCCACCGGCGGACGACGTCGCCGGCCACTAACTCGTCAGCAGATACCCACCCCCGCGTCCTCGTATAGAACGGGTGCTCCGGGCTCGTCCGGATCACCGCGCCGCCCAGGTGGACGTGCAGGATCGGCGTGAAGTTCCGGAACGTCGCCAGCACCCGCTTCGGCTCGACCGCCCCGGCCGGGTCGAACTCGTCCCGTGCGAGGACCAGGTCCCCCTCCCGGAAGTCTTCCACCGCCTTCGGCCCGTCCGGCGTCAGGATCGGCGTCCCGGCCGCGAAGCACCCGCCGAAGAACGACAGGGCCACGTTCACGGCGTCGATCGCCGCGTCCCGGTAGTTCCCGTCCCGAATGTCCTCGACCAGATCGACCGCGGCCGGGGCCGACCGGATCACCTTCACCACTATCCCGCAACCCGGAATCATCCCCACGGCCGAGATGCCGGCGTTCACGACGTCTCCTTCCACCGCATAGAACACCGCGTCCATCCCGTTCGCCACCGTCCCGATCACCGGCACCATGCCGATGTAGCCGAGGATGCCGTGGATGTCCTTCTTGATCTGCTTCCAGATGGAGGGCGGCGTTCCGGGCGGCCCCCCTTGCGGCGCCACCTCCCCGCCGTCGGTGACGGCCCGCAGGCCGGTGGCCGCGGGGGGCGACGCCGGCGGCGGCACCATCTGCGTCGGCCCGTACCACGTGCCGAGGATGTGCGGCCCCCGCCGCTGATTCTCCCACTGCTCCCGCCCGCTCCTCCCGCCCATCCCCGGGTCGGCAAGGATGGCCGGCGGCGGCGGCGCGGAAATGCCGAACTGCTGACCGAGCCAGTTGTCGAGCCGGCCGTCGTGTTCGGGCACGTACGGGCCGGGGTTGAAGACGATCCCCGGGTCGCAGTCCGGGCCGCCCGGGATCCCCTTCGCGAACCCCGGGTCGCAGTCGATCTCGTCCGGGAAGACCGGCTCGATGCCGAGGGCGTCGAACAGGTCGATCCCCGGGACGAACATGCCGCCGTCGCCCGAATCGACCGGCGGCGACGCCTCCCCCGGAATGACTTGCATTCCGGGAGGGCCCCCCAATTTCTGCGGGTCGTAGTCGAACGCCAGGCCCGAGCCGATGAGGCCGCTCGGGTCGGTGCCGTTCGTCGGCCCCGCGGTCCGGACCCGGCGAAGAGCGATTTCGTGGCAAGTGGTTGGGCGGTAGATTTCTTGGCCATGTGCCGGTATCGGGTGTGCGCGGGCAGAACCGCCCGTCACTTTCTGCGGCAAGCGAAGGGGAACAACTCCCCTCTTACGCCCCGCCGAAGGCCAGGTTCGGGGCGCGGGCGGGGATGGGGGTTTCGTCTTCGACGGGGACCGGGGCGGGAGACGGGGGAGGCGTGGGGGGGGCGGGGGCGTAGACGGGGAGGCGTTTCAGGGCTCGTTCGACCTGTTCGCGGTCGAGTTCCTCGTGCTGAAGGAGGGTGGCGGCGAGGTGGTCGAGGTCGGCTTTGTGTTTCGCCAGGAGGTCGCCGGCGCGGGATTCGGCTTCGGCGAGGATGCTCTGGACTTCCTCGTCGATGATGCGGGCGGTTCCTTCGCTGAAGTCGCGGCTTTCGGCGAGTTCCTTGCCGAGGAAGACGTGGTCTTCGCCGACGCGGTAGGAGACGGGCCCGAGGCGGTCGGACATGCCGAACTGGGTGACCATCATGCGGGCGAGCCGGGTGGCCTGTTTGAGGTCGCCGACTTCGCCGGTCATTTGTTCGCCGAAGACGAGGCGGTCGGCGGCCCGGCCGCCGAGGATGACGACGAGGCGGGCCGACAGTTCGCTCTTGGAGGCGTCGATCTTATCTTCGTCCGGGCGGAACAGGGTGACGCCGCCGGTCCGCCCGCGGGGGATGATGCTCACGCGGTCGATCGGGTCGGCCTTCGGTTCGAGGAAGGCACACAGGGCGTGGCCCGCTTCGTGGACGGCCGTCCGCTTTTTCTCGTCGTCGCCCAGCACCTCTTCCCGCTTCGCCCCCAGGCGAACCCTGTCGGACGCGGTGTCGAAATCCTCGTGCTCGACCGCGGGCTTGCCCGCCCGGCTGGCGAGCAGGGCCGCCTCGTTGCACAGGTTCCGCAGGTCGGCCCCACTCATGCCGATCATGTTGCGGGCGATCTTTTCCAGATCGACCGTGTCGGCGAGCGGTTTGGTTTTGGTGTGGACTTTGAGTATGGCGAGCCGACCCTGCCAGGTGGGACGGTCGACGGTGATGTGGCGGTCGAACCGGCCGGGGCGCAACAGGGCGGCGTCGAGCACGTCCGGGCGGTTGGTCGCGGCGAGGACGATGACCTGCTCGTTCGGCAAAAACCCGTCCATTTCACCGAGGATCTGGTTCAAGGTCTGTTCGCGTTCGTCCGACCCGCCGCCGACGCCGGCGCCGCGCATCCGGCCGACGGCGTCGATCTCGTCGATGAAGATGACGCAAGGGGCGTTTTCTTTGGCGGTTTTGAACAGGTCGCGGACGCGGCTGGCTCCTACGCCGACGAACATCTGGATGAATTCGGACCCGTTGATCGAGTAGAACGGGACGTTGGCTTCACCGGCAACGGCCTTGGCGAGCATGGTCTTGCCGGTGCCCGGCGGGCCGACGAGCAGTACGCCCTTGGGCACCTGGGCCCCGAGTCGGGTGAACTTGTCCGGGCTGCGAAGGAATTCGACGATTTCATGCAGTTCCCGTTTGGCGGCGTCCATACCGGCGACGTCTTCGAACGTGACGCGGTTGCGGCCCTTGTCGTACCGCTTGGCCGGGCTGCGGACGTAGCTGTTCAGGAAGCCGCTGCCGCCGGGCTCGCGGATGCGGGGTATGACGAAGAAGACGAACGCGGCGACGAACACGGCCAGCAGGACGACCGTGAGCAGCATCGGACCGGCGTTTTGCAGGACCGGTTCGTCGGCGGAGATGACGAGCGGGTCGGGCGGATCGGCCTGCGTGTCCTTCTGCACTTTCGCCCAGTAATCGTTGTTCCAGGTTTCGAGGTCTTTGGCGAACGCGAGGACGTTTTCCGTCGGGGGGAGCGAGACGGTGAACTTGCCGTCGGTGATGCCGAGGTCTTTTACTTTATCGGTGGTCTTGTCGCGGACTTCGCCGGTGAGTTGGTCTTTACCGAGCAGCGTGACTTTCTTCAGTTGACCGGACTGGGCGAGTGCCTTGAACCCGGAATATGGGATGGCCTTGGGTCCGTCGGCCAGCCAGAGCAACCCGACGGCGAGCAGGATGAGGCCGACCGCGATCCAGGCGCCCGGTGCAAAGGCGGCACGGCGCGGAGCTGACGGGGGCACGACGGGTTTTTCGGTCGGAACCATCCGGACCTTCGGGCGTACGGTTCAAGCGGCAGGGCGGGTCGGCAACAGTTAATCTATCAAATTCCCGCGGCGTTCGCTGAAAACTCCATGAGAACGCGCGGTCAGGCAGGGGGTGCGGCGGGTGGATCGGTCGGCGGCGGGGCAGGAGCCTCCGGCGACGGCGGTGCGGCGGGGGCGTCCGGCGTTTTGGCAGGCTCCGGTTCGTCCCGCGTATTGAAAAATGCGAACAGTTCGCCAAAGGTGTTGAGCGCGGCCTTTCCTTCCTTCTTATCCGTGGTGAGCTTGACGATCGGCTTGGGCTTGGATGGTTTCCGCGGCGGGGGCGTCGCGGCGGCCGGTTGTGGACCTTCGCCGGCGGGGGCCGGAGTGCCGGCGGGCTGCTGCTGGGGGCCTTTGCGCCAGGCACCGGGCTGGGCGAAACGTCCCTGCCGGGGCGGCCCGGCGGGGGCACGGGGGGCCATGCCCGGCCCTGCCGGGCGGGGCGACGGACCCCCTTGCGGTTGCGGGCGGGGCGGCCGCGGCGGACGGGGTTCCTGCGGACGAGGCGGAGCAACCTCGCGACGCTCCGGCGGCTTCCGCTCCACCCCGGGCTGCATCATGCTCAGCGAAATCTTCTTCTCCGCGGGCTTCACTTCCATCACCCATACTACCACCACGTCGCCCACCGCGACTACGTCGTACGGACTCTTGATGTACCGGTTCGCCATCTGGCTGATGTGCACGAGTCCGCTTTCCTTCACGCCGATGTCGACGAACGCACCGAACGGAACCACGTTCAGCACCGTCCCCTTCAATTCCATTCCCGGGGAGAGGTCTTCCATTTTCAGCACGCCGGTCTTGAAGATCGGCGGGGGCAGGTCGTCCCGCGGGTCGAGGCCGGGGCGGACCAGGGCGTCGAGGATGTCCCAGACGGTCGGTTCGCCGACGGCCAGTCGGGCCGCGACTTCGCCCGGGACGACGTCTTTGACTTTTTCGCGGAACTCGTCGTGCCGGGTCTTGTCCCTCAGATCGGCCGGGACGAACCCGAGGTCGGCCAGGATTTGCCGGGCGATCGGATAACTTTCCGGGTGGACCCAGGTGGCGTCGAGCGGTTCCTCGCCGGCGGGGAACTTGAGGAACCCGGCCGCCTGGGTGAACCGTGCCTCGCCTAACTGCGGCACGGATTTGAGCTGTTCGCGGGTGGCGAATGGGCCGTGCTTCGCCCGGAACTCGACCAGTTCGCGGGCGGCGAGGGCGTTTAGGCCGGAGACGAATCGAAGGAGTGGAACGCCGGCGGTGTTGACGTCCACGCCGACGTGATTGACGCAGGATTCGACGACGGCTTCGAGCGTTTCCTTCAGGTGCTTGGGGCGGACGTCGTGCTGGTAGAGTCCGACGCCGACGTGTTGGGGGTCGATCTTGACGAGTTCGGCGAGCGGGTCCTGCAACCGGCGGCCGATGGAAATGGTGCCGCGGGTGGTCGCGTCGAGGTTGGGGAACTCGTCTTTGGCCACCGGGCTGGCGGAGTAATCGGACGCCCCGGCTTCGTTCACGATGACGTAGGCGAGTTGTTCGGGCGGGTCGGGGAGGCCGGTGAGGTCGATCGTCGGAGCGGGCGGGGGTGCGGGGGCGGCCGGGGGTGGGACCGGGGCAGTCGGGGTGGCGGTGGCGACGACGGCGGTGGCTTCTCCCGCCGCGGGGGTGACGACGGCGGAGGGGTCGCCGATCATCATCGGACTGCCGACGACCGTCGCCTCATCCATCATCACCGGGGCCGAGAAGACGGTTGCAGGAAACGCGGCGTCGACCGTCGGCGGCGGCGATTCACCCGCCGCGGGTTCGGGGGCGTTCACGTTCGGGGCCGACGACGTGACCGGCGGTTCCGGGGGAATGTTGGCCGGAGGCGGATTCAGCCGCCGGTCCGCAAACGCCGCGATCAATTCCGCCACAAGATGTTCGGTGTCTCGGCACCCGGTGCCGTTGCCGATCGCCACCACGGACGTCTGATACTTCCGGATCAGATACTCCAATTTCAACTTCGCCTCCGCCACCTTCTTCTGCGGCGCCAGCGGGTAGACCACGTCGTGCTCCAAAAGGACGCCGGTCTCGTCCATCACGGCCAGCTTGCACCCGGAGCGAATCCCGGGGTCGACGGCCAGCACTCGCTTGCCCCGCAACGGCGGGCCGAGCAAAAGGCTTCGCAGGTTTCGGGCGAAGACGTGCACCGCGTGATCCTGAGCCCGGTCGGTCAATTCCCGGCGGATTTCCCGTTCGAGGCTGGGCAACAACAGGCGGTCCACCGCGTCACCCACAACGGTGAGCAGATAATCCCGGTGCGGGTGACCTTCGAGCGGCAATTGAAACGTCGATATCTCCTTGGCCTTAGCCGGGTCGATTTGCACCTTCCCCTTCAGCACGTTTTCCCGCTCGCCGCGGTTGATCGCCAGCGTCCGGTGTGGCGGGATCGCGCGGACCGGTTCCTGGAATTCAAAGTAATCGCGGAATTCCTTCCCCTTCTCCTCGGCCAACCCTTCGACCTTTTTGGTGGTGAGAATGCCCGTGTCCCATGCGAACGCCCGCACCGCGGCCCGCACCGCGGTCCATTCGGCGATGACCTCCGCGAGGATGTGTTTCACGCCCGTGAGGATGTCGTCCGGTGTCGTAAATGACACGTCCGGGTCGATCATCCCGGCGAGTACGGCCGGCAGGTCGGCCACCGCCGCGTCCCGGTTCCAGATCGCCTGGGCCAGCGGCTCCCACCCCTTCTCCTTCGCCTCCGTTGCCAGCGACCGCTTTTTCGGCTTGAACGGCAGGTACAAGTCTTCCAGCCTACGCGGGACGTCGGCGTCCAGAATCGCCGCGGTCAACTCGTCGGTCAACTTACCCTGGCCGGCAATGCTCTTGAGGATCGTCTGCTTGCGTGCCGCAAGGTTCCGGAGGTCGGCGACGCGGAACTGAATTCGGCGGATCGCGTCTTCGTTGAGCCCGCCGGTGCGTTCCTTCCGGTACCGCGTGATGAACGGGACGGTGTTGCCGTCGTCGAGCATCTGGACCACGGCTTCGACCTGCGCTTTGCGGATTTGCAGGTCCTGTGCGAGCCGCGACAGGTCGTGAGGCTGGGGAGCGGGCGGCACGTCCGGCACGGGCTGAGGTGGCAGCGCGGGAACAGACGGTGCCGTCGCAGTTGGAGTGGGGGTCGCAGGGGGCGCCTCGTTCCCGGTCTCCGGCGTTGGCGCCGGTTCTGTTGTAGCTGGGGCTGGCTCCGCGGGTGCGGCCTTGACCGCCGCGGCCACAATCTCTGGCGCAGGGATCGGAACCACCGGCTCGACGACCGGAGCCGGTTCGGATTCCGGCGGGGGAACGAGAGCGGCCGGAGAAGGGGGGGTTTCGGGGTTCGAATCGGACGAGGTCATGGCGGTCCGGGGGTACGGCGGGGGCCGGCGACGGCGTCACGCCGCGGCGAGGAAAGCGGGAGTCTCTGAAATGACATGAGTACGGTCCCCGACCGGGGGCGTCAAGGATGGGACGGGGAAGTTGGATCGACGGGAGGTTTGGACGATTGATCGGGCTGATCATCAAGGATCGATGGGGATGCGAGTCGCTTTTCTCCTTTCAGTCGTTTCCGGAGCCCGCTCAAGATAAGTCCGATTCCCACAAAAAACAGCACCGGGGAGAAGCGTTCCGAAAACACCATCTTCCCCATGCATAAAAAAATTGAGAACGGGAGTGCAACGACTCCAATCAGTAATAGTCGGAAACCGTTGCGGATTTCGTCTCGTCCGGTGTCGGCAAGAGTACGCGCTTCCGATCGTCGGTTGATTTCCTGCCACACACGCACGACATCTACGTGACACCCACACGCGGGACAGTGTGATGGCTGCCCGGCATTCGTGATCGAAATGCAATCCGTGTGGATCGGTATTCCACATACTTCACAGAACTTACCCGAAATATACCCGCCGACAGATTCACCACACTGCGCACAGGGCTTGCCAGAAAGTTGCACGAATACCTCCGCTTTTACACTTTAGTATCCTGCGAAAAGTGCTGCCAGAATATTATCCTGCGGGTAACTATGCCCCAGGTGCTGGCGGAACCCTTCGGCAAACGGCACCCCGGCCCGCTTCCCCTGGACTGCAGCCCAGTTCGTCATGGACGCGATGTAGTTGTCCACCCCGTGGTGTTTCGCCAGCCAGTTTCGCTGGCTGGCGTGGCAGGTCAGGGCCGCGGCCTTCTCGTCCATCACTCCCGTGATGTCCACGAGAAAACCGGCGGGGATCGGGCGGCCGAAAGCGTCCTTCCCTTCCAGCGGGTCGCAGTAATAGAGGTACGGGATGTGGTCGAGGGGCGGGTGTGAGTGCCGGCCGAAAAGGAAGTTCGGGATCGGGGCAGCGAACGTGGCGGCGCGGACGATCTTACTCGTCTGTTCGTGGTCGAGGTGGTAATCGTCCGGGCTGTGCGTGAAAACGAGGTCGGCCCGGACTTCGTTGATGAGGCGAACGGCCTTTTCGACCGCGGCTTCGCCGTAGACGACCCGCAGGTCGCGTTCTTCGAGGCAGTGGTACTTACCACCGAGGGCTGCGGCCGCGGCGTGGCCTTCCGCCCGGCGGACCCGGGCGATCTCCTCCGGCGGCCGCTCGACCGACCCACAGTCGCCGGGGGTCATCGTCGCCACATGGACGTCCCACCCGAGTTCCCGGTGCAGTCGCAGCAGCGTTCCTGCACAAAGAAACTCGGCGTCGTCCGGGTGCGCGAGGGCGGCGAGGGCCACGGGCATCGGAGCCGTCCTATCGGCCGCTGGGAGGGACGGGGGCGGCGTCGTCCGGTAATGGCGGCGGAAGCTTTCGGAGCAGGCCGAGGCGGCCCTTCACTTCGTCCTCGACGGATTGGCGGGACCATCGGAGGAAATCGGACGTGCCGACGGACGTCGGCTTCTGTTCGTATTCCATCCGGTAGTCGTACCGGCCGTCGAACAGGTGGCTGCCCAATGCCACGGTCGCGAGCTTGCGTTCGGCCAGGGCCGGCGTGTCGAGTTCTTCGACGCCCCGTACCATGCCGGAAACCAGCGCACTCACGCCGAACTGGGTGACGTCCCGCGCGGTCGCCTGGGTTTGCGGTTCGTAGGCGACAATCCGCATGAGGGCTTCCCGTTCGGCCAGGCCCTGCGGCAAGTCCTGCCGGGCCGCGGCGGCGGCGAACGGCCCCCCGAATGCTGCCGTCATCGCCCATTGCGGGGCGGGTTCGGCCATGCGGTCCAGGTCATTGCGGGCTGTGGCACTGACCCCGCCGATCAACGCCTCCGCGGCGGTTTCAACTTGTGCCTTGGTATGCGAATCCCTCCGGTTGCGCTCCTTGAGCACGAGGCCCGAGAATTTCAGGAACACCTCGTAGTAGTCCGATTCCGTTTCCTCCGACTGATCCGTCCGGTGGAATTTCTCATACGTCTCGAACACTTTCCGCATCATGGCCAGACCGCGGGCGTACCGGTCGGCCGCCTCCTCGATGTTGCTAAAATCGTCGTACCGCTTAGCCTCCCAGAGCATCTTGTTCGCCGCCACCGCGTCCGCGGACGATTCCGCCCGGGCCTGCTCCAGGAAGTACTCGAAATTGGTCATGTAACGGTTCTTGTCGAAGTTCAGCAGGGCCTTTCTCGCGATCGCCGCGTCGCGGGGGTATTTGAACCGGTACACGAGTTCGTCGATCGGCATGACCGAAAAATCGTCCCGCGGGGGCACGACCCGGGCCTTTTCCTCGAGTGCAAGCCGGTCGTCGAAGGACAGGATCATTCCGGTCGCACGGCCGTGCGCGTTCCACATCCGATAGGCTTTTTGCCACTGGTCCTGGGCGTTGTCGGTGCTGCGGAATTCGAGATCGGGCTCGACCGCGGAGGTTTTGAACCAGAAGCTGTTAGCGTCCCGCATTTCGTCCGGCCGCCAAGTCGTATCCTTGTCGAACCAACCCGCCTTCATCAGCCGGTCGGCGACGTAGGACTGGGCACGGCACGGGGACTGACGGAAAACGATCAGGGCGGGGGCGCGGGGGATGCGATACTTGAAAACGTCCTCGGGGCGGAGTTCGAGAATGCCGCTGGGTATCGGCCGCCCGTCGGGGAACGTCGGGTTCGGCGGCAAGGTCGTCTGGGCGTATTCAAACCAGGCCCGGCCCGCTTGCACTCCGTCAAACGTGTCGCCGGGAATCTTCATGAGCGGGTTGTATTCGTCAGGTTGCTCGTTAAATTTGTCCGGCAAAATCGGGAACTGTTCGCTCGGATCGGCCAATTCCGAATTCAGTTGGAACCGGGTCGGAACTTTCTCGTTGTCCTTCAGGAATTGCACCACTTCCTCGGGCTTGCGGCAGTCGAGCTTGTCCCGCAACCGCCGCACGAACTGGGGATAATCCCGGCAAAATTTCCGGAACTGACTCCCCTCCCCCGTCTGGACCGTCTTGTCATTGCCAAGGTAGAAAATGCCCGGTTTCCGCTCGTTGGGTGGGATATTGCTCAACTGGAACAGCGACCGCAACGTCGTCACCTTGTCCGACACGGTGAACTTGTTCTGGTAGAAAAAGCCGATTTGGTACCGCAGGTCGGGCGACCCGATCCGGTGCTCGGTCGGAAGTCCCTTGTCCACGATTTTCGTGTTCAGCCGCTCGCCTTCGGCCATGAACTCCAGGCCGCGGGCGATGTAGAAGTACATGTCGTTCAGACGCGAGTTTTCGACCGACACGTTGTACGACATGTTCCACCCCTGGAAGATCCACGGGGTGATGAAGTGGGGCTGGAGGCGGGAGACGATGCGGACGATGTCTTCCATTTCCTGGAATTCGTTGCGTTTCTGTTTTTCGATGGCGGTCCGCCAGAGGATGGTGGTGACGACGCCGCGCATGCCGGTCAGGCCGAGCCGCATGGCGGACCCGGCCAGTTCGGCGTCGCCCAGGTCGAGTTCGCGGAGGTCGAGCCGCTCGGCCTGACTGTAAATGGTGCCCCGGTTCAGAGCGGGAACGGGGACGGGCACCTTCCCGCGAACGAAAAGGCTAACGGTGAACAGCGCGGCAATCGCCACCAGGTAGGTGATTTTGCGCGTGACCGCCGCTTTTTGGAGCGGGTTCGCCATGACGAAGCCTCATATTGCAATTGGCGGGCCCGGGGCTTTTGCGACCGGTATCTCCGGCCGCTCAATCCCGCCCGAAACCACTAGTTCGCCACCTCGCGTGACCGCAGGAGGTAGTACGCCAGCACGCCCCATGGCAGCAGGTAACCGATCAGGCACAGCAGATTCATTACCAAGTATTGGAAATCGACGTTGAACCCTTCCCGGAGGAAGTGGGACCAACTGAACCCCTCGACGTCCGGGACGAGGTTGGCGAACCGGCGGATGACCCAGGTATAACCGGAGTCGAGAATGGTCGCCGCCCGCGTCCCTGCCGATTCGTCCGGCATGGCGGTGGGCACTTTTCCTTCGAGCAGGCTGGTGAGAGACCGGAACGGCCCGCCGCCGACGTTCGTGCCCAGGGCCAAGTCTTCGATGTGCTCGGAGAAGTACCCGCTCAGGAACAAAAAGCAGGTGCCGAGGAGGGCGATCACGCCAGCGAGGTACGTACTCAGTGAGACGGCCAAGCCGATCACGAGGACGACGCGACACCAAAGCCCGAACGTGACCCGGAAGTAGTTCTCCGAGTACGACTTTTCCCCTTCGAGGATGTACAGGTCGGCCGGGGCCATGCCCAGCAGTTGCGACGGGCTATCGCACTTGACGGCCACCTGCAGGCGGGGTTTCGGGGCGCCGGACTCGTCCTGGCCCGGATTCCCGTCCCGGGCGTGTTTGAACAGGCCGACCGGTACGGGGACGGAGTCGGAGTGTTCGTAGATTTCCTTGCCGTTGTATTCGTAGTACCCGTACTTTTCCGCCAGTCGATTCACGAGTTCCCACGTTTCGGTACCCGGCCGGGCGGCGGTCAGGGACGGCGGTTTGGGTCGGTGTTCGTCTCTGGCATTCTTTTCCAGTTTCGCGTACTCGGCTTTCGATTCCTCCAGGTATTGCCGTTGCTTTTCCTTGTCGACCCAGTCCCAACTCCCGTCCGACCTTAACTCTTTCGGCGGCACCAGCGGAGTCTGCCAAGTGGTGAAGGTGATGGAGATGACGACCCCGTGGTTCTCTTCACCCTTGGTCAGGTGAAAGATGTTGAACGCGAACTCGCACGGGACTGAATCGCCCGGCCGGTCACCGGCCAGGGACGACGGAATCGAATCGAAATTCCAAATGGCCCGCTGCGGGCTGTTCGGCGCGCCGGAAATGTACTTGCGGTACTCGAATTCCCGGCCGACCAGGGTCCCCTTGAAATCGGACTTCCGGGACTTGAATTCCAACGTTCCCCGGAGCGGGACGCGGGCCCGGTACGTTTCGGCGACGGCCGACTCGTCCAGCTTCGTGGTCTCGATGAACAGCAGACTCAACAGGGTCATGCCGAGAAGGGCGACGGTCAGTAGGCCGGTGTAGCCGAAGAACCGGCCGAGGATGACCTCGAACCGTTCGACCGGCTTGGTCAGGATCGTAAAAATCGTTTGATTCTTGATGTCGTTCGGGATGGCGAACGAGGCGAGCAATGCGGCGGGCAGGATGGTCAGGACGGAGGCCCAGAACGTCGTCACGCTGACCGTGGACCGGAGTTCGTTTTCCGGCTTGATGTCGAGCCACCACTTGGCCGGGAACAGGAACGGGACCAGGAACAGGACGAACCCCCAGAACAACTTGTTCCTCACGGCTTCCTTAAAGCCGAGTTTGGAGAGGGCCCAGATCCGGCGGAACCGGAGCTTGAGCAGGTCGCGGGCGAACGGTTGCCCGATGCCGAGGATGGCGAACAAACCGCCCAGCGTCAGCATCCGCGCCCGCCAGAAGTTTTGGAGTTTCGGCGGTTCGTAGTGATACGTGTACCCGGTTTGGTGGACCACAACGACTTCGTTCGGGTCGCCGCCCTTCTTGAGTATGATCATGCCGAAGAGGACCAAATAGCAGGCCAGCGACAGGACGCCCATCAGTACCATGAACTTGGTGACGGACATCCGTTCCCGGCTCGACGGGGAGGCTTCGGACCCGGCCAGCATGGCGTAAAGGATGTAGACGGCCAATCCGAGCGCGGCGAACCCCCCGGCGTCTTGCAGCCATGCCTGGACGAGGCCGCCGAGGTGCTTGTACGCGATCGGTTCCCGGTCCAGGATGAAGATGGCGAAGAGAGGCGAAGAGAGCATTACCGGCACCCTTTTGGATTACCGCCGGGCAGTGCCCGGCCCGAGTGCGTTCCCGAGCGGATCTCGGGAACGCTTTGTGATTACGCCCCGGCTTTCGGCTGGAACCGCCGCCCGGGCCGTTCCGTGGACTCCTGCACGATCCGCAGAAACAGGTCTTCGAGCGTGGTGGTCGGGTGGCCGTACGTTTCCAGTTTGCCCCCGTGCTTCGCGAACACCTGGGCCAGGTCGTCCTTGACCGCGTCGGTCAATTCGAGCCCCGTCGCCCGGACTTCGACCCGCTTCTG
Organism: Fimbriiglobus sp.; assembly: GCA_036493815.1. Lineage (GTDB taxonomy): Bacteria > Planctomycetota > Planctomycetia > Gemmatales > Gemmataceae > DASXPC01. The sequence continues at coordinate 2,981 of DASXPC010000376.1, read as the reverse complement.
GTCTTCGACCAGCCGATCGACCTTGCCGAGTTCCTGCAGGTCGCCGTTGAACAGAATGGCAATGCGGTCGCACACGTCCTGCACGTCGTCCAGGCGGTGGCTGCACATCAGAACCGTTTTGCCCTTGGTCTTGAGGTCGAGAATGAGGTCTTTCATCCACCGGGTGCCGAGCGGGTCGAGGCCGGAGGTGGGTTCGTCGAGGATGATCAGATCGGGGTCGTTGATGAGGGCCTGGGCGAGGCCGATCCGCTGCCGCATGCCCTTGGAATACTCTTTCAGGATTCGCTTTTTATCGTTGGCAAGACCGACCCGTTCGATGAGGTCGGCGGCCCGTCTGCGGCGGGTCTCGCCGTCCATCTTGAACAGCCGGCCGTAGAAGTCGAGCGTCTCTTCCGCATTCAGGAACCGGTACAGGTACGACTCTTCCGGCAGGTAGCCGATCCGCTCGTTCTTTTCGACCTTGGCGGCTGGTTCGCCAAAGACCAACGCATCCCCCGCCGTCGGAAACAATAGGCCGAGCAAAAGCTTGATCGTCGTCGTCTTCCCCGACCCGTTCGGGCCGAGCAGGCCGAAGATTTCGCCCTTGTGAATGTCCAGGTCGAGGGCGTTCAAGGCGGTCTTTTTCTTTCGGCCCCAGAAGTCCCGGTAAACCTTGGTCAGGTTGCGGGTTTCGACGACGTTTTCGGACATGGACGCACTCCGGTCTGCCGGCTCGGCGAGTTATACGGTTGGGTACGCCCGGTCGGCCCGAACGGTTCGCGCCGGAAATCCCCAATTCGCAAGTGGGGGTTAGGATACAAAACGTCCGGGGAATTCCCGCCCGGGACCGGAAATGGATCAGTCGCGGAACCGACGCCAGGCGCCCGTTACGGGATCGATGGTCTGATTGGGTCGGAATCGGATCTTGTATTCGAGCGACCGGAAACCTTCGACGTAGTACCCGAGGTAGACGTACGGGAGCCGGTCGGCCCGGGCCGTCGCGAGAATGGACAGAACGTTGAACGTGCCCAGAGATCGGTGCCGGTGTTCCGGGTTGTAATAGAAGTAAATCGCCGAGAGTCCGTCCGGCGTGCGGTCCACGTAGCCGACGCCGATCAACTCCCCGTCGAGACGGTATTGCCATTCCTCGACAACGAACGGATTCTGCACGAAGGAATTGGCATACGCTTCGGGCGACTCGGGTTCGAGTTCCGGCCACCCTTTGTCGTTCGACTGGAACGCATGATAGGTGTCGTAAAGGGTAAGTTTTTCGTCCGTAATGCTCGGGACGCCGACGGTACGGTCGACATCCCGATTCCTGGCCCAGGCCCGCTTCTGACTGCGGTCGGGGCGGAATTCGGCCGCGGGAACCCGGAGCGATTGGCACGCCCTGCACGCGGGACAAGTCGGCCGGAAAAGGGTGTGGCCGAACCGCCGCCAGCCGGTTTCGAGTTTCAACTGAAATTCGCCCGGCGTGAGGTCGGCCACGATCTCGTAACTCGTCTTCGCCGCCCGGTCTGGGAAGTACGAGCAGGGGTGCACGGGAGTGGTGAAGGTGACGAGAGAAGTCATAGGTCAGGTGCTATAGGTCATATGTTCAATGCACCGATCGGGTCAGCTATTCAACTTATGACATCCGACCTATGACATATGACGCTTACTCCACAAACTCCACCGCCGTCGGCGACGGGATGATCCCCGCCTTGTGGCCTTCATCCAGAAGCCTACGCACCGCGGCCCGGCCGCGGTCGCCGTAGTCGAGCGTCCAGTCGTTCACGTACATGCCGACGAACCGATCCGCCAACGACACGTCCATGTCCCGGGCGTATTTCAACGCGTATTGCAGGGCCTCTTGCCGGTGGTTCAGTCCGTAGCGAATGCTCAGTTTCAACAGCCGGCTGATTTCCTTCATCGTCGCGTCGCCCAAATCCCTCCGCACCACGTTGCCGCCCAACGGCAGCGGCAGGCCGGTCTTTTCGTGCCACCAGACGCCGAGGTCCACGACCAAATGCAGCCCCTGGTTCTGAAAGGTCAGTTGCCCTTCGTGAATGATTAGACCCGCGTCGAAATTCCCGGCCGCGACGGCGGGAATGATCTCATCGAACGGGACCACCTCGTAGGCGAGCCGGGGGGGTGAGCCTCCGAGGCCGGCCGCCATCAGTTGGTACGTCAGAAATGCCGTGGTCATCGTCCCCGGCACCGCGACCTTCACCGCCGGCAATTCCCCGACCGTCATCGGCCGGCGGGCCACCACCATCGGGCCGTACCGGTCCCCCATGCTGCACCCCGTCGGCAACAGGGCGTACTTGTCCAGGATGTGGGCGTAGGCGTGAATGCTCACCGCCGTCACTTCCAGTTCGCCCTTCATGGCCCGCCGGTTCAGCGTCTCGATGTCCTGCAGTTCGTGGACGAACCGCAGGTTCCCCGTGGCGATCTTGTCGTTCGCCAGGGCGTGGAACATGAAGGCGTCGTCGGGGTCGGGCGAGTGGCCGACGCGGATAAGTTGGGTCGCGGTCGTCATGCGTTAATTCCGATCGGAATGGTTTTCGGCCTCGGCCAACTTCTTGATGTGGTCGAGTACGCGGGTGTGGATCCGGTGAATGATGTAGTCCGAGCAAACCCCCCAATACTCGGCCGGCCACATGCGGTTCACATACCGGGTCGTCCCTTCCAGCCGGGTCCGCCCGTCGGGCAGGCGGTCGAGCCGGAATTGCCCGAACTGGCTGACGAGGATGTTGTTCAGATGTGGGGGATGGATGTCGAACGGACTCAGCTCCTTCATCGAAGGAGGCTGGTCGGTTACCCGGAAGGACAGTTGTGACGGTTCGTCCCACACGTCGATCGGTTCGACGAACGCCCCGGTGGAGAAGACGCAGTGCCGCACCGCCCCGACGCCGCGGCCGTGAATCTCGGCCCGTTGCGGGTAGGCGATTCCGGTCCGGAACAGGAGGTCGGTCGGTTCGTCCAGTGGGGGAAAGGCGAGGACGAGTTTCCAAACCGTC
>DASXPC010000375.1:0-6761 GCA_036493815.1 Fimbriiglobus sp. | reverse complement strand
CGACAGTCTTGCCCAGGCAGAGCGGTGGAGCCGAGATTTCACTTTGAACGGGCTGCGGCACGCCCTGCGAGAGGTAATCGCCTGCTTCCCCGTTTATCGGTCGTACGTCGACGGAGTAGTCAAAAGCAGCGACCGCATCTCCATTCAACGAGCGGTTCGGCGGGCCCGGACTCGCAATCCACTGCTCGGCCGAGCCGTATTCGATTTCATCCGCGACACTCTGCTCCTCCGCGACCCGCCGTCCGGCCCCGCGTCCGATGAATACCGGGCCGCCCAACAGCAATTCGTCGGCAAGTTCCAGCAACTCACTCCGCCCGTCATGGCGAAGGGGTGTGAAGACACTTCGTTCTACGTTTACAACCGGCTTATTTCGTTGAACGAAGTCGGTGGCGACCCGGCCCGGTTCGGGTGGGCCCCGGATCGGGTGCATCAATTCTTGGGCGAGCGTGCCGAAAAGTCCCCCGGGGGGCTGTCCCCACTCGCCACGCACGACACTAAGCGAGGGGAGGATGTACGGGCGAGGTTGAATGTCCTTTCCGAACGACCGGCCGAGTGGGGTCGACGCCTTGCCAAATGGCGGGAACTCAATCGGGTTCACAAAGTCGACCTCGGCGATGAGCTACTCGCGCCGGATCCCAACGAAGAATACTTGATCTACCAGACGCTCATCGGCACTCGGCCCCTCGCCTCCGATGACGATGTAGGTTACGTGGCCCGGATTGCTGCTTACATGAATAAGGCGGTGCTGGAGGCAAAAGTCCATTCGAGCTGGATCAACCCCGAGCCAGAATATCTGGACGCGGTCAAACGTTTCGTCGAGGCCATTTTAGACCCTGCACAATCGGGCGAGTTCCTGGCCGAACTGGACGCGTTCGTCGCCATCATCGCTCGATATGGAATGGTGAATTCCCTTGCCCAAACTCTCGTTCGCTGCACCGGCCCCGGAGTGCCCGATTTCTTCCAGGGCACGGAACTGTGGGATTTGAGCCTGGTCGACCCCGATAACCGACGGCCGGTCGATTTTTCCATTCGGGCCGAATGGCTTCGATCACTCGACATCGGACGTGTCGATCTGGCCGACCTCGTGGCAAATATGGCCGACGGAAGGATCAAACTGTTCCTCATCTCCCGCGCCTTGCGTGCGCGGCGAGATAATGCATCGTTGTTTGCCGCGGGGAAATACGTCCCACTTACCGTCATTGGGGCCAAAGCGAACCACGTCTTCGCCTTCCTCCGGGTGCACGATTCGGCCTCGGCTCTCGTCGTCGTCCCTCGCTTATTGGGGGGATTAAACTCCGGCGATTCTTCGCTAAGCGAATCATCGATCTGGGGTGACACAGCAATCGTGCTTCCACCGGAAATGGCCCGATATCGTTGGACGAACGTTTTCACCGACGAGCTAATTCTCCCAACTCCTTCGTTCTCGATTGATCAAATCCTCCACGTCCTACCCGTCGCATTACTTACAACGAGAAACAATCAAATGTGATAAGGGAATTCGGTGGACCTCGATACCTTTGAAGAGTTCGTCGGAATGCCGGTGGCAGGAAGACGGTAAGCGGTTCGGTTTAACTTTCGACAGACGGATCGGTTTCCCGAAATATGGCTGAATTCAACGCGCCGCGTCGAAGTGATGAATGGAAGAAATTCTGACGGCGGCGGCTCGATCGACCGACTTCAACGTGCCGTCGACAACCGCGATCGAAAGGCCGGGCAAGGCGGGCACGCGAGGCCCCACCATGATTCGACCGGTCAAATTGATCGGATCGGTTGCGGGAAGTTCGACCCGCGCGGCGGGGGACTCGTCTCCGGCCCGAAGTAGTGGAATGGTCTCGGGAAAAGCGAATTGTTCCCCAGCCACGCCATGGATGAAGCACCCGTAACGGATTTCGCCGCGCGCTTCCAATCGCCGATAGACGCGGACGAGTTCGCCCCAGCGCGGCGCGGCCGACTCGTTCGCGAGCAATTCTCGGAACATCACTCCATACCGCTTCAAGAGAAGTCGGCACCAGTTCTCGGCTCGTTTCTCCTCCTCCACTCGGGGCAACAAGGGGGAACGTAAGAGCGTCCAACGACCGGCCGCCGTCGCGATATTTTGCGCCGGCCGCAGGCGATGCCGCCGGCCCCGCGTTCGCGTACCGAGCAACGTGCGCAAGGCAGGGTAGCCGTCACTGGTTACCAGCCCGGCCGCGGCCAATTCCCCCAGCACGTCATCCACTTGCGAGGGAACGAGCTCGAGTAGCGAGCCGATCTGGGCGGGGAACAACGCGCCGTGGCGGGCGAACGCTTCGTGGGCGGCGCGGGCATTGCCTCCCAGCAGGTCGAGAACCGAGCTTTCGGGAAGTTGTTCGGGCGACGGCAGCAACCACGAAGCGTGGTCGTGCAGCCAGAGTGAGATGGGCGTCGAACGGGTGAGCGCCTTCATCGGCCGGCCTTTTGCTTCCGCGGCGGGTTGCATCCAGGCCATCGGCCGAAGCCGGCCCCAACCCGCCTGCCCCATGAACGTCAGCGCGTCGAGCCAACTCGGATCGTAAGACTCCAGCCGCGCGGGCAGAATATGCTTCTCCCAGTGCCCGGCCGGCGCCTCGAACCCCTCCAGTTGTTCGACGAGCGCCAGCAACCCCGCCTGGCCCCGACGGCGCGTTTCCGGCTGAAGGTGCTGATACCGAATCAGAAATCGCAGGAACTGTTCGATCGGCACCGGGGCGATCTCTCGACGCAGCCCTTCCAGCGTCAATCGATGGATGCGTGCCAACAATCGGCGGTCGCACCATTCGAGTTCGTGCAAACCGGTGAAGCGGCCCCGCAATACCAGCCCCTGAGTTTCCAAGGTGAGGAGTGCAATTTCCACGTCTGCCGCCAGTAGACCGAGATCGGATGCGACCCGACCCACCGTAGTGGGTCCGACACATTCGATGCGGCCGCGGACGAGTCGAGAGATCGCCTCCTCGCGAGGCCAGTCGGTGCGGACGCCGCGCGGCACGGCGACGACGGGACGAGCCCGGGCGTCCGACCAGATCGCCCGGATCATCGGCCAGCGCTCCGTGGCGACCCAAAGGTCGTCCCCGACCGGCCGTTGCACGAATGCGGCTCGCCCAGTCGAACACAGTAGATCGAAGAAGGCTCTCCAGGGTTTCGCCTCGGCCGGAAGCAGAACCCCGCAAGAAAGAAGAACATCGTGCAACTCATCGGCATCGCGAACCAGCGGCCAGGCCTCTTTCTTAACCTGTGCGATGGCCTCCGGATCGAGCCGGCCGAGATCGCGAAGAGCATCGGTCGAAAGCGAACGGCGCAACGTCACCGCGCGGGCCCGGCGCTCTTCCAGGGGAGCATCGTCCAGGAACGCGTAAGGATTGGCGTTCAACAGTTGATGCGAGAACGGCGAGGGTTCGCGGCTGTCGAGGCCGATCGTTTCGATCGCCCCGGATTCGACGTCCCGCAACACCTCCTCACAGCCTTCGAGATCGCATACTTCGTGCAAGCAATCGTCGACGGTTTGCCGGACGATCGGCTGATCGGGAATGGGAATGTCCCCAACGACGTTTTCTTGACAGGCGGTTTGGGCGGGAAAAACCGACGTCAACAGATCCTCGGCCCGCATGCGCTGCAGGTGCGGGGGCACGCGCTGGCCGTTTCGGATTCGCCGAAGTTGCAGCGCCCGCGTCACGTTCCACCGCCAGCGCGTGCCGAAGAATGGCGCGGCCAGAAAGGCTTGAACGAGGACGTTGCGGGCGAGACGCGACGGAACCAGGCGGAACATCTGCTCGAGTGGAAAACTGTGTTGCGCCCCAAACGAAAGCACGATACCGTTATCGTCCGCCGAGGCCTGCAGCTCGAAATCGAAAGTCCGGCAGAACCGCTTGCGCAACGCCAGCCCCCAGGCCCGGTTGATGCGCGTGCCGAACGGGGCGTGGATGACCAGGTGCATGCCGCCCGACTCGTCGAAGAAGCGTTCGAAGAGCAGCTTCTTTTGGGTGGGCACCATCCCGGTCGCCAGTTGCTGGGCGGTCACGTATGCGATCGCCTGCCCCGCACCTGCAGAACCGATATGGCCGACTTGCATCAGCCAATCGCTGGCCGCAGCGTTTGACGAAATCTGGCCGACCAGTTCCTCCCGCAGGCGAGCAACTTCCGCGGAAAGTTCGACCGTCCGGCCCGGCGCTTCGCCCAGCCAGAACGGAACGGTTGCGGGGGCTCCCTGGGCGTTCGTCACGACGACTTCGCCGCCGCGAACGTGCTTGACCCGCCAGGACGTGTTGCCCAGCAGAAAGACGTCTCCCGCATTCGATTCGACCGCGAAGTCTTCGTCCACGGAACCGACGATCGTTCGCGTTTCGTCGTCGGTCACGACCTTGTAGTTGGTGATTTCGGGAATGGCGCCGCCGCAAGTGATGGCCGTGAGCCGGGCTCCCTTACGGGCGTGCAGCCGGCGATTCACCCGATCGCGCTGAACGTAAGCGCCGAACCGGCCGCGTTCGGGCGCGATCCCTTCGCCGACCATGTCGACGATCGATTCGTAATCGTCGCGAGAAAGATCGCGATAGGGATAGGCCCGGCGAACGAGCTCGAACAGTTCGTCCTCATCCCAGTCGTCGCACGCGACCGCGGCCACGATTTGTTGCGCCAGAATGTCCAGTGGTGCCGCGGGAATCGGCACGCGATCGAGCCGGCGGTCGCCGACGGCCCGCACCAGGGCCATGCATTCGATCAGTTCATCCCGGCTCAGTGCGAAGAGGCGTCCCTTCGGCACCAAACCCAAGGCATGGCCGGCCCGGCCGATTCGTTGGAGAAATGTCGCGATCGATCGGGGCGAGCCGATCTGACAGACCAGATCGATGTGCCCGATATCAATGCCCAGTTCGAGCGATGCGGTGGCGACGACGGCCTTGAGGCGGCCCTCTTTCAACCATTGTTCCGTTTGCTGCCGGCTGCGGTGCGACAAGCTGCCGTGATGGGCCAGGACCCGGTCCGTGCCGAGCCGTTCGGAAAGCTGGTGCGCCACACGCTCGGCCAGCTTCCGCGTGTTCACGAAGATCAACGTACTCTTGTGCTCGTGGATCAGTTCCACCAGGCGTTCGTAGATTTCCGCCCAGTGTTCGTGAGTGCAAACGGCCTGCAAATCCATGCGCGGCACTTCGACCCGAATGTCTAATTGGCGAAGGTGGCCGACGTCCACGATGGCGGGAGGCCGGGCCGTCGAACCCACCAGGAATTGGGCCAACTGGTCGATCGGCTTTTGCGTGGCCGAGAGACCGACGCGAACGGGCCGTCGTTCACACAGTGCATCGAGCCGCTCGAGGGACAAGGAGAGATGGGAGCCGCGGCGGTCGCGCGCCACGGCATGGATTTCATCGACGATCACGGTCTCCACGTGCCGCAGGATCTCGCGGCTCTTGCTGCCGGTGAGGACGAGAAAAAGCGATTCCGGCGTAGTGACCAGGATGTGCGGCGGCCGGCGGACCATGCCTTGTCGTTCTTTCGGGGGTGTATCGCCAGTGCGAACCAGCGCGCGGATGTCCGGGCATTCCGGGTAATCGCGGCGGGCCAATTCCAGGATTTCGGCGAGCGGTCCTTGCAGATTGCGCTGGATGTCGTTCGAAAGCGCACGAAGCGGCGATACGTAGACGACGTACGTCTGATCGCGAAGTTCTCCCGCCAGGGCTTTGCGCAGCAAATGATCGAGGCTGGCGAGGAAGGCGGTAAGCGTTTTTCCGGAACCGGTCGGAGCGGCAATCAGCGTGTCGATCCGTTCCCGAATGGTGGGCCAGCCGAGGCGCTGGGGCTCCGTCGGATTTTGGAATCGCTTCGAAAACCACTCGACGATGACCCGGTGGAAACTCCGCAATGGCATGATTTATTTCGCGTTTCTGCTGTACAGCCTGTTGAGAAACCGTAGCCGGCCTCATTGAGGCCGGCCTTGTCTCGGGAAGGCCGGGGTCAATGACTCCGGATTCCGAGAGATTTTCAGTTATGAATTATACCCACAGGATCTATCGGCTCGAAACCTATGCCGGAGAACACCGAACCGCCCCCGTGAGTACACCCTCCCCCACCAGCCAACCGTTGAAACGCGGTGCCACATGGCCCGCTTTACGGTTAGTAACAGGTTGTTCGGGTCTTTGAGCCCAATGTTGTCGAATTCCTTCGGCCGAAGCCCACAACCGGCACCAAGGTCATCCTTCGCGCGAACGTATTCGGCGCCGTCCGCGTCCTTGTCGAATGAAGTTATTCGGCCGCGGATAAATTTCGTCCCGATCTCGTCCCCGGTCTGGAACCCGAGTGAGCAAAAGCGGGGACTTGGCGGCCCGACCGGCGGCGGCCATGATAGAGTACTTTGATGCCCTCCGCCCCGTGATGAGTGGGAGGGAAGAAGTGTTTACGTTTGTGCGATTGAGGACGGACGACCGCGATTAGATTGTGACTTCCTGACTCGGCCAAGTTGCGGAAAGGCAGACGCACTCGACTCAAAAAACAAATTGCACTCACTTCACCAATCCATTGAAAGTGACGATTTTCCTCGTTTTTCTAGCGGTTTCGCGTCTTTGGCCTCGCGTACAAAAGCATCTATAAATATCGTTAAACCGCCCAAAAGGTTGTACCGTACACCCTTAAATGATCGTGCCTACCCTGTACGTAAATGTCCGGCGAAGTGACGCCTTGCGTTGTCGGGTAAGCTGAGAGTTTTCCTTGCGGAGAACTCCTTCATGTCCCGGCGGAACCCCAGGTGCGTCCGAGCTTGGCAAGAACTGTTCGATGCCTGG
>DASXPC010000374.1:0-8172 GCA_036493815.1 Fimbriiglobus sp. | reverse complement strand
AAGTGGGCCGTCATCCGCGACGCCGTCCGGTCGTATCTGTCAAACCCGAGTTATCGGTTGCCGACGGAGGCAACCGCGTAACTCCTAAGTGTTACTCGTCCGCGGGATGTCCGGACAGGAACTTGCAGCATCCCTGGCCGCAAAACTCCGTGATTAGGTCGGCTCGAACGAGGAAATTCACAGCATCATTTGCGTGACAGCCACCCGGCCCACTTCTTCCCCTTCGACAAAAACCGGAACGTCCTGGCCCGGTATGTAATCGACACGGGTGCGATAGAACGGCTCGCCGGACTCGGTTACGACAGGGTCGGTGTAGACTTCGATCTGGCGACTCTCCACATTCACAATCCAATAGATCGAAATGCCGTTGCGGACGTACGTCCGCAATTTGCGTGTGCGGTCATTCCTCAGCGAGCGATAAGACACCTCGACGACGAACGCAATGTCCCCGGTGGCCGGGTGTCGATTTTGGAAGTCGCGGGCCGATCCACGGACGACGGCCAAATCGGGTTCCGGCTCGCCCGTCGCCAACGTCACCGCCGATTGTCCCCGGCACCGCCAACCTTTTGGGAGTACGTCCCGAAGGGCATCCAGGACCAGATCGAGCGTGCAATCGTGGGGCGGTTTACGGGACATGTCGGGCGGATTCTCCCCTGAGGGAAGGTCTTCCGATTCGTTCTCGGTAACTATCCCATACTCGACGAGGCGGGCAATCTGTTCGGGCGAAAATCGGTACGGGACCGACATTCCTTCAACGATCACCCGAGCTTTGAAGAGTTCGCCATCGATCATTTCGACGTGGTCTTCTTCCGTGACGATATTCTCGTCGATCATTCGGTGATACTGGTCCACCGTGAACCGATAAACCGGACGAGTTTCGTCGGGGACCGTCAACACGGACATGGATCAACTCCTCGTTACTTCCCAATTATCGCGTCGAATTCCATTTCGGTCAACACGGGCACGCCAAAAGCCTTTGCCTTCTCCAGCTTGCTCCCCGCGTCCTCCCCGACGACGACGTAGTCCGTCTTCTTCGAAACGCTGCCCGACGGCTTGCCGCCGAGGGATTTGATGAGGTCTTCGATTTCCTTCCGGCCGTATTTCGAGAGCGTGCCGGTTACGACAATCGTTTTCCCCGCAATCCCGCTCGATACCGGCACGGCCCGCTTCTCTTCCGTCAGCTTCACGCCGAGTTCCTTCAAGTCCGCGATCACGCCCTTGCCGACTTCGGACTGGAAATATTCCCGGACGTGGCGGGCTCGTTCGGGGCCGACACCTTCGATCCGGGCGAGCCGTTCTTCGGTGGACTCGGCCAGGGCATCCATCGTCAGGAATTCCTGGGCGAGTAAATCGGCAATGCTGTCGCCGACCATGGGGATGCCGAGGCCGGAAAGGACGCGGGTGAGGCCGCGGGTTTTGCTGGCCGCGATACCGTCGATCAGGTTCTGGGCGGACTTCTCGCCCGTGCGTTCCAGCGTCAGAAGCTGTTCGACGGTGAGGCGGTAAAGGTCGGCGGGGGATTCGACGAGTTCGGAATCGACGAGTTGGTCGACGATCTTCTCGCCGAGGTTTTCGATGTCCATGGCGTCCCGGCGGGCGAATTGCCGAATCTGCCGTTTCACCTGGCCGCCGCACTGGTCCCGCGGGGCGGAGCAGTAGACGAACGGGCTATCCTTCTCCTTTTTCGTCGGTGCCCCGCACACCGGGCACGATTTCGGAAAATGGAATTTCACTTCTTTGCCGGTTCGGGCTGCGGTTTCGACCCGGACGACCTGGGGGATGATTTCGCCGGCTTTTTCTACCACGATCGTGTCGCCGATGCGTACGTCTTTGCGTTCGATTTCGTCCGCGTTGTGCAGCGTCGCCCGGCTGACTGTGGTGCCGGCCAACTGAACGGGTGGGTCGAAGTGTGCCACGGGCGTCAACTTACCCGTGCGACCCACCTGCACTTCGATCCGGGCGAGCCGGGTCATTGCCTGCTCGGCCGCGAACTTGTATGCCCGGGCCCAACGCGGGAACTTGCTCGTATACCCGAGTCGGTCCCGCTGGGCGTAGTCGTCCACTTTGATAACCATGCCGTCGGTGTCGTACGGCAAAGCGTGCCTCTTCTCCGACCAGGAATTGCAGTATTCGACCACGGCTTCGATCGTGTCGCACTTCTTCGCGTGCTCGTTCACCGGAAAGCCGAACTTGCGGAGGGTGTCCAGACATTCGACGTGGGATTTCAGCGCGATTCCTTCCACGGCCCCGAGGGCGTAGGCGAACAGTCGCAGCTTCCGCTCGGCCGTTTTCTTCGGGTCGAGTTGCTTGAGTGATCCGGCCGTGAAATTGCGGGTGTTGGCGGCCGGCTCCTCGCCCCGCTCCACCCGAATCCGATTATTTCGTACCAGGTCGGACCGGGTCATGTAGGCTTCGCCGCGGACTTCGAAGAGCTTGGGGGGCTTGTCGGTGTCGAGCCGCAAGGGCACGCCGGGCATGGTGCGGACGTTGTGGGTGACGTCGTCGCCGCGTTCGCCGTCGCCGCGGGTCGCGGCCACGGTCAGAAGACCTTCCTCGTAAGTGAGCGACATGGCCACGCCGTCAATTTTCAATTCGACCACATACGTCGGGGCCGCCCCGCCCAGGAGTTTCCGCACCGACTTGTCCCACTCCCGGAGTTCGTCCGGACTGTACGTATTGTCGATCGACAACATCGGCACCCGGTGCGTCACCGTTCGGAACTTGTCGATCGGAGCCCCGCCGACCCGCTGGGTGGGGCTGTCCGGCGTGGCCAATTCCGGATGGTCCCGCTCGATCTTGTTCAGCTCGGCTAGCAGGTTGTCGAATTCGCGGTCGGAGATTTCCGAAACCGCATCGACGTAATAACGGCGATTGTAGTGGTCGAGCAATTTCCGCAACTCAGCGGCACGGACGGCGGGCGACGGCATGGGACACTCCCGAAACGGCACGACTGAAGGAATTGTCGCCCGATGGGACGGCTCAGGAAAGGTCAGTCATGAAACATCAAAACCGCGCGTTCGATTTCCTCCAGGAATACATTGCCCGCCGTGCGGACCCACGCCCGGTACGGCTCGGGATCGAACGCGGCAGTCGGGAGATAGGCCAGGAATCGGTCGAGGTTGAACCGGGATTCCGCGATCCCGGCACCCGAGACCTCCACATCTCTGGCGTTGCACGCTTGTTCGAAATGGTTTTCTACCGGGACAGTTAGGACTGGTTTCCCGAACCAGTGTGCTTCGCCGAGCGATTGAAATCCCGACGTGCAAACAAGCCCGCGGCACCGGCTCATGAGATCAAGGAACGTGACGTCGTTGAGGGCATGAAGGGTCAGCTTCTCGTTCGGCGTGGCCTTGCTCATGTCGGCCTTTCGGTCCGTGAAACAATGCATTCTCACGTTGGGATGAGAATCGCTCCACTTCCGAATTTCTTCCAGGAAACCAGTCTTCAAGAGGTAGACGAGGATAAAGTCTTCGGTTGGTCCGGGGGGGCGACTGAGGACTTCGGGCCGAAGTATCGGTGGCATGACCCGGATTCGTCGGCGTGGGGCGTTCGGTTGTGGCCGAAACGAGAAGGCGAGTTTCACCGCCGGTGGTGGGGCGGTAACCCGGTTGTAGGCCCGCAAACTTCTCCATTCTATTTGCCGAGCAGGCGGAGGTTGGAAGTCGGGGTGGTCGAACATGTACTGATTCGCAGCCGCCACCATTCGAGTACATGGCCGCAGCCACTGGAAGGTCAGACCGACAATTGGTTCGTAGAAGTTCACCAGCACGTCGGGTTGAAATTGTCGGAGGCAATTCCGCACGAGGTTCGATCCCGCCGCGAGTTTGGGAAGTCGTCGCAGGTTGTCCGCCAAGGTGGCCGCCGTTGACACCCGCCGATTATGTTTGTCGGTTACCAGGTCGAACGATTCCAGGGGTATAAGTGGGGCATCGATCTTGTCGCGGAAGAAGGCCGGCAGTTCCCGACGAGGGGCAGTGCCGACGAGCACCGCAGCGAGTTCATGACCCGCCGCCCGCAGCAATTCTCGTACCGCCAGGGCCTGCGTCAGGTGCCCGCGGCCGTCCCCCTGAACGGCGAATAGAAGTCGGAGCTTCGACATGCGTCCATGATACGGGCCGGTCGTACAATTCCCGGATGACTGCAACCGACGCGTATGCCGAGCTGGTTCGCCGCGGGCGGGACCTGGCCGTGATTAACTCCTGTGCCGCCGTGCTCGGGTGGGACCAGCAGACCTATATGCCGCGGAACGGGGCTGGGCTGCGCGGCGACCAGATCGCGTGGCTGGCGGGCCTCGCCCACGCCCGGGGGACCGATCCGAAGATCGGCGAATTGCTCGCCGCGGTAGAGGGCACGCCCGTCGTCGCCGACCCGGATTCCCCTGAGGCGGCCAATGTTCGCGAGTGGCGGCATGGATACGACCGGGCCACGAAACTCCCCGGCCGGCTCGTAGAAGAACTCGCCCGCGTCACCACCGCCGCCCAGCAGGCCTGGCAGGACGCGAAGACGACTTCGAACTACCCGCTATTTCAGCCGCACCTGGAGAAAGTGCTCGCCCTTAAGCGGGAAGAGGCCGACGCCGTAGGGTACAAGGCTCACCGGTACGACGCATTACTCGACGAATACGAGCCCGGTGCAACGGCGGCTGAATTGAAAGATCTGTTCGCGGAATTGTCCAAAGAGCTGGTCCCGCTGATCGTGGCGGTGCAATCCTCGCCGAGGCAGCCGAAGCGGGAAATACTGGAACGGGACTATCCGGTGGATCGGCAGCGGGTGTTTGCGGAAGCGGCTGCGGCGGCCGTGGGCTTCGATTTCGCCGCCGGCCGGCTCGACACCACCAGCCACCCGTTCTGCTCCGGATTCGGCCCCGGCGACTGCCGGATCACCACGCGGTTCAACCCGAAATTCTTCCCCGAAGCCTTCTTCGGTGTCCTGCACGAAACCGGGCACGGATTGTACGAGCAAAACCTCCCCGCCGACCGGTTCGGCGAACCGTGCGGCTCGTACTGCTCGCTCGGCATACACGAATCGCAATCCCGGCTCTGGGAAAATCAGGTCGGCCGTGGACGGGCCTTCTGGGGACACTTCTTCCCCCGGTTAAAGCAGACCTTTCCGACAACCCTGGCCGATGCGACCGAAGTTGACTTCGTCTTCGCCGTTAACGACGTTCGCCCCTCTTTCATCCGCGTCGAAGCCGACGAAGCGACCTACAACCTGCACATCGCCCTCCGGTTCGAGCTCGAACTCGCCCTCCTGACCGGCGACCTCACCGCCGCCGACTTACCCGGCGCCTGGAACGAACGGTTCCACGCGCTCTTCGGCCTGACCGTACCGGACGACCGCCGGGGCTGTCTGCAGGACATCCACTGGAGTTTCGGTGGGGTCGGATACTTCCCGACCTATACCCTCGGCAACCTGCTCGCCGCCCAGTTCATGGCGGCGGCGCGAAAGCAGCTCGGGGCGGAAACGCTCGACGAGGCATTTCGCCGGGGCGACTATTCCCTTCTGAAGGATTGGCTCATCGCGAACATCCATTCCCACGGCCGGCGATTTCGGGCGGGCGACCTCTGCCGGCGGGTCACCGGGGCACCGCTTTCATCGCAGGCATTCCTTTCCAGTCTCCGCGAAAAATATGCGGCGCGAGTGGGAATGTGCTAGCGTTAGGTTGCGGTCAAGATTCCGGGGCGAGGATCGCTCCGGCCGGACCGGAAATTTCGGCCTGCCCCCGAAACTGGCAGGACGCCCGCCGGCTTACCCACGATGAAAACCGACTGCCCAGAATCTCCCGCCGCCGACGCGACAAGTACCGTGTCCAGTTACACCAAGGACACGGCAGAAATCACACAAATCTATCGGGAGCCGACCACCGATCCCGAACACCCCCCATTGCCCCCACGCCCGCAATCGGGCGATCGCGTCGGGTCTTATCTGCTAAAGGATAAACTCGGCCAAGGAGTATCCTGCTTCGTTTTCCGCGGCTGGGACGAAGTGCACGACAACCCGGTCGCGATCAAAATCATCAACTGGGAAAACGTTTACGACAAGACGGCCGCTTTGAGGCAAATGCGAACCGAAGCGTCCACGCTCGCCCGGGTGAACCACCCCCGCGTCGTCCGGTTCATCGACTTCGGGTTCGACCCGCGGTGGCCCTACCTGGTCACCGAATACATCAGCGGACGGCCGCTCGGCGAACTGATCCGCACCGGAGGGGCCCTGCCTCCGGACTGGACCTTGCACCTGATTTCCCAGGCGGCCGAAGGCCTCGGGGCCGTCTGGCGGGCGGGCCTCGTCCACCGCGACATCAAACCGGATAACCTCCTCATCGGCCCGAGCGGCAATGCGAAACTGATCGACTTCGGCTTGGCGAAGGCCCCTGTCCTGCAAGCCTCCTCCGGCCAGGTCGGCCCGGAACTGGCCGGCACCGCCGCCTACCTTTCCCCGGAACAGGCCCGCGACGCCTCGGTCGTCGACCTCCGGGCGGACATTTATTCACTGGGCGTGACCTTCTACGAAGTGCTCACCGGCCGACTGCCCTTCGACGGCAAGAACAAAATGCAGATGATCTTCCAGCACATCAACAATCCGCCGCCCCCGCCGGCGGCCGTAAACCCCGCCGTCCCGTCGCTCGCGTCCGACCTCTGCCTCTGGATGCTGGCCAAGAACCCCGAAGAACGGCCGCAGAACTGGGAAGAACTCCGGGCCGCTTTCGAGACGGTGATGGCGAGTGTGGGGAAAAGCAAAGTTTGAGTCGTCGCTCATACGCTACCCCGTCACCGCCCCCTCTGATGCCGAAGCCACCAGCTTTGCATACTTCGCGAGTACTCCGTTTTGCACCCGGATTGCGGGCTTCACCCACGCGGCTTTTCGCTTCGCCAGTTCGGGTTCGGCCACGTGAAGTGTGAGTAATTTCTTCTCGCCGTCGATGGTTATGGGGTCACCATCCTTCACGAGCGCAATGGGTCCGCCGACCCAGGCTTCCGGCGCGACGTGGCCGACGACGAGGCCGTGGGTGCCGCCGCTGAACCGGCCGTCGGTCACGAGGCCGATCGACTCCCCCAGGCCCTGACCCGTCAGGGCACTCGTGACCGAAAGCATTTCCCGCATCCCCGGCCCGCCGACCGGGCCTTCGCCGCGGATCACCACCACGTCGCCCACGATGATCTTTCGGGCCTGAATCGCTTCGAAACAGGCTTCCTCGCCGTCGAAGACCTTGGCCGGGCCGGTGAGGGTGCGGACCTTGAGTCCGGCGACCTTGGCGACTCCGCCGTCGGGGGCAAGGTTGCCGTGCAGGATAACGATGTGTCCCTTTTCGTACATGGGCCGGTCGAGCGGGCGCACGACCGATTGCTTGCGTGAATAGACGCTCGGGACGTCGGCCAGATTTTCCGCCAAGGTTTTCCCGGTGACGGTAGGGCAATCCCCGTGCAGAAACCCTGCGTCGAGTAGTGCTCGGAGGACCGCGGGTGTCCCGCCCGCTTTATGCAGGTCGAACATCACGTACTTCCCGCCCGGCTTCAGGTCCGCAAGGTGCGGCACTTTCATTCCGATGCGATCGAAGTCCGCCAGAGTCCACGGCACCCCGGCTTCTTTGGCGATGGCCATCAGGTGCAGGACGGCGTTCGTACTACCGCCCAGGGCGAGTACGAGCGTGTAGGCATTTTCCAGCGATCGGCGGGTAATGACGTCGCGGGGGCGAAGGTTCTTTTCAATGCACTCGACTACGGCCTTGCCGGCGAGAAACGCCTGCCGTTCCTTGGCCGCGGTCGTGGCCGGGTGACTGGCGTCGTACGGCAGCGACATTCCCATCGCCTCGATCGCCGAGGCCATGGTGTTCGCCGTGTACATTCCCCCGCACGAGCCGGCGGTGGGACAGGAGGCGCATTCCACAGCATGAAGCTTGGCCGCGTCGATTCCCCCGGCCTGGAATTTCCCGACGGCCTCGAAGATGGAAACGATGTCCACATCCTCGCCGTCGGGTCCGATGCCCGGCAGAATGGTGCCGCCGTAGACAAAGACGCTGGGCACGTTCAGCCGGGCCATGGCCATGAGGCACCCGGGCATGTTTTTGTCGCACCCGCCGAACGCCAGCACGCCGTCGTGATTCATTCCGCCCGACACCACTTCGATGGAATCGGCGATCACTTCGCGGGAAACCAGCGAATACCGCATACCGCG
>DASXPC010000373.1:0-3872 GCA_036493815.1 Fimbriiglobus sp. | reverse complement strand
GTCGGCTCGTTCGCACGGACCCACGGGGCGAAAATCCCCGCCCGGCAGGTGAGCAGCGCCAAATCCTGGCTCTGCCACCCCGGCGTGGACCGCACCGCCCCGTTGCTCCCCTGGGCCGCCCCGCCGGACGTTCCGCGACTTTCTCCCCTCGACGTCTCCGCCCGTTACCTGAAACATTTCGTCGACGCCTGGAACCACGCCCCGGGCCGAAAACCGGAGGATCGGCTCGAAGACCAGCCGGTTGTCGTGACGGTGCCCGCCTCGTTCGACGACGTGGCCCGGAACTTGACCGCCGAGGCGGCGAAACAAGCCGGGCTCAAACACGTTACGTTGCTCGAAGAGCCACAGGCCGCGTTCTACGCCTGGCTGGGCACCCACCCGCCGCTCGAAGCCACCCGGCTCAAGCCCGGCATGCGGTGCGTCGTCGTCGACGTCGGCGGCGGCACTTCCGACTTCAGCCTCATTCGATCCGCCGAAGGGAAAGGGGAACTCGAATTCGTCCGCGACGCGGTCGGCGATCACTTGCTGCTTGGCGGGGACAACATGGACCTCGCCCTCGCAAAATCCATCGAGGCGAAGCTGTCGGCGAGGCCGGACGGGGCCCAGTTCGGTGCGTTGGTGCAGGCCTGTCGATCGGCGAAGGAGATATTGCTTGCGGACAACCCCCCGGCCAGCGTTCCCGTGACCGTGGTCGGTCGCGGCCGGTCAGTCGTAGCCGGAACGGTCTCCGCCGAAGTCGCCCTGTCGGACGTGGATGCCGCCGTGTTCGACGGGTTTTTCCCCCACGTACGGTACGACGCGGATCCGGTTCGGGCCAAGGCCGGGTTGCAGGAGATGGGGCTGCCCTACGTTTCCGACCCGGCCGTGACCAAACACCTCGCCGCCTTCCTCCGCAAGCACGTGCCGGTCGGCGAAGTGCCAGACGCCATTCTCTTCAACGGCGGCGTGTTTCAGCCCGGCCGCCTGCGCGACCGGCTCGTCCAGGTCATGGCCGAATGGTACGACCCCGCCTGGAAACCGCTCCTCCTCACCAGCCCGTCCCTCGACCTCGCCGTCGCCTGGGGGGCCGCATACTTCTGCTGGCTCAAACACACCGGCGGCAAACGGATCGGCGGCGGCATTCCGCGTTCGTATTACGTCGGACTCCAAACCGGTCCGGGAATCGGCGAGCGGGAATCGACGAGCGGGGAGCAAGAATCACGTGGATCATCGATCCCCGATCCCCGATCCCCGAATCAGACGGTTCTTTGCGTCGTACCGCGCCGCATGCAGGAAGGCGACGAAGTCTCGATCCCGAAACCCGAACTCGAACTCGCCCTCGGCGAACCGGTCCTCTTCCCGCTCTTCACGTCGTCGGTCCGCGGTCAGGACAAGCCCGGCGACGTGATCGGCGTGGCCCCGGACCAGCTTCTCCGATTGCCCCCATTGCACACGGTGCTGCGCGGCGGAAAGCGAGCCGGGACGAAGCGGGTGCCCGTCACCCTCGCGGCGAAGTGTACCGAAATCGGCACGCTCGAACTCTATTGCGTCGGGAAGGAAGGCAACCGCTGGCGGCTCGAGTTCAACGTCCGCGACGTGTTGCAGGAAGCGGACGAGGACGAGGCGATCGGGCCGACGGGAGTGGTGGACGTCTTCCCCGAAGAGCGGGTCCGGGCAGCCGCGGACGTCATTCTGTCTTGTTACACGTGGGCGGAATCAACAGCACCTGCGGATCACGTCACGCCGAAAGACCTCGTCAAGACTCTGGAATCGAACCTGGAAGCGGGTCGGGGCGACTGGCCGACGGGGTTATGCCGTCGGATGTCCGAATTCCTGCAAGACGTGGCCGAGTATCGCGGTCGATCCCCGGCGCATCTCGCCCGGTGGTACAACCTCACCGGCTTCTGCCTCCGCCCCGGGTTCGGCGATACGCTCGACCGCTACCGCGTCGAGGCCGTGTGGAAGCTGATCGCGGCTGGGGCGAGCCAATCGGCCGCCCGGCCGATCCCCGAAGGCGGAGCGGACTATTGGATTCTCTGGCGTCGGCTGGCGGGCGGCCTCAACACGGCCCAGCAACAGCAACTCTTCTCGAAACTGCGCCCCGTCATGTTACCCGCGAAAGGGAAGCAACTCCCGAAGCCCCACGCAAACGAATATGCCGAAATGTGGCGGGCCGTGGCGGCACTCGAACGGCTCGACGGCAAAACCAAACAATCCCTGGCGGAAATCCTGCTGAGGCAGGTCAAGCGGCCGCCGATCCCGACCTATGCGTACTGGGCACTCACCCGCCTTGGTGCCCGGGTGCCGCTCTACGGACCGCTCAACACGGTCGTCCATCAGGACGTGGTCGAGGATTGGGTCGCCCAACTCCTCGCCGCCCCACCCGATTCCACAGGCGACCGGCTCGGGTGGTCCTTCGCCCTGGCCCAAATGGCCCGGCAAAGTGGAATCTATTCCATCGACCTGCGGGAAAACTTACGCCATCAGGTCGTCACCGCCCTCCGCGCCGTCAAGGTCCCCGACGCCTGGCCGCGGATGGTCGAGGAAATCGTCCGCCCCGAAGGGGCGGACCAGAGTCAACTCTTCGGCGAGTCGTTGCCGATCGGCCTTCGCTTGGCGAAATGATCATGCGCCGGACGAGCAGGAAGCGTAAGCGACGATCGCGTCACACGTATTATCCCGTCGCTTACGCTTCCGACTCGTCTTGATCACAACGGTGCCGGCAGGTCCCGGCGGGTGAAAGAAAGGAGTGCGAGGAGGTATCCCGCCGCCCCGGCGCCGAAGAGGACGGCGAGTACGGGCAAACGGAGCAGGGGCTGGCCGGCGTTCCAGGCGTCGCCGAGGTCGACGAAGCCGTCGCCGTGGAGCCAGAGTTTCTGCGGTTGGTAGTAGAAAAAGACGGAGGCGGGGCGGAGGAACGCGGCCGCACTCCAGAGCTGGCCGAGCACGTTCGCCACGAACATGAGCACGACGACGAGGACGGCGAGGCCGGTCACCTTGCCCCGACTCCGCCCCGCGGCGGAGATCGCCAGCGTGAATCCGCTCACGGCGAAGGCAAACCCCGCCAGGTTCATCGCCCCCTTCCATTGCGCCGTCGCGTCCACCTCTAATTCGGTCGGCCGGTCCGGATTGCGCACTTTGATCGGGGCCTTTTCCATCAGCTTGTCGAGCGACGAATAATCCACAACGAACGGCCCGACCGCGGCCAGTCCGAGCTGGGTGCCGAGGACCACGCTGCCGCAAATCGCCGGGATCACAGTCAGGTCGACGAGGAAGTGGGCGAGGACGAGCCGGTTCCGCGGGACGGGTTGGGAGAGAAGCAGTTCCATCGTGCCGCGGTCGAGTTCGCCTGCGACGGCCCCCGCGGCCCGGCCCACCGCCCAGATGCACGTGAGTGCGAGGATCACCGGGTGCAGGAGTTCGATGGCGAGAAAATCGCTCGTCCGGTCGAACCGCACGTCCGCCCCGCCCATTACGGCCTGGGAGATTTTGCCCGGTCCTTTGAACAGTACCTCGTCGAACACCTTGGGGTCCATTTTTTGGGCGAGGGCGAGGCCGTTGAAGAAGGGGAAGATTTCGGTCGTCACCCGCTGGGCGATTTTCACCCAGAGGCCGGAGAAAATCGCCACGATCAGGCAGACCACCAGAAGTGGAATCCGGACGTCGCGGAGCAGTTTGCGGTAGAGGATAAAGGTCATTTGCATAAATCCAGTTCTAGTCACCATCCTTCTTGTTTTCCCATGTCTCCATTTCGTATCCGTTCACCGGCCGGACTCGCGGATGACTTCGTAGGCCCGGGGATCGGTCGATCGCAATTCCGTTCGCCGACCGAATTGGCTGATGCCACGCTTCTGAGGTATCAACAGTTTTACGAGGACGGTTACGCGCTCACC
>DASXPC010000372.1:0-32290 GCA_036493815.1 Fimbriiglobus sp. | reverse complement strand
GGTGAGCGCGTAACCGTCCTCGTAAAACTGTTGATACCTCAGAAGCGTGGCATCAGCCAATTCGGTCGGCGAACGGAATTGCGATCGACCGATCCCCGGGCCTACGAAGTCATCCGCGAGTCCGGCCGGTGAACGGATACGCCCATTCGTCCGCGTTACCGACGAATGGTGGTCATCGTAGTCGAGCCATCATGACCTCTGACTCGTCATTGGGAATAGCATCCGGTCGTCTCAGGCCAACGACCAGTTAATCGACCGGTCCCAGACCCGGGCAGAGTATCGAACGCGGACGGCTTTCCCGGCCGGATTTCTCGAACAGTTATTGGCCCCGGAGCGTTCCGTCGCCTAGACTGGCGCGTGGGCACTCTGCCACGTCTTACCGAGCGATCGCCCGCATGAGCTTGCCGCTGCAAACCGTCGCCTTGCTGCAGGCGGCCCGGGACTTGGTAAAGGGTCTGCCGGCCGACGCAGTGCTGTTGCTGACGGAAACGCCCATCGACTGGGACGAGGTGACTCAGAAACTGGCCGGGTGCCGGCTGTTCGTTGCCGCCGAGAACCCGGCCTTGACGAAACCGCTCCGAGACCACGCCGACTGGACGGTGATTGACCTGGAAATCGGCCCACTGCCGACGCAAGAGCGGATGAGCGAGGCGCTTCTTTCGGCCGTCACGTCGAACGACCTGACCCCCGGGGCCCATGTGGTTGTTCTGTATAACGGTATTGCGACGCTCGAAAACGCTCCCGAGCCGATCGATTCGCTCAGCGTCATCCATCTGGGCGAACACTTGGAGCGGATGACGCCGCAGGACTTGCGTAAGCTCGGTCCCGGCGTCCCGCAAGACGTCCTCAAGGCGGTGGTGGACCTGGCTGCGGAGATCGGCCGGGAAGGTCGGGAAGGGCAGCCCATCGGCACCGTGCTCGTGGTCGGCGATACGCGAAAAGTGCAGACGATGTCGCGCTTTCTCAACTTCAACCCGTTCCGCGGCTATACCCGTCCCGAACGGGACGTGCGCGACAAGAGGGTCCGGGAGCAGATCAAGGAAATCGCCAAGCTGGACGGGGCGATTCTGATCGGGCGGGATGGAATCGCCGAGGCGGCGTGCGTGTATCTTGACGTGCCCACCGACGGCCTGCTTCTGAGTAAGGGGCTGGGCACGCGGCACCTCTCGGCGGCGGGCATCAGCATGCGGACGAAGGCCATCGCCTTCTGCGTCAGTCAGTCTTCCGGCACGGTGCGTGTGTTCCAGGGCGGGGAAGAAAAGCTGCACATTGAACCGCTTTCCCGGCCGCACGTTTGGCAGCCGCCGCGGCTGGAGACGCAGGAAACGGACGATTCTGCCGAGGCCGAATAAACCCGAGGATTCCCATGAGAACTGCAACCTTACTGGCAATGTTGTGTTTGGCCGCGCCATTAACGGCCGCCCCACCGGTGGCCAGCACTGGATCGGCCGTGGACCTGCCTGCGCCGGCCAAAGCCACGGTCGTTCTGCAACTCAATGGCTGGGGAAAAGCCCGGACGCGGCTGACGAAGCTGATCGAAAAAGCTGTTCCCGGGGATGCGAAAGCCCTCAAGGAGATGGTCGAATCTCGTTTGCTCGACCTTCTCGACGGCCGATCCCTGAAGGGGATTGACCCGGAAGGACGGGTCTTTGCCTCGATCAACGAACTGAGAGGGATCGGTGAAGAAAAGAGTCCCATCGACGTGTTTCTGCCCGTTAAAGACGCCGCGGCCTTTCGCGACGCGTTCTTCAAAGCGGAAGAGCGGAAAGAAATGGTCAGGAAGACGAACGGTGTTACCTCGATTTCGGTAAACGGAAACGTCATGTTTCTCGTGGAAAAGACCGGATACTTGATTGTGACGGCGAGCGAGGATCGGGCGAACGAATTTTCCGGCAAGTATGAGATTCTGAACACGAAGAAAATGGGCACAGATGTGTCGGCGACTTTTTTGGCCGCGGACGTGTCGATTTACGTCGACCTGGAGAAAATCAACGATGCGTTCGGCGACGAGATCAAGCAGATTCGGGGCCTCATCGATTTCGGATTTCAGAATGCCGCCGGAACCGTGCCCGGCCTTGATCCGAGTCAACTGGACGCAGTGAAGGACATGATGAAAGGCGTCTTTCAAGTCGTTGAGGACGGTCGGGCGTTGGTGGTCGGGGCGGAGTTTTTGCCGGAAGGATTGAAGGTCCGGATTCAGGGCCGGTTCGAGAAGGGGTCGAAAACCGGGGCGGTTCTGGCGGGGGAAGTGCCGGAAGCCCACGCGGGGTTGGAGAAAATGCCCAGGGGGCTTACGGAATACTCCGCGAGCCGATTCGGTCCTTCCGTGTCGGACGCGTTCGAGAAAATGAGCCGCGAATTCTCTGCCGGAGAAGATCAGGACGCGGCCGCCAAGGCGATCGAGCAATTCCACGCGGCGAAGAAGGCCGCGGGCGTGCGGGGGTCGATCACGGCGGGTCGGCAGCCGGACGTCACGGTCACTCTCACCGACTGCCAGGACCCGGCCGCGTTCGTCAAAGCCTATGCCACGCTGCTCAAGGCCCTGCCCGCGGGGGCGAGCCATTCCATGGTCGTCCTCAAGGAAAAGCCAGCGGTTAAGGAGTCCGCCCAGACGAATCAGGGAATCATCTTCTATCAGGTTTCACTCGTCCACGATTTTGACGCGACGGCAAAAAAACTCCCCGAAGCGGGAAAGGAAATGGCATTGGAGCAATTGAAGAAGCAAGTCAAAGAAAAAGCCACCTTCTGGATCGGCTCGGACGGGTCAAAGGTAGTCCAGGTCACGGCTCCGGACTGGGTGACCGCCAAGAAAGTCCTCGACGGATTGAATAGTGTGACCGGGGTCGATGCCGCGTTCCGGGCGACCCGAAGCCAACTACCGGCCGAGGCTTCACTCTTCGCCCTGCAGGAAACTGGACACGTTCTGAACGGGATCGCCGAACAAATCGGGTCATTCGGCCAAAGCGTTCCCGGGCTACCGATCGAACTGCCGAAGATCAATAAAGTCAAAGCGGCCCCGTCGTTCGTCGGCGTCGCGGTGGTTCTGAAGCCGGAAATCGGCCAACTCGACCTGTTCGTTCCCGCTGACGCGATCGGTATCGTGCGGAAAGCGTTTGAGGAAAAGTAATGCGGCCATGTCGGCCCTCGGAGACTCGACACGACCTGCAAAAACTCTGGAGCCGCTACTAGCTGATGCGTTTCGCGAACGCATCGAGGCCCGCGCGGTACGTCCCCGTCCATGCCGGGTTGGGCCCCACCGCGTCGCGGAACTTCACCATTGATGCAACGGCATCGGCAGCGGTGAACGGTTCGGGCTCCCCGGCTTTCGTTCGCAAATGGGATTCGTATCCCGTCAGCGCCGTCACCGCCGCGCCGAGTGCGGGGCCTTCGGACGAGACCAGCCGGTCGAGTTTGCGATTCAACACACTCGCCAGGATTTCCAGCATGAGATCGCTCCGGGCGATGCCGCCGGAAACGGTGACGCGGGTAATGTTCTGCCCGGCCGCCTCGTGTTCTTTCACCGCCAGTCCGATGAGATAGGCCACCGCCTCGAACGCCGCCCTGGCCCGCACACCGGGGTCGCTCGGCTCGGCCGGCGTCCATTCGACCCACGGTTTCGTCACCCCAATCGACGGTTCGGAGAGCACGAACGGCAGAACGCTCGTCCCGCCACACCCGGACGGGACGGCCCGGGCCGCGGCCTCCAGCGTCGGCCAGTCGGCCGTTTTCCCGACCACATGATCGACGAACTGAGCCCCGTTCGAATAGCAGCGCATCCAGAGGTAGGGGCCGTGATTCAACTTCATCGCGTCCAGTGTGCCAGATTGCGGCGCGGCCGCGGCGGACGAATTAACCACGGCCGAGTTGCCGAGAATGACGGCGACGTGCCCGGCGTCGGTCGCCCCACCGCCGATCAGCCCGGCTGCCTGGTCGTCGACCGTGGGGAAGACGAGGGGACGGACGTTCGGCGGCAACCCCGCGTCAAAGGCAACGGATTCGGATACAGAGCCGATCACTTCGTTCGGTCCGAGCACCCGTGGTAAGTTTGCCCATGCCAGGTCTCGGTACGCTGTGTTTTGGAGCGCGCCGAGCATTTCCCGCCGCCAGGTGTTGGTTCGCAGGTCGAGCACGCCCGTCGAAGCGGCGGAGGAAATGCTCATAACGTCGAACCGCCCGGTTAGATAGCCAGCCGCGAGCGGGCCGTGCGGTGACACCCACCTTGTCCGCTTCCACTCGGCTTCGGGCAGCGTCGCTTCGTCCTTCACGAGATGCGACAGTGAGTACCGCACCGCCCACGGCCCGCCGATAAGAGCTTTGACTTTTTCCTGTCCGCCGAGTCGGGCGAGGCCTTCGGCGTGGTACTTCGCCAGCGTTTGGTCGTTCCAGCAGATCGCCCGGCGAACCTGATTTCCGCCCGCGTCGATTCGCCCGGCCGAGTGGTGCGTGGCCGAGATACCCCCGGCCACCCAGTCGGTCAAACGGCCCAGTTCTTTCAACCGTGCCGCCAGGAGCCGCGTGCTCGATCGGGCCTGCCCTTCAAGCTGCATGAGATTCAATTCCGAGACGCCTTCTTCCGTCCAGAGATCGGTCGGTAACCGTACTTCAGCAACCACCGTTCCGTTCGACTCGAACGCCAGGCATTTCACCGACCCGGTACTGAAATCCCAGCCGGAAACGATTGCATTCGGCCGGACGTGGCGGAGAGACGAGGGCATGGGGGCACCAGACGAGGGGAAGCGTCACCGCGTAATGTACGGACCGGTCTCCCGTCGGCCGTCACTGCCGATGTTCGCCCGGAGTCGAGAAGCGATACGTCGCGATGACGACCGTCACGTTGTCCCGGCCGCCGCGATCCAGGGCCATATTGACGAGCGCTTGGCACGCTTCGTCGGAGGAGGTCCCCCGGGCCAGTTCACGGGCAATCGTTTCATCGTCGACCAGGTCGGTCAGTCCGTCGGTGCAGAGCAGAAGCCGATCGCCGTCGGTCAGTCGGTAGCGGGCGACATCCGGTTCCCCGCTGATGACGTTGGACCCGATGGAACGGGTTAGGATGTTACGGAACCGGGCGGCGACGGTGGGGTTGATCCCGACCAACTCCTGGGCCACGGTGTGGTCGCGGGTGAGGCGGTTAAGCCGCTGCTCGCGGAATAGACATACCGGCGAGTCCCCGACGTGAGCGACGATCAGTTCGTCGACGATAGTCATCGCCACCGACAGGGTCGTTCCCATTCCCTGCAGTGTCGGCCGGTCCTCGGCCTCGGCGCGGACCGCTTCGTGAACGGACCGAAACCGCTCGGTGGTCCGTTCCATTACCCTTGCCAACTGTGCGTCCTCCCGGCCCAGAATCCAGTCGGGTGTCTGGAGGGCGAACTCGACGAGCAAGGCAATGGCCGTACGGCTCGCGATCTCCCCGGCCGCGTGACCCCCCATCCCGTCGGCGATAACGTACCCGTACCCGGGCCGATCCCGCTCCTCCGAAAATTCTCCCTCCAGCAGGCTCGACCTCATCGTCCGCAGGTAGCGGCCGAACTGGACGACGTGAAAATTGTCTTCGTTATTCGGCCTTACCTTGCCCGTGTGCGAGAAGGCGCCGACGTCGACGACGGGTGACGAGACGTGGGGATTCATTTCCAGACGAACCTTGGGGAGATCCGGAGTGGTGTCGGTCAGGGCACTATTGGTCATCCGAGAACTCCGGTAAAAGACCGAGGGAATGGCATTCCCTGTTGCAGCCTAACCGGTCCCGTTTGGAACACAAGCTTGGTCTACGGCTATTCGCAGGCGTGGTTAAGCGACTTAATCCGAGGAGTTGCCGAATCGGCTCCGGGCGTGCACCGACGCCGATGTTGAAAACGAATAGAATGGGGAAATCATCCGAGGGATTCGCTCATGGCCGCTAGATTTCAGCCGGTGCTACTGGCCATCCTCGGTTTCGCTCCTGCTGCCTTCGCTCAATCGAAAGACGACGGAGCAGAAGCCTACAAGAAGGTGATCCGCTCGACGGTCTGGATTCATTCGGCGCGGGGCCGAATGTTGGCCACCGGGACCGGCTCGTTAGTCGATAAGGACGCCCGCCTCGTCCTGACCAATTATCACGTCGTTGGCGACGAAAAAATGGCCACCGTCTTCTTCCCAGCTTTCCGCGACAGCAAACCGATTCCGGAACGGCGGTATTACACGGATCGTCAGAAATCGCTTGCCATCCGCGGCAAGGTCCTGGCGGTGGACAAGCAGGCGGACTTGGCTGTCATTCGCATCGACCGGGTGCCAGACGGCGAACGGGCAATCCCCCTCGCCTCCGGAAGCCCGGACCCGGGTCAAACCGTGCACAGCGTCGGCAACCCGGGCGACAGTGGTGCCCTCTGGGTCTACACGCCGGGGAAAGTTCGGCAGGTGTATCAGAAGACGTGGCGGGCTGAGGTCGACCGGCGGACGCTCACGTTCAAAGCGAAAGTAATCGAGACCGACTCCGCGACCAACCCCGGCGATTCCGGCGGCCCTCTCGTTAACGATCGGGGGGAACTCGTCGGCGTCACTCAGGGTGGTGCGATCAAAGCCCAACTCCTTTCGACGTTCGTGGACGTGAGCGAAGTTAAACGGTTGCTGGCCCGGGGGGAAATCGCCAGACTCCGAAAGAAGGAGAAAGGGAATCTCTCAGAGGTGAAGCGAACGGGACCTCTGCCCAGCAGCGATACTGCCAAATTCTTCGGCGACGAGGCGTGGAAGGCGTTTACAGCCACGGCCGGGGATTTGTATGCAGCTAAGAAGGCCGACTTCGTTGTCGAATCGTTCGACTCACCCCCGAATTCGGACGCCGAGAAAGTCAAGGCCATGAGCGGGTCCGAGCGACTGGTTTTTTTCCGCGACGCGGCCCGGGATCGGATCCGGGAAATGAAACTGAACGGCATATACGTGCTGCTCTGTAAGGATCCGCGGTTCGTATTCGTCGAAATAACATCCGACGCCATGGCGGCCTATCCCGATTCGTTTCGAAAGAAAATCCAGGATGCATTCCTCAACGCTTTCAAACAGAAAAAGTTCGACGACGGGTTGAAGGAGGCGGTCAAACTCGTCCGGGAAGCTCGCGGGTTGGGGGAGAAAAAATGACCGCCTGTGGAGTGCTGCTCTGCGACGACCTGATTTTCGCCAGCAAAGTGACGGCCACCGCGTCGGCGCACGGGTTGACAGTCCTGGTTCGCAAAACTCCCGAGGCGGCGATCGCGGCCGCGGTCGAGCGGCCGATCACTGGCGCCATCCTCGACCTGCACACTCCGGGGTTGGACGTGCCAGCCTTTCTTGCGGCGGTAAGCCGATCGGACGGAAACGGGCCGCGGGTAGTCGGGTTCGGGTCGCACGTGGACGCAGCGACGTTGAACGCCGCGAAGGCGGCCGGGTGCGACGACGTGATGCCACGGAGCCGGTTCGTCAAAGAGTTGGAAGAGAAATTGCCGTGCTGGCTACAACAACCCGGCATCGGCCAGGGCCTGCAATCCGAGCACGTGCCGGCAAACTCCGCGGGCTAAAAACCCCATGCACTCGCAGGAGACGTCTTCCGGCTTGCCGATTCGCACGTGGTAGAGCGGGGAAACTCCCAGCCGGTGCATTGCGAAGCCACGGCCGTCGATCTCGCAGGGTAGCTCCTTCACGGCATAGAACGCGGACTTCTTTCCCGCCGTGATGCGAACCACGACGACCCCGTCCGGTCCCATCGGGCGGACGACCGCAATCGAACGGTCCGACTTGGATTCGGGCATGGGGGAATGATATCTTAACTCCGATTCGTTTCGGTATGCGGGGCTGATATGCGATTCACCAAGATGCACGGGATCGGCAACGACTACGTTTACGTCGATTGCGTTCGGACCCCTCCACCGAAGCACCCGGAAAAACTCGCCGTCGCAATCAGCGACCGGCACCGCGGCGTCGGGTCGGACGGCCTAATCCTGATTTGCCGGAGTGAAATCGCCGACGCCCGGATGCGGATGTTCAATGCGGACGGGTCCGAGTCCGAAATGTGCGGAAACGGCTTGCGGTGCGTGGCGAAGTTCATTTACGACTACGGGATTGCGAAACTGCCCCAACTCGCCATCGAAACGGGCCGGGGAGTGTTGACGGTCGATTTGGAAATCCAGCAGGAAAAGGTCCACCGGGTGCGGGTGAACATGGGAACGCCGATTCTGGAATCGGCCCGCATTCCCACGACGATGCGGGGCGATCCGCCAGTGAACGCGCGGCTTACCGTCCCAGGTCTTCCGGACGAATTCGAAGTCACGGCCGTTTCGATGGGGAATCCGCACATTGTGATTTTCGTGCCGGACGTGGCTGCCGTGCCGCTCGAAACGGTCGGCCCGATTCTGGAAGGGGCACCGCAATTCCCGAACAAGGTCAACGTTCACTTCGTCCGGAGGCATTCGCCGAAGGAAGTGACGATGCGAACGTGGGAACGGGGCAGCGGCATCACCCTCGCCTGCGGCACCGGAGCCTGTTCGGTCTGCGTGGCGGGCTTTCTAACGAAGCGGACCGGGCCGAAGATTCTGGCTCATTTACCCGGCGGCGACTTGGAATTGGAGTGGGCGGGAGCCGGCGAGCCGGTGTATATGACGGGTCCGGCCACGGAAGTGTTTTCCGGAGATTGGCCGGACGAATTGGCTTCCCGGGCAGGGATGTCGTGAAAATTCGCAACCGCCATCTGATCCGTTTGGCCGGGTATTCGCTGGCCGGGTCGGCCCGGCTCCTATTACGGACGATTTACGGCGGGTACACGCCACTCGGGCCGAACCTCGAACCCACCCGTGCGACCGGGACGGATCGATTTCTATATTCGATCTGGCACGAGAACCTTTTCCTCCCGGCGGTCGCGTTCGGGCACCCGGACCTTGCGGTGCTAGTCAGCCGGCACGCCGACGGTCAATTGCTCGCCTCGGTGGCCCGGTATATGAGGATGTCGGTCGTGTACGGGTCCTCCGGTCGCGGAGGCACCGTCGCCCTCCGCCGACTCATCGACGACCGAGCCACGTGGCGGCATTTGGCCGTGACCCCGGACGGCCCGCGGGGGCCCCGCCGGGTTATCAAGCCGGGCATTATTTACGTAGCCGCCAGGACGGGTATGAAGGTGGTGCCGACTGGTGTGGCCTGCACCAAAGCCTGGCGGGCGAAAAGTTGGGATCGCTTCATGGTGCCGAAGCCGTACTCGCACGCAATCGGCCTTACGGCCGAACCGATTGTAATCCCTCCCACAGTGGGGACGACCGACTTGGAACCGCACCGCCTGCGTGTGCAGGCCGAAATGGACCGGCTTCAGGCCGTGGCCGACCACTGGGCCGAAACGGGCGTTCTCGATCCCGCACGCGTTCCGTCATCGACCGTTCGCTTCGCGGCCTGAATTCGCCGGGCCGTCGATACTCCGAGGGTTGTGTGTTCGATCCCGATGTTGCCCTTCCGTCGTGGTTAATGTGGGCCGTTTCCCGTAAGTTTTGGCATGTTTTGGCCTGGGTTCTGGCGGTCTCTCTTGCCGGCTGGCGGCTCGATCACGCCCGTAACGAATTCGCTAACAAATCCGCGTGGCCCGCCGCCCGATACCGGGCGGACGGGAACCGCGGGCACACCTTCATCGATTTCGGCGGCCAGTGGGTCATGGGTCGAATGCTGGTGACCGGCCACGGCCGCGAACTGTTCGACCGCACGGTGCAATGGCAGGTTGTTCGAGCTGCATTCCCGCGAACGGACGAATCGCCGAATCAACGGGCCGCCACGACACCCGGCATGCCAATTCCGAGCGAAGCCGATATCGAAGAACGGGAGCACGATGCCGAGAAGTTAATGCGCTGTTTTATGGGAACGGACTGGGATGAATGGCCGGCTATGGCACGGGCGATTTCCGCCCCCTTCGCTCAAATTGGTCCGGGTGGGAATCCATTCGTTGTGGCAATTGAATTGAAGAATGCGGAAGTCAATTTTCCGCCGGAAACGACTGCCAACGCATCGAAGAAATACGTCGGCGGCCCGCTTTACCCGCCCGTGCACGCCTTCTTTTATGCACCGCTCGGACTCCTGAATCCTCTCGACGCGTATTACGTATTTCAAGTTATTGCCGTGGGTTTCGGTTTTTTGGCTGGGGCCGGTGCCAGTTACGGAACCCGGGGAAAAGTCTGGTGGCCGCTGGCGGCGAGCCTCTTTTTCCTCATGCCCGGCTGCCGGGCGGGACTCGACCTCGGCCAGAACCCGCTCGTTACGGCTGCCATCGTCACTTGGGGGTGGGCCTTTTCCGCCCGCGGCCGACACGGACTCGGCGGTGCGGCCTGGGGTTTACTTGCGTTCAAGCCCGTTTGGGGCCTTGCGTTCGTCCTCGTTCCGATTCTCGGCCGCCGTTGGCGGTTCGTTTTCGTCATGTGCACGACGGGAGTCGGCCTGGCCGCGGCGACGGTTCCCGTGGTGGGCATCCAGACTTGGAAGGACTGGCTCGCCGTCGGAGCCTCGGCCGCCGCCAACTATAACACCAGCGAATCGTGGAACCACTTGAGCCGCGATACGCAAGGGATTGTGCGACGGCTGGCACTCGACTACTCCAAACCGCAGGACGATCGAAACGTCCCGTGGGTCAATACCCTCTGCTGGACAATTCTGATCGCGACCGTCCTGACCACGGCGGTCATCTTTACCACCTGCGCAAACCGGAAAAAGACCTGGGGCCTCGGTGCGGCATTTGCATTCTTCGGGGCCTATCTGTCCTGTTACCGGTTCATGTATTACGACGCCCTCCTTATGGGAATCGGCTGGATCTGCCTCTTCACGGACCGTTCCGGGTGGCAATCTCCGGCGGCGAGCCTGAACCGCCTCGTCACGAATTTCGTCGAATCGGTTCCCGTTCTCATCCTGGCTACGGTGCTGTTTGTCGAAAATGTGGTGTTTACCTGGGTGGTGAAAGCCACGGCCGTGGCGGAAGGGTTCGGCAGTCGGAAAATACGTTTCGAAATCGGACACGAATATGCCTGGGATACGATTCTGACACTTTTGATTTGGCTCTGGTGTGGTTGGCGGCTCTTACTCGGCGACGATTGGACCGCGCAAAGCGGCGAGGGCGGCCCCGACGTCGGGCGACCGCATGAGGGATTCGCCGACCAGAACCGCGTGAACGCCCGCTCCGCCTAACGTTCGGAGGTCCGCTGACGTTCGTATCCCACTTTCACTGACTACGGTAATTCCGGAGGGAATTCGGGGAATCAATTCCAGCGTTTGCTCGAGCCGCGTTTCAAACGTCCGGAGGTTCCGGTTGTTGATGCCGACGAGCGTGGCCCCGGCGTCGAGCACACGGCCGAGTTGCTCCGCGTCGTGGCATTCCACCAGGACATGCAAGCCGAGCCGGACCGCATCACGGTGCATTTCGGCGAGTCGACCGCCGGGAAGAATTTCGGCGATCAGTAAAGCGGCGTCCGCTCCCCAGGCACGGGCTTCCAAAAGTTGGTAGCGCTCGAGCAGAAAATCCTTGCGAAGGACCGGTATGCCGATGGCTCTTTTGACTGCCGTAAGGAATTCGGGCCGTCCCTGGAAAAACGGCTCGTCGGTAAGCACGCTGACGCAGGCAGCTCCATTCGCTTCGTAAGCCTTCGCAGTGGCCACCGCGTCGAAATCGGCCCGAATCACCCCGGCGGAAGGCGACGCCTTCTTCACCTCGGCGATCACACGGATTTCACCCCGAACTCGCAGGGCTGCCGTAAAATCCCGCACGGGAGGAATGTCTGAAAGCTGTGCCTCCAACCCCCTCTCCGGGAGCCGGGCTTTTGACGCGGCGATTTCCCGGAGTTTGGATTCGACGATTCGATCGAGGATGTTCGCCATGCGATCGGGTGGGCGGAGGTGGGGCCGCCGCTATCTTAGAATGCGATCCCGACCCGACTACCCCGGAGCGATTCCGTGCCGGTCGAATGGCAGGACGAGCTGATCGCGTTAGGATCGTCCGCCGGTACGGTGGCCGGCGTAGCCCTTCCGATCGGCATCTTGTCTTTCGTTTGGGCGAAAAGGATTCGCGCTCCCATTCTACCAAAGTGGGCACTACCAACGCCGCGATGGACGGGGTTGGAAGCGATCTTCCTTTTCGCCGCTTCATATATCCTGCTCATTCTTTGCGGTGAACTGCTATCTCAAGTCGAGTTTTTCCCCCGGATATTACCGACGGGTTCCATTGAACCGCATTCGGTCCCGGCAATCGCGGCCGTCGGCGGCGGTACGACAGCGTATGTCACCGATCCCGTCGCCGCCGCGACTCGAGTCCGAATGGACGGTTGGGTTCGGATTCTTGCCGTACCACTCCTACTCCTGGCGGGTCGATTCGTCCGGGGACGGGTCGGTCAATTCGACCCTCCCGTTTCGGTCGAGCGATCTCCCCGGTGCGCGAACCTGACTCTCGCCGTTGTGGCCTGGGGCGTTTTGACCCCGGCCGTATTCGGGGTGAACCTCCTTTCGAATTGGGTTGTTACGCGTACGGGAGGTGTGCCGGATACTCACCCGCTCGTTTCCATCGGCTCGACCGATCGGACAATTGATGTTTTCGTATTCCTGCTGGCGACGTGCGTCCTCGTCCCGCTCGCTGAGGAGTTCGTCTTTCGCGGGGTGTTAATCCCCTGGGCGACCAGGAAACGCTACGGACCCGTAATCCTCCTGGTCGTTGCCGGCGTATTTGTGGCGAGCGAGTCCCGGACGCCAACCGGGTGGCGCGTGGCTCCTGTGGTGTTTGTCGGGCTGCTCGGCCTCGGTCTGATTCTGCTTTATAAACTGTCGAAGATCCGATCGCGATTTCCGATCCGTACGACGACGGCGGTGTATTCGACGGCCGCACTGTTCGCCACGGTTCATACTGGCGTCTGGCCAACGCCGGTCCCGCTATTCTTGCTCGGCCTCGGGCTCGGCTACCTCGTCGCCCGAACCCGTAGCATTCTACCCGCGGTGGTAGTTCACGGACTTTTCAACGCAGTCTCGGCCCTTCTGGTCCTACGCGGCCAAACGGGCGGGTAGGGGATCTTTCAGCCCGAGTACATTTTGATAAACGGCAATCGTTTCCCGGGCGGTCCGCTCCCAGGTGAATTTTCTGGTGTGGAGTATGCCGCTTGAATCGATACGGTTCGGTGTTTCCGCCAAGGTTCGCATAGTTGCGCTCCACGCCGCCACGTCGTCCGGATTCAAAAACGTGGCGTGTCGGCCAAGGGCTTCACGTACGACCGGAATATCCGACGCGACCACCCGCCCGCCGCACGCCAGAGTTTCCACCGGCGGCAATCCGAACCCTTCGTATCGGGAGGGGAAGAGCAGGGCGGCCGATGCCGAGTAGAGGGCGGGAAGGTCTTCGTCCGCAACGTATCCCAGGTGAATCGCACCCGCGGGTCGGGCGGTCTGCTCGTAGTACAGTTGCGTTTCGGCTGATTTCCACCCCCACGGCCCGGCCAGGACGAGTGGACAGGCCGATCGAATCGAACCGGGAAGGTCGGCGAACGCGCGAAGAGCGACGAGCAGATTCTTCCGCGGTTCGATCGTGCCGACGCAAAGGAAAAACCGCGGCGGCAGGCCGAGTCGGGTTAGGACGGATTCGTATTCACTCCGAATTCGGGGTCGGAACGCGGCCGAGATGCCGTAGTAGACCCGCGTCACTCGCTCCGCGGGTAGGCCGAGGTATTGCATGATTTCCTGACGCACCGTATCGGACCCGACGATGACGTGGGCCGCTCGTTCGAGCCCCGCCACGAAAGCACGCTCATGGGCAATGACGCGATCCGCCGGGTGCCATTCGGGAAATCGCATGACGGAAAGGTCGTGGGCGGTGACGATTGTGGGCAGGCAGGATCGAAAAGGGAGGAAGTTCGGTTCGTGGTAGAGGTCACACCGGAACGAATGAGTATAAGCCTGGAAATGCGTTGCGGCCGCGGCTTTGGCGGCGATTTTTGCGGCCTTCGCAACCCGGCCGTGGGTGAACCCTTTGCCGCCGGCAGGCGATTTCCTGCCAGTTGACGGTTGAACCATGGCCGCGAAGGATCGAATCCGCTCACCCGGAAAGAGGCCGACCGCCTTCGGCCCGAGTTGGCGTTCGAGTTCCCGGTGCAGGTGAACGATGTACTGGCCGACACCCGTTTTCGGCTTGAGTGCGGCCAAACCGTTCATCACCACGCGCATCATCGATTACTTCCCTGCGGCCAAGAGCGTACCTGATACCGCCGATTCAATGCGACAGGCAACCGGAACAAATACGAACCGAGAGCCTTCAAAACGGCCAGCCCGTGCCGCCACTGTTTAGGTCTCATCGCTGTTCTCACGGACTTGGCCGCCAATGTGAGGCCGCTCCACACAGCCAGGAACGGGTCGGCATTACGTACGGCCGTAAGGGCCCGATTCCGCTCGACCAGATACGTGAACAGTGGCGAAGTCTCCCCCGCCGCGGCCCCGTGGATGTGCCGGACAACCGACCGGGCTGCGAGCCTGGCGGGCCGTCCCGCGAGCCGGTTGTGCCAGCCGAGGTCGAGGTCTTCGTAATAGGCGAAATAACACGGATCGAAGACCGGTTTCCCCGGCGAAACGGGCACCGCGACCGCCGCTCCACACCCCGCGAAAACGGGACCGCCGGCCTCAAACCGCCCGTCGTCCGGCCGCCGAAAGCCCGCGTCCGCTCCGCGCCCGTCCCGAAGAATCGTCAGCCCGCCGCTGTTGATTTCGCGCGGATTGGCATCGAAAACCAGTTTCGAAGCCACCACACCCGGCTCGCCCGGGTCGATCTCCCGCAACAATTCTTCGAGCCAATACGGATCGGGAACGGTGTCATTATTCAGCAGGACAATCATAGGCCCGCGAGCATAGGACAGGGCGAGATTATTTCCCGAAGCAAACCCGAGGTTTTTCTTCGACCGGACTAACCGGACCCACGGAAACTCTTTGGCAACGACGTCGGCAGAGCCGTCTTTCGACGCGTTGTCGACGACCACAACTTCGAACCGGTACCGCGGCAGTGTTTGGTGTTCCAAGCCCGACAGACAACGGGCAATGTGCCGGGCACCGTTAAAGTTGACGATCAGGACACTCGCGAACGACTCTTTCACATCCTGCACTCGCTTTTCCACGATCCGGAAGCGTGAGCAACGGAGGATATCCCGTCGCTGACGTTTCCGGCTCGCGCGGAGAAACCTCATGCCGCCATGGCGCCAATCGGATTGGGCGCGGCCGGCGGATTGGTGGTGCCCGGGCTCACGCTTTTCCTGTATGCCGATACCACGTCGCGGATTGGACCTTCCTTGACCATCCCGCCGTGGGTAAGCCACATCCCGCGGTTGCAAAGGGCCTCGACCGAACCGAGGTCGTGGCTGACCACGACCATGAGCCGGGCGGTGGCCATCATCTGTTTCATCCGCTCGCGTGCTTTGATCTGGAACGCCATGTCGCCGACGGAAAGTACTTCGTCGATGAGCAGTATTTCCGGTTTGCTCGCCGTGGCGATCGAGAACGCGAGCCGCACCATCATCCCGGCCGAGTAATACCGCACCGGCACGGTCAGGAAGTCGCCAAGGTCGGAAAACTCCTCGATGTCCTTTATTTTCGCCCGCAGGCTGCGGGGCGTTTCCCCCTGAAGGTAGCCGCGGTAGGTGATGTTCTCCCGTCCGGTCGCTTCCGGTTCGAATCCGAGTGCGATGTCGAACAGAGAACAAATCCGCCCCTCGACCCGTCGCGTGCCTTTAGTTGGCGGGTAAATGCCGGCGATCAGTTTCAAGAGCGTGCTCTTGCCAGCCCCGTTGTGCCCGATCACGCCGACGCGGTCCCCGTCGGTCGCGTTCAGGTGGATGCCGCTGAGTGCGTGCACCGCAACCTTCGGGTTGACCGATTCGAGGAAGAACCGTTTGAGCAGAAATTCCTTGAGCGTCACGTTCCGGTTTTGGCGGATCGTAAACGTTAAGGAAACGTCTTCCAGTGAGATGATCGCCATCGGGTGGACCGTGCCCCGGGGTTAGAGGTGGAAGATGACTTTCTTTTGCAGCCAGGCCCCCGCACCGGCGGCGAGGGCGAGCGTGATCAGGGCGAGGACCACCCCCACCGCGAGAAGGTTCCACGTCGGCCATTGGCCGGTCAGTAAAGGCGTGCGGATCAATTCCAAATACAGATTCACCGGATTTACATCCGCGACCCAGCCCATGTGCTTGTCGTCGAGCAACTTCCGGTTGTACATGATCGGAGTGAGGAAGAAAAAGACTTGCGCCCCAACCTCGATCAGGTGTTTGATGTCGTGAAAGAAGACGGTGACAAACGCCCCGATAGTGGCCACGCCCCAGGAGAACAGGGCGCAGCAAACGACTCCCGGCAAGACCATCAGCACGGCCGGGAAGACGTTCCACCCGCGGGCCAACACGCCCGCCATGGCCACCACCACCGCCAGGGAAATCAGGAAGTGAATGCCCATTCCGATCACGGTTCGCAGCGGATAGATGCTATAGGGCAGCGGGCACTGGCGAATGTACACTTCGCTCTGCAGGAACGCACTGCATCCGGCCGTCGTCGAATTCCGAATGAATTCCCACACCGCCATCCCGGCCAGGAGGAACGGGGCGTAATTCCGCCAGTCGGCCTGGTTCAGCACCTTGCTGAAGACGAGACAGAACACCACCGTCATGGCCAACGGGTGCAGCAGCGACCAGCCGATTCCGAGAACACTGCGGCGGTAACGATTCCGCAAGTCCAAGCGGACAAGGGACATCCAAAAATGACGGAACGACCAGATCGAGGCTACGTGACGAATCATCCGTGATTCCGAAGGGATTTCTGGACCCATTCCAAGGCCCGGTATTTACCCCAAACTTCGTACTCGGGGGAAGGCCAATCCGATCTTGCATTTTGACGAGCCGGGAGCGTAAGCGACGGATCTTCTTCTTTGTTCCGTCGCTTACGCTCCCGGCTCGTTCAGAAAATCACGAGATTCCCTCTTGCGCTCTCTCCCCACTTACCGTATCTTTCCCCCGCGCAACGGATTTCGGACAAGGAAAATTAGTCCGATTCCCCTTGCGCGATCCGGGGCCACGGTGTAAGGTGCCCCC
Organism: Fimbriiglobus sp.; assembly: GCA_036493815.1. GTDB lineage: Bacteria > Planctomycetota > Planctomycetia > Gemmatales > Gemmataceae > DASXPC01. The sequence goes on along the minus strand of DASXPC010000372.1, from coordinate 15,236 downwards.
ATCAAGGACGTGCGAAACGGATTTCCGATCATGGAATGGAATCGGGTTGTCACCGGCGATTGTCTGCGCGCACTGACCGACTTGCCCGCGGGTTCGGTCGATTTGGCATTCGCCGATCCGCCGTTCAACATCGGGTACGAGTACGACGTTTACCGCGACGTCCGGGGGAAGGACGAATACCTCGCCTGGACCGACCGCTGGTTGGCCGCGGTCAAGCGGGTGCTGCGGCCGGACGGATCGCTCTACGTCGCGATCGGCGACGAGTACGCGGCCGAAGTCAAGGTCGCCCTCGACCGCCTCGGGTTCACGCTACGCAACTGGATCGTCTGGCACTACACCTTTGGCGTGAACTGCTCGAAGAAGTTCAACCGCAGCCACGCCCACATCTTCTATTACGTCGCCGACCCGAAACGATTCACCTTCAACCCGGACGGCGTCCGCGTGCCGAGCGCTCGGCTGACCACTTACGCCGACCGCCGGGCAAACCCCGTCGGCAAATTGCCGGACGATACTTGGGTGCTTCGCCCCCAGGAGAGTGAGGAACACTTCCGGGCCGACTCGGACACCTGGTACGTCTCCCGCGTCTGCGGGACGTTCAAGGAGCGGACCGGGCACCCCTGCCAGATGCCCGAAGCCGTTCTGGAACGGATCGTCCGCGTTTCGTCCAGCCCGGGCGACGTCGTGCTCGACCCGTTCGCAGGGAGCGGGACGACGCTGGCCGTAGCCAAGCGATTGGGGCGAAAGTATTTCGGGGTCGAGTTGTCCGAAGACTACGCCACCGCAGTCCGCAACCGGTTGGAGTTTGTCACTGCCATGCCCGACCGGCCGCCGAGTGAACCCCGCCGCCCCGGTATGAAGCGAACCCGGGCCGTAGGACTGATCCGGCGTTGACGCACACGGGGAGCCGCCAACTTGGAGGGCGGCAGGTCGCCAAGGACGGCGACTCCCCACCATTTACTTCGTGGACCGCAGGCGGCCCGCCCGCTTCTTCTCGGTTAACCCTTCCGCTTCTGCTTGGTCGTCTCATTGGCGACGACCGAAGGTCTCCTCTTTTGAATACCCAAAATCAACAAGTTACCGCGGAGCGGTTTCAGGTTGGTTGAAAAAATGGATCGCGCGGGCGTTCGAAGAGGAGACCTTCGGTCGGGGCGGGTGGCCGGGTCGGGAGACCCGGCCACAACATACGGTTAGGCATCGGGCCGCCCGTATTGCTCGATGATCGCCTCAACAGTAAGCGTTTGCCATTGTGACTCCTGATTGCGTAGGTTCGCCAATTGCCGACCTTGTGGGTCTCGCTGCGGGTATTCATCGATCAGTGCAAGCTTCGCCTTTATGACGGATAGTTGAGCGAGCCGTACCCTCTCGGCAGCTTTTTGAAGCTGGGTCAATCCCTCGCCTGACTTGATGGCACCACGAAGCCGGGTGAGTCGGCTTTCGAGCAGGGCAAGTTTGCTCAGGGGTTCGGAATGTGGGGTAACCCATTCCATGCGCGGACTCCCCCGCCGAACAAGTTAGTTACGCCACCTTTTTCAGCATTGTGATCCGTCCGCCGTCGACCCATTCGGCTACGAAGATGTTGCCGTCCCTGTCGAAACAGGCGTCGTGGGGATGGACGAACTTCCCGGCCGGCCATTGCTTCGGCTGGGACCGAATCGCCGGGCCCTTGGATAGACTCGCCACGACTCGAGCCCGCCACGCCGGGTCTTCGCCGAGCTGGGCGACGAGTTTGTCGTTCTTGTAAAGGCTGATTCGAGTGTGCAGGTCCGCGATCATCAGCATGTCGCCGCGGGTGTCGATGTGGGCAGGGAAGTAGACTTCCGTTTTCGCCGGGATGGCACGCAGGAATTTGCCGTCGAGGTCGAACCACTGGAGGCGGGCGTTGGCCCGATCGCAAACGACGAGGACGGGGTGGGCTTTGTCGCGGCGGTCGACCCAGAGGCCGTGCGGCGTCCGGAACTGGCCGTCCTTGCCGCCGGTTCCGCCGAAGGAATTCAGCAGCGTGCCGGCCTTATCGTGCTTCTGGACCCAGTTCGAGCCGTACCCGTCGGCGACGAAGAAGCTGCCGTCCGGGCAGAAGGCGACATTCGTGGGTTTGAACGGGGCCCTGGGATTCTTGTAAGTATCAGTTTCGGGTCGGCCGGCCTTCCAGACCACTTCGCCCTTGAGCGTGCATTTCGCCACGGGGCCGTTGGAACTCATCATCGAGAGATAGAGAAACTCGTCCGCCCCGTCCTTGCGGATGTCGATTCCATGCCCGCCGCCGTGCCATTCCTTACCGAAGGAGCGAACGTATCGCCCCGTGTCGTCGAAGACGACGACGGTGTCCATAACGTTTTTGCCGACCCCCTGATGCGTGATGTAAATGAGCCCCTGCGAATCAACGGCAGTGCCGTGGGTGGTCTGCCATTCGATGGAGGCGGGGAGCTTGCCCCAGTAGTGGTGGCACTCGTATTGGTAGTCGCCGGAACCGACGACGGGGTTTTTGTCGTCGGTGCGGCGGGGGATGCCGAGAAGAGTCGGTCCGGTGGCTGCAAGGGCCGCGGCGGCGGCCGCGGAGGATTTGAGAAAATGGCGGCGATGCATCGGCTTTCTCCGGAAGAGGGTGGGAGATGGGAGCAGTTTAGTCGGATTTGGACCTATTCACAACGAAGGATTGCCTCCCCGGCTCGCCGAGTGTTCAGAATTCCCGCTTCGCTCGAATTTCCCGGGATCGATTCCGTATGGGTCAAAACCCGCCGCACTTCCGTATTCATCCGACACGGTTTGCGTTCCCAGCATTGCTGTTCTAACTTTGGCATGAACCGGGGAGAACGTCCCCCCCGTATCCGCCGACCCGTCATTCCTTGGGCAAGGTGGCACGATGTCCGTCCCCACGTCGGTCGATGAACTTGTCCAACTCATCCGTAAAAGCGGAATGGTCGACGATGCGAAAATGAACGCGTACCTGCAAAAGCGGCAGGAGGGGAAGGGACTTCCCGGAGACCCCCGGGAAGCGTCGGAGTCGATGGTCGAAGACGGCGTGTTGACCAACTTCCAGGCGGAACAGTTCCTGCTCGGCAAGTGGCGCGGGTTTACGATCGGAAAATACAAGTTACTCGAGCGGGTCGGCGTCGGTGGGATGGGACAGGTTTTTCTGTGCGAGCACATGTTTTTGAAGCGGCGGGTGGCGGTCAAAGTATTGCCGCCGGCGAAAGCGGAGCAACCCGCGGCCCTCGGGCGGTTCTACCGCGAGGCCCGCGCCGCCGGGTCGCTTGCCCACCCGAACATCGTCCGCACGCACGATATTGACCAGGACGGAAACCTGCACTTTATCGTGATGGAATACGTGGACGGGTCGAACCTGTTGGACATCGTGAAGAAGTTCGGCCGGATGGACCTGGGCAGGGCCGTCGCGTACATACGCCAGGTGGCCGCCGGTCTCGATTACGCCTTTCGTAATGGCATCATCCACAGGGACATCAAGCCGGGCAACGTGCTAATCGACCGGCGGGGCAAGGCCCGCATTCTGGACATGGGTCTGGCCCGGTTTTTCAAAGACCAGACCGACATGTTGACCGTAAAGTACGACGACAAGATCGTACTCGGTACGGCCGACTACGTGGCCCCGGAACAGGTGGCAAACAGCCACGCGGTGGACATCCGGGCGGATATTTACGCACTTGGGGCGTCGCTGTACTTTCTGCTGTCGGGTCACCCGCCGTTTCCGAACGGTACGGTTTCGCAGAAACTGTTATGGCACCGGTCGAAGGATCCGACTCCGATTCGCAGTATTCGGCCGGAAGTGCCGGCTGGTTTGGCGGCCGTATTGGCGCGGATGATGGCGAAGGACCCGGCGGCCCGGTATCAGACGCCCGGGGAAGTCGCACTGGAACTCGATCAGTTTTTTCCGGCCGAGGTGCCGTTACCCGCTTTAGAAGAGATGCCGACGTTGAGCCCGGCGGCGCTCGAAGGGATGCCGGTCGAGGAGGAAGTAGCCGAGGAAGACTTGGTCCTGCAACCGGTCGGAGCCGGGTCCGGAGTATCGTCCCGATCCCATTCGATGCGAGAGATCAACAAGGCGCGATCGGCCGGGGAAAAAGCCGAAGCCTCTCGGGGACCGGTTCGCGGGCCGAATCCGTTTCCGACTTCGGTTTCGACCGGGAGTCCCAGCGGCGTCGTTCGGGACCTCCGTAAGCCGACGACCCCGACCAGCAACCCGTTCGGCCCCTCCGCGAGTACTCCGTCTCCCTGGGCCGCCTATTCCGATACCCCCAGCGCCATGGCCGAAAAGACGACGCGCGAATCCGACCCGGTTCACCTCCGGACACCCTCGCCCTTCGTTGTCGGGCACGTGACGCCGAATCGCTCGTCCCGCATGAGTCTCAAGGTCGTGATCGGCGTGATCGTCACGTGCGTCCTCGTTGCCGGTGCTATCGTATTCTGGACGTTCGCGAAGTAGAATCTAACTTCGCACGTGGAGCCGCCGGCTCGTCCCGGCGGCCCCGTCGTTTGATGGAGCATTTCGAATGGCCCCCATCGCCGGAAGGTATTTGGCACTCGGTAGTTTCCCGCGTATGTTAGAAGGGGAAGGTTTCACTGTTTGGGTGCAATTTTGATGCCCACGCGCCCCACCATTGCAATTGCAGACGATCGCGCAGCTGCGGCAAAAACCAACCCGTTGGGGGCCGGGGACAACAGCACCGTTCCGTTCGGGCTTGCGACCGCAAAGACCGCGGAAGTCCGACCCATTCCCAGCATTCCCGGGTATGAAATCGAGGCGGTTATCGGCGAAGGTGGAATGGGTGCGGTTTACGCGGCGTCGGACACCAATTTGCGGCGAAAAGTGGCGATCAAACTGATGCTGCCGGAGTACGCCGCCAACCCATCGATGCGCGACCGCTTCCTTCGGGAAGCCCGATCGGCGGCTGCGGTCGAGCACGAGAACGTCGTCACGATCTATCACGTCGGCGAAGTTGACGGACAGCCTTACCTGGTCATGCCGTTGTTGCGGGGTCGTTCGCTGAAGACGGTGTTGAAGGGTTCGGGCCGGCTGAGCTTGGCCGAAGCGGTGCGGATCGGTCGCGAAACTGCAGCGGGGCTGGCCGCCGCGCACGCCTGCGGATTGATTCACCGCGACATCAAACCCGGAAACCTCTGGATCGACGAACCGTCCGGACGAGTGAAAATCCTGGACTTCGGCCTCGCCAAGCCGGTCGCGTCTACTGAAGAGAACATCTCGCACAGTGGCGACGTGTTGGGTACGCCGGCATACATGGCCCCCGAACAGGCTGCCGGTGGACCGGTCGATGCCCGGGCCGATCTGTTCAGCCTCGGCGTGGTGCTGTACGAACTCCTGACCGGAACCCAACCGTTCGCCGGGCCGAATATTCTGGCGATCCTGACCTCCCTGGCAACGAAGGAACCGACCCCGGTGCGGTCGCTGAACCCCGGAGTACCATACGCGCTCGCCCACCTGGTTCACGCGCTTCTCGTCAAGCACGTGGTTCAGCGGAACGTTTCAGCCGCCTACGTCGAAAAGGCTTTGTCTGGTTTGTCGGTCGCGGACGGGGCAAGCTCCTCTTTGGATTCGAGCCGAGGCGGTTTATCCGAGGTTGCGAGCCGAGAGTTGGTCGGTCGGCCACAGCCGATCGAGGCCCAGCGGTTGGTCGAACCCGAACCGGAGCGTTCGGCACCGGAGCCGATCGTACCAGCCCCGCCGTGGGCGAAGGGGGACAGCCCCGCTCAAGATACACATTCTGAAGTCCGGCCGTCGTGGTTAACCGACATCCCCCCGTCGCGGGCGTCGGGGAGTATGGCGAAAGTCCAAAGTCACCGATCGTTGCCCCCTATCGGTGGATCCCACACCTGGCGACTGGCGAAATCGGGCCCGATCGCATCCAAACCGTATGGCGCACCATTGGCCGGCAACATGAAAACGGCGATCGTCGTCGCTGCTTCGGTCGTCCTTGTCCTCGCCTTTTTCGCCGTCTGGTATATCCGCAATCGCTAAGACGCGCTCGGAACCGGCCGGACCGAATCTGGGTGCGGCAGCAGGTGCGTTTCGATCTTTGGCGGGAACTCGAACCGCGTCGCTAAACTCGCAATCGATTCGCCGAGTTGCGGAATGGACGCTTCCCCCACGTGGCCGAGCCGCTTTTCCTGGGCAAGCATGAGCGTGAGCACCCGTTCGGGCGGTAGCTTCATAAGCCGGCAGCAGGTCGAATCCACCGCCACCAAATCCATCCCCATGACCACCGCCCCCACGGGCTTGGGCGAACCGTTGATCGGCCCGTCCCCTTCCATCCCGATCACGCCGTCCACGATGGCTAGGTGCGGCGTCCGGGTGAGGGCAATGTCGACGATGCTTTTCGGAATGCCCCGCCAATGCAATTCGTTCTTCGGCCAGCCGTAGCAGATCCCGGGCAGAGTGCCGAAGAGGTTTTTCAACGATAACGTCGCCCCGGCCCAGTGGTGCGTTTTCAGTTTCGGCAACGATACGAACACGTCCGCTTCGGCCACCGTTTTCGACAGATAAAGATATTCCAGTCCCGTCAGCCGGCCGAGGTTCAGCAACTTCACCGGCTCGTCGTGATTGACGTCCACGAACCGCACCCCGTGCCGTTGCAGCACCGCCCCGAGCCCGCTTTCCGTGACGAGGAATTGGGCGTTCCGCCAGTGCCCGGGTCCTTCCGCGACGACGACCTCCGCAGCACCTTCCCGCTGGAAAAACTCGATGACTCCGCCCACGAACCGCGGGTTTGTATTGATGACGCGGTCCGGGTGGTATTCGACGAGGTTCGGTTTCAGGACGACCCGCTTGCCGGCGATCGGCAGGAACGGGCGGAAGTGTTCGAACTGCTTCTGGAAAATATCGGCGAAAGGGTCGTCGTAGGATTCGACTCGGGCGATGTGGACGTGGGACGTTGCGGGCAAGGCCCGCATGTTGGCGAGGCCGTTGAGGACGCGGCTCTGGACTTTGGCCTTGAGCCGGCCGAATAGTCCGCCGATCGCCGGGGGAGGGGTCTTCTCTTCCGGGGCGGGAGCAGCTTTCAACCGGTCGCCCGCGGCGACCTGAGCCGGACCGCTCTGTCGGAACGGGTTCCGACGGTTTACGTCGAGGGCGAGCGCGGCGAGGGCGAGCCGAAACGGGCCGGCGCCGAGGCCGTTGGTTTGCGTCAGTTCAAAAGCCAGGGCGTCCCGAACTTTTGCTTCCAGAGTGGCCACGCTCTGCCGCGTTGCCTCATCGTCGACGTGACAGGCCAGGGCAATTCGTATCCAGGCCAGGTGCTCCAGGTCGATCGCGCGGTCCGCGTGAACCCGGAGGTAGCCCTTGGCGGCGTCGATCCGCGGTTCGTCGGCCACGCCCTGGACGGCGAGCAGCATCGCGGCCGTCGGCCCGGGGATCGGGTCGGTCGCCCGACCGAGCGTGATCCGATTCCCGTAGTTTACCCCGCCGGTGTCGAACGCCCGATCGATCAAAAGGCGGAGCCCTTCCCGCACCCGCGGGTGGTGGTCGTGCCCCGCGGCCCGCAATGCGATGACGGCCCACGCGGTCGGCTCGACCCAGGAGAAGGTGTCCTCGGCCCAGGGCCAGCCCAACAGGCCGACGTCGATGTCGATCATGTCGGCGACTTCCGGATCGGCCTTCACGACCCGCCCTTCGAGGGCGAGCAGGCGGTCGCGGGTGGCGTCGGCGGGAATGCCGAGACGGGTCTTGGCGAATAGGGCTATGGCGGTCGGCCAGGCGGCCTGCGGCCGGCCGCGGGTCAAACGGTAACTGCCGTCACTCTGCGCGTGCGATTCGATCGCCGCCCACCCGCCAGCAATCGTGGCCGCGTACCGGTCCGCTTCGGCAGAAAGAGCCAACACCCCCAGACACGACGGCTCCAAATGAGCCGCCTGCCCGGCATGATACCCCCACCCGCCGGCGGGCAGGGCACAATTGGCCAATTTATCTAATGCGGCCCTAACGGATTCCGTCATTTGCATTCCACGGGTTCGCGTCGGAGCAGAGTTTCACTCCGAGCATAGAACACAACCCGGCAACGGGACGAGTTTTAGAAGTGACGAGAGCGGGAAAACGTCAGTGTCGAATCGTCAATACGGTGTGGCTGCCCTTGTCCATCCATTCGGGGCGGGGGTGCTCCGGTGTGGCTTCTCGGCCGGGTACGACTTCGTTCTTTTCAATCGGACGAAATGCGGCAAGGTAGGCCGATTGGCTGCGATTCCCGACGGCTACGGTCCAAGCGACGGTGACCGGGATTTTCCCCGTCATCGGTCGTCGGCTTGCCTGTGTATCCGCCTCCGGGTTCGTCAATCGGACGAGAAGTGCCTTATACTCCGGGCCGGAATAAGCGGATCGAATACCGGAACCTTGTCTGTGGCGAAAAAGACGTGTGTGGAGAATGAACCCTCGATCTTTCCATTCGATTGCAGTGACCCGAAGACTGTTGAGTGGATCCCCGCGGGGTGAAAAAACCGTGGCGTACAGTGGATCGCCCAGCTTTGCGGGTTGAATGCTTGCCAAGGTGTGGGCAGGCATTGATGGGCCGAGAATCTTGCCGTTCACCACCGTTCGGCTACTGACATTTCGTTTCCATGCGTCCAGGTCAAAAGTTCCGGCCGCAACGCCAAACCCTTTCTCCCGATCTCCGAAACCGATTTTCGACCGCTCCTTTCCCACTTTTGATACCGGCAGCCAAAGTCGGGCAGTCTCGGCTTTGGGGATTTCAAACGGCTGGAAATCGGCCAACTTCAGAGTGGTGACATTGCCCATCGGTTGCGGACCGTCGTAGACCGTGAATTTTGCGGTGGCCCTTCGCTCATTCTCCAAATGCCAGAACGGCGTTTGGGTCGGGTGGGGGATAAACGGCCGCCAGATGACGGTTAGGTCATATTCCCCGCGTTCCAACCGCGGCTGGATGCTTGCCGTCTGAACCAAGCGTGTTGGGGCTGTTTTTGTCAAGGGCTTTCCGGTTCGCCAACTTTCGAGTGTTACGGTCAACTTCTGACCGTCGCGATATACGTCGGCCAGTTCAAACCGGTCGTCCGGATGGCCGGGCGGACCGACGAGGTAGAACGCGAGATTGCCATCGGAATATCGATTGTTGAGGAAGGGGGGATCGAGTTGGGGCTTCTTGGCGAACTGTCCTACTTTCTGACTCAACTCGAATTCTTGTGGTGTTTGTCCGTGAGGAGGAGGACGTACTTCCCTCTCGGGGTATCGCGCAATGGCTAACAGCGGCCAATCGGCATGAACGTCAATTGATGAAGGTAGGGCGGTAGCGTTCACGTCCAGATAACCGAGGTCTCGCCGTGGGGCGGGAGGTTTGTCCTGTCCGGCTGCCAGGGGTATGAGCATGACACTGTAAAAGCAGACGAATCCAATAGTCTTCATGCTTGATTCTCCCGCGACTTACCCGTTAGCAGTAACCTGAGAAGGATTAGAGTTCAATTAGGGATTGGAGACATCTCGTGCGTATTGCCCACTTCGACTGCTTCAGCGGCATCAGCGGAGACATGGTGCTGGGGGCCGTGATCGATGCAGGAGTCAATCCGGCTCTCATTCGGGCTGCGTGCGACTCACTTTCACTGCCGATTCGACTGGAAATTGAGACGGTGAAGCGGTGCGGGTTTGTGGCCACGAAGGCGACGGTGATTGCCCAGGACCAGGAAGACTACCGGTTTCTGCCGGACGTGGAAGCGATCCTGGCGAAGGGGGCACTTTCGCCGCGGCAGCGGGACTTGGCGACGACGATTTTCCGCAAAGTGGCCGAGGCTGAGGCCAAAGTTCATGGCATGCCGTTGGAGCGGGTCCACTTTCACGAGGTCGGAGCGCTTGACAGTATTGCCGATATCGTCGGGGCGGCCGTGGGTCTCGATGCTCTTGGCGTCGAGCGGTTCACCAGTTCGCCTGTGGCGGTCGGCAGTGGGACCGTAAAGTGCGCCCACGGCATCATGCCGGTGCCGACGCCCGGCACGGCCGAGTTGCTGAAGGGCGTGCCGTTAGCCAAGTGCCCGGTGAAAGGGGAACTGACGACGCCCACCGGGGCGGCGATCCTGACGGCGGTGGTGAGTGAATTTGTGGATTCGCCGCAGTTGACGATCGAGCGAATCGGCCACGGGTCCGGGACGAAAGACTTCATCGAACAACCGAACATCCTCCGCCTCCTGATCGGTTCGGGCCACTCCGAACCCCGAACTCCGAATTCCACACTCCTGGATACGGTCGTCGTACTAGAAACAAACCTCGACGACGTGTCCCCGGAAGTGATCGGCTATTGCACCGAAAGACTCTTCCATGCCGGGGCGCTCGATGTGTTCGTCGTTCAAGGGCAGATGAAGAAGGGCCGGCCGGGATTTCAAGTGTCGGTGATTTGCGAACCGGCGAGGGTGCCGGAGTTGGAATCGGTCCTATTCCGCGAAACGGCGACGCTCGGCATTCGCAAGACCCGGGCGGAGCGGACCAAGTTGAATCGGGAAATCGTCACGGTGGAAACGCTCTGGGGCCCGGTGGCCGCAAAACGGGGTTGGGCGAATGGCGAGGAGGTTTTGTCGCCGGAGTTCGAGGCGTGTGCGAAAGTCGCCCGCGAGCACGGCGTGCCCCTTCGCGAGGTCTACGAGGCAGTCATATCTCGTGCGGGGCGAGGAGGGTGAATGGGTAGGCGGGGATGTTGCGAAGGATTCCGAACAGGACCAGACAGACAGCGATCCCGATCGGAATCCACTTCGACGTTTCGCGATTTTGCGGGGGGTTGGTTCCCCACGTCCAATACCAGAGCGATTTCACCGCGGCGAAACCGGCCACCGCCAGGAAGACTGGGGCGAGGACGTTGTAGGCGAAGGCTTGTGAGAAGTTTCCGTTCAGGGCGGCATGGACGGCCCGAGTCAGGCCGCACCCGGGGCAGTGCAGTCCGGTGGTGGCGTGAAGCATGCAGGGCGGATACCAACTGCTGGTCGTGGGCGGCACGACCGCCAGCACGTAGAGTCCCGCGGCCGCTCCACACGTGAGCAGGAGCCAAAGGCTTCCCCTGACGAGGCGGCGGTGGAACGAATAGACGGCCATGGCGAAAAGCGCTGGGTCGGTAGTTGAGGTCAACTTATTCGCCGGGCCTGGCAGGGTCAAAGGGAGGACAATTCGACCACCGAACCCTTGAACTTTTCGGTTGATTTCGTGTCTATTCTGTCGTCGGATTGTCCCGAGGCCAGATCTCCCATGCTTCCCCAAAGGAGACGCAGAAATGCCCAGTGACGTTCCCGAACCAGCCCCCGAGTCGGTCCCCGTTACCGCCCCCGAAACGGCCCCGGCCGGCCCCCCCACGTCGGACGATCGGACGATGGGATTATTGTGCCACCTCGGCGGCATTATCGGTTCTTTCCTCCTCCCGCTCATCGTCTGGCTGATCAAGAAAGACACCTCGGCATTCGTCAACGACCAGGGGAAGGAAGCACTCAATTTTCAGATCACCATGTTGATCGGCTGGGCCGTGGCCGGCGTCCTGTCCTGCGTCGGAATCGGTCTGATATTGTTTCCCATCATCTGGGTGCTAAACCTCGTGTTCTGTGTCATGGGCGCCATGGCCGCCAACAAGGGCGAGCGATACCGCTATCCTTTTAACATTCGGATCCTCAAGTAGTGGCAGATTCCTGTTTCCATGAGGCCCGGGGTGACACCCCCGGGGCCGATTTCGGCTCTGAGGTTCCCATGTCGTCGTCGAGTGAGATTCGCCAGCAGTTCATCGATTTTTTCGTGACAAAGTGCGGGCATACGTTTGTGCCGAGTAGCCCGGTGGTGCCGCACGACGACCCGACGCTGCTCTTCGCCAACGCCGGGATGAACCAGTTCAAGGACGTCTTCCTCGGCACCGGCACGCGGCCGTACAAGCGGGCGGTCGATACCCAGAAGTGCATCCGGGCCGGCGGCAAACATAACGACCTCGACGACGTCGGCAAGGACACCTACCACCACACCTTCTTCGAAATGCTCGGCAACTGGAGTTTCGGCGACTATTTCAAAAAAGAAGCCATCGCCTGGGCCTGGGAACTCCTCACCGACGTCTGGAAGCTCGACAAGTCCCGGCTGCACGTGACCGTCTTCGAAGGAGACCCCGAGAATAACATCCCCCGCGACGACGAGGCCGCCGACTGCTGGCGGGCCGTCGGCGTACCCGATTCGCACATCCACCTCGGGAACAAGAAGGACAACTTCTGGGAGATGGGGGAAACCGGCCCCTGCGGTCCCTGCACCGAAATCCATTACGACGGCACTCCCGACAAGTCCGGCGGTCCTCTCGTCAACGCCGGGACCGACAAGGTCATCGAAATCTGGAACCTCGTCTTCATCCAGTTCAACCGCAACCCGGATAAGAGCCTCACGCCCCTGCCGGCGAAACACGTCGATACGGGCATGGGGTTCGAGCGACTCACCAAGATACTGCAGGGAAAATCGAGCAATTACGACACGGACGTGTTCACCCCGCTCTTCGCCGCGATTCAGGACGCGACGAAGGCCGCCCCTTATGGCGGCAAAATGGACGACCTGAAGGACACGGCGTACCGCGTCATTGCCGACCACATCCGGACGCTGACCTTCGCCCTGACGGACGGGGCGAAGATCGGCAACGTCGGCCGGGACTACGTCCTCCGCCGGATTCTTCGCCGGGCCGAGCGGTACGGCAAACAGACCCTCGGCACGACCGAGCCGTTCCTGCACAAACTCGTCATGGCCGTGGTCGAACATTTCGGCAAGCCGTTCCCGGAACTGACCCGGAACCCGGAGAAGGTCCGCGAGCAGATCTACGAGGAGGAGGTCGCGTTCATCAGGAATCTCGAACGAGGAATACTCCTATTCGACATGTTGTGCAAGGAAACGGAGAAGATTTTCAACCTTAATTCGAAGCAAGATATCGAAGCTTTTAAGCCTGTGCTTATAGGGGACGCCGTCTTCAAATTGCACGACACGTATGGAATCTACGTCGACATAGTCGAACAAATGGCCGCTGAGCGTGGATATACCGTCGACCGAGAAGGTTACGAAAAGGCAAAACTTGTTGCCCAAAACTTAAGTCGAGAGGGCGCAAAAAAGTTTGTTGTCACCGCCGTAAAGGGCGACCTGCCTTCGACCGACGATTCACCCAAATACGAAGTCGGCCTCGTCGACGCGACCGTGCTCGGCTGGGTTGTAAACAACGAGGTCGTCCGCGCCGGGAAGCTGCGGCCCGGGGACGAGGCGGCCTTATTGCTCGACCGCACCAACTTCTACGCGGAGCAGGGGGGTCAGGTCGGTGATACTGGCACCATCGACAACATGGCCACGGCCGGGCTGGAATTCCGCGTCGAAGACACTCAGAAACTTGGCGACGCCGTCCTGCATTTCGGCACCGTGCTCGACGGAGAAATCGCCGTCGGGGACAAAGTGCGCTGCATGCAATCGACGCTGCGGCGGATCGACGTTATGCGGAACCACACCGCCACGCACCTCATGAATCTGGCCCTCCGGCAGGTGCTGGGCGGACACGTCGAGCAGAAGGGGTCGCTGGTCGACGGCGACAAGACGCGGTTCGACTTCAGCCACGACAAGCCGGTGTCGCAGGAGAGTGTGCGGGCAATCGAGGCCCGGGTGAACGATCTGATTTCGCGGGACCTGCCGGTGACGGCAGTGACGATGCCGCTGGCCGAGGCGAAGAAGATCCCCGGCGTGCGGGCCGTATTCGGGGAGAAATACCCCGACCCGGTTCGCGTCGTCCTGATCGGCCCGGAGGCGCCGGCACTGGCCACGCACGATGATTCGGTCGAATTCTGCGGCGGCACGCACTTGCGGCGCACGGGGGGTATCGGGTTTTTCCGCCTGCTGTCGCAAGAGGCCGTGGCGAAGGGGATTCGTCGAGTCACGGCGGTGACGGGCCGCGTGGCCGCGGCCGAGACGATGAAACTCTCCGTCACTCTCGACGACCTCACCGCCCGGTTCCAGTGCAAGCCGGAGGAACTGCCGACACGGGTCGAGGCGATGCAGGAGGAATTGAAGAAGCTGAAAAACCAGCTCGCGAAAGGGGCAGCCGCGGACCTGGCGGGGGCCGTCGATAAACTCCTCGCGGATGCCCCAGTGGTGAATGGCACCACGATCGTGATCGGCCGCATCCCGGCAGTGCCCGGCGATCAGGTCCGGGCCCAGATCGACCGCGTCCGGCAGAAAGTCGGGTCGAGCGTCGTCGTATTCGGCTCGGCCGACGACGAGGGGAAAGTGCCGCTCGTCGTCGCCCTCTCGGCCGATCTCGTGAAGAAGGGATTGAAAGCCGGCGACCTGTTGAAACCGGTCGCCGAGGTCGTCGGCGGCAAAGGAGGCGGCAAGCCCGAAATCGCACAGGCCGGGGGCAAAGACCCCACGAAGCTGGACAATGCTCTCCTACTGGCCGGGCAACTTGCCCGAAAATCGCTGGCGTAAAAATTCCCCCCGACGGACCGGGGGGATTTATTTCCGACCGGCAGCACTACCGGGTCAACGCCACGTGCTCGGCCGTATCGTTGCTCACGGTCGATTGCGAGTCCTTCGCCGCCTGCAATTCCTTCCAGAAACACTTGAGTGCCACCTGGGCGCACCGTTCCTGGAACTGGGCCGGCGTTTCCTGCAGGTCGGGGTAGCGGTCCACGAATTCGAACATTTGCAGCATCTCGGGCTCGTAGTCGATCAGAATCCGTGCGGCCATCTTCTTCTTGTCCGCCTGCTCCATGTAAGTCAATTCGATCGCCTTGTCGATCCGGCCCGGGCGCGTGGAGATGAATTCCGTGTTCCCGTCCGGTGACGGCCGCGGCTGGCCGAGGGCCGGGTCGATCTTCGCCACGTCGTTCGTCGTGATCACGGTGAAGATCCCGTCCGACCGCTCGATGCCGTCCAGGCAGTTGAGCAGGCAGTCGAACGTCAGCGGGGTGACGAAGGCGGACCGGCTCCGGTCCTTGTCGTCGTCGTCGTGCTTCCGCGCCGGGCCCGGCATCATGCCGAACATCGCGTTCTTCCGGGCCACGTTCTCCCGGCCGTGGAACACGTTGTCGACGTCCTCGATGAGGGCGATGCACGGCACGTTCACCTGCATCTCCGCCCACGCCTTGGTCAGGTCGTGGTTGCCCATCTCGGCCAGGTTGTCGACGTAGATCGGCAGGTTCAGGTCCTCGGCGAACGCCCGGGCGAGGGCCGTCTTCCCGGTGCCGGGCGGACCGTACATGAGCCACCCCCGCTTCCACGGGATGCCCTTTTCGCGGTACCA
>DASXPC010000371.1:0-11320 GCA_036493815.1 Fimbriiglobus sp. | reverse complement strand
GAAAAGTACGCTGTCCCCTTTTTCCGCTAATCGCCATCATTAGTAAACAAACATGTCATATGTATCATCCGTAAAGCCAATCCTGTAAGGTATGTGGCTCTTAAACATATTCAATCTCTTAATGTAAGCCTTTCGCATATCGGAATCGCAAGGCAATTTATTAACAGCCTTATCCGCATAGGACACTGCGCCGGAAAAGTCGCCCGTTTCGGCCAAGGCCATAGCGTATAGCATTAAATACTTCGCCCTGTTGCCACACGAAATATCACAAAGCAACTTGGCAGTCTTAACGGCCTCCTTGCCGTTGCGGCAGTCAGAGTCTTTGCACGAAGAAAGAAAATAGGCTTTTATCTCAAGGTAGTTTAGAGCAAGAGATTTTCCAACGGAAGAGCTGTCTGGGCTCATCAGTGCTTTGTAAATTTCCGCGTTGTTTTCTTCACAATAAATAAATAACGATAATAGCCATGCCCTGGTAGAGCCGTATTTCATAAATTCGTCCATATATTTTTTGATCGATAGAGCGGTGAGCTGTTTATTGTTAATGTCAATATGTGTAACAATATCAATATAAATATTGTCTATCATATCTCCTGTGTCTTCTTTCAAGAGCTTTTTGGCAAAAATGGTAGATGATTTTTCCGTCCCGTATTCTCGCATACACGCCCAAGCCAATCCATAAATACTTTTTCTTAAATTAATGTCGCATCCCAGATTTTCTTTATTGGCCATCGACAGATCTTCAATCGCTTTGCCGCCTTCGCCGAGAACATAAAATGCGGTAGCACGAGTTAATAAAAGCTGTGCTTTACATGTTGTATTAGTCGTTCGATACCTTTCGTAATTTCCTATTGCTTTGTCAATCAGATCAATTATGCGCTTATAATTATTTTCCTGGCACAGAATATTTGTTCGGGCAAACAGGCAGTCCGGATTGCAGTCGTCCGAATTGATTGCTCGTTCGATGGCGGTTGCATCATATTGATCCTGTTTATAGTAATCTCCGTAATTGTGCATGTAAAGCAGCAACAGCGAGGTTGGATTATTTGGATTTATGCAATATAGTTGTTTGGCAATTTCAAAATATTCTTTTTTTCCACTTACGTAACTGATCTGCGCCAGCCTTGATAGCGCCGAGGTGGACTTCCCGTCGATGGAGATTATTTGACGCAGATCGCTTATTGCTTTTTCAGCATTTCCGAGTCGGCTATATGCATCGGCGCGCCTTGAGAGTAGGCCAATTCTATCTTTATCTTTTATTCCCTTTTTGTCGAGCGTTGTCGTGCATATATTAATGGTGTCAACTTCCGACACTAACGAGAAATATGGGTCAGTTGTGGAAAGAATGCCAATGCCAGACGAGTCGTCACTCGGGATCTGAGCGAGCAATAAAGATCGATTAATGCAAACAATAACTATTGTAAGTGCCAGCGCCGCTACAGGATTACGATAGTACATGAGCCTTCCTCCAGCAATATTTTAAGACACTTAAACGCCAGGGTTTATAGATGAGACCTTTCCCAATTAGTTTATAAAAGAAAATTAACCACAGTTAACTTTTGAGTCAAGATCAGGGGTGAAAAGGGGACAGCGTGATTTACTAATCACGAAGCAGGAGCCGACGGTCGCCTTCCGGATCGGCGTCATGTCGGCGGCATGACATCGCCCACAGCCGCTGCTTCGTCGGGCATGGGCCGTCGATGTAAGCCAGGAAATCCCGCGATTCGCGAGTGTCCGGTTAAGCCAGACGGCCGGCAGTCCGCGCCGACCTGATACAACCAAATAATCCTCTCATTCGGTGTGCCGCCAAGAAAATTCGCCTACCCTCTGGCGTTCGGCGCGGAAATCGGTTCTGCTTGCGGGACTGGATCGTTCGCTTACCGCCTGGGAGTTACTCATGGCCGAGCCCGTTGTGATCGCCACCTGGCCGTTCGGCAAGGCCGCGGCGGAAACCGCCCTCAAATTGCTGACCGACGGCAAGCCCGCCCTCGATTCGGTCATTGCCGGGGCGCAGGTGGTCGAACTCGACCCCTCGATCCGCTCGGTCGGCGTCGGGGCGGTGGGGAACAAGATCTGCACCATCTCCCGCGACTCCTGCGTCATGGACGGCAAGACGCTTTCGTGCGGGGCAGTGGGGGGCGTCGAGAACATTCGCAAAGTCGCGTCGCTGGCCCGGCTGGTCATGGAGAAGACGCCGCACGTCTTGCTCGTCGGCGAGGGGGCACTCTGGTTCGCGCTGCAGAACGGGTATCCGCTGGAGACGCTGCACACGCCGGAGAGCGTGAAGGCGTGGTACGACGGGAACCCGGCGTTCCGGAAGAAGCCGAAGGGGGAGCTGCCGGTGGCGAATTCGCCGGAGGAGATCAACGTGGAGATCGACGAGAACAACCACGACACGGTGACGGTGCTGGGGCGGGACGTGAACGGGAATCTGGGGGGCGTGTGCACGACGAGCGGCCTGGCGTACAAGGTGCCGGGGCGTGTGGGGGATTCGCCGATCATCGGGGCGGGGCTTTATGTGGACGACCACGCCGGGGCGGCCGGGGCCACGGGGGTGGGGGAGGAGATCATCCGGATCGTGGGGTCGTCGTTCGTGGTGGAGCAGATGCGGGGCGGGAAGAGTCCGCAGGTGGCGTGCGAGTTGGCCTGCAAGCGGGCGAACGCGGCGGCGGTGCAGCGGGGTGTCCACCCGGGTCAGGTCGCGTTTCTGGCGATGAACCCGAAGGGTGAAGTCGGTGCGGCGTGCACGGCGCGGACGAATTTCACTTACGCCGTAGGCCGGGCCGGCAAGGTGCAGATGGTGCGGGCGAAGGACGTGCCGCCCGAAGGATGATCGGCCATGCGTGTGCGTGTCGGCATTGCCTCCCGCCCGGCCTGGCCGGCTGCCGCGGGGGTGCTCTTTGCCCACCTGCCGGACCCTTCGGAATCGGTCCGAAACCTGTTGGCGCTGTTGCGGTCTGGTGAGATCGAACCGGGCGGGTTTTTCGCGGCCACGGACGAGTCCGGGACCGTGCATTCGGCAACGCTGGCCATTCCGCAGCCCGGCGGTCAGGGGCAACTTCTTCCGCCGGCGTCGGCCGATCCCGAAATTGAAGACCAATTGGTTTCCGCGGCGTGCGGCTGGCTCGCCGGCCGCGGCGCGAAGGTGACTCAGGTGAATCTGCCGGAGGGGGAGATTCGCCGCGGGGAGTCGCTGGTTCGCGGCGGATTTCGGCGGGTCACCCGGATGCTGCACCTTGCCGTGGCGACGGGGAAAGCGATTCCGGAAAACGAATCCGTCCTGCGCCTCAGACCTTACGCCGAAATCGACGCCAAGCGGTTCGCCGGCGTGCTGATTTCGTCCTACACCGATACCCTCGACTGCGTCGAACTCGACGGCGCGCGAACGTCGGCGGAAATCCTCGCCGGGTATCGTGGGACGGCCGGCCGAACGCCGCAATGGTTCCTGGCCGAAGTCGCCGACGAACCGGCGGGCGTACTGCTTCTGAGTTCCGGCGATCGTCCCGACGAACGGGAAATTGCATACCTCGGCATCATTCCGGGCTTCCGACGCCGGGGATTGGGAGCGGCGTTGACCCGTGCCGCGATTCGCCTGGCGGGCGCGGGCGGGGCCATGCGGTTGACGCTCGGCGTCGACGAACGAAATGGGCCCGCGATCCGAATGTACGAAAGTCAGGAATTTCAACTGATTTCCCGGAGCGACGTGTATCTGAAAATCGGACCCGGCGGACGCGGCCCGGCGGCGAAGGAGTCGGAGGAAAGTCAATCCGGTGCGCGGGTTGAAACGGGAGGCGGGAGCGACGCGGTCGGCGTCGCGACTCGGCCGCCGACGGCGTGAGGTTTTGCGAAGTGACGCGGCGCACGGATTGCCCCTTGCTATCCGCTTCATGCGATGTTAACTAAACGGACCGCATCAATGGACGATGTGGTGTAACCGGCACGGATGGCGCTTCATGATGAAACGCAGAGCCGCTCGGAGCAGAAAGTGCCCGCCCGTTTGCCCGTTACTCAGGAGGAGTACGCGACCCGCATGGAGGCGGCGGTGGTGGGTCGCGTCGGTGCCGGGCGGTACGAGTTGTGGTTCCGGCAGCACGTGCGGTTTATAGCGGGGCCGGACGGGTTGACGGTGGGCGTGTCGTCGTTGCACTTCCGGGAATGGCTGCCCCAGTCGTTCGGGCGGGAAATCGAGGCCGCGGCGGCCGAGGTATTCGGCCAGCCGACGCCGGTGAAATTTGAAGTCGAAGAGCAACTCGAACCGCCGCCGCCGCCCGATCCGACGAAGCCGGCGGCGGCCAAAGTCAATTTGTTCGGCGAGCGGGTCGAGCCTGCGGCCGCCCCCGCGAAAAAGACGCAGCCCAGCCGGCGGTGGAAGTCGCTGGCCGAATTCGTCGCCGGGTCGTGCAACCGGGTGGCCCACGCGTCCGCCCTCGCCGCGGTCGAGGAGCCGGGCCTCGCGGCCAACCCGCTCGTGCTGTACGGCCCCGTGGGCACCGGCAAAACCCACCTGCTCGAAGGCATCTACGTCGGCCTCCGCAAGAAAATCACCGACGCCCGGCCCGTGTTCCTCACCGCCGAAGAATTCACCACCCGGTTCACCCAGGGCATCCGGTTCAAGAAAATGGACGCCTTCCGCCGCCAGGTCCGCGACGGCTGTGCCCTCCTGATCGACGACATCAACTTTCTGGCGAAAAAGGTCGGCACGCAGGAAGAACTCGCCCACGTGATCGACACCGTGGTGACGGCGGGCCGGCAGGTCGTCGTGACCACCGACTGCCACCCCCGCTTGGCCGAGGAACTGATCCCCGACCTCACCGACCGCCTGCTCGGCGGGGCCGTGTGGGGGTTGCTCCCGCCGGACGACGAGACCCGGCTGAACGTGCTGCGGGCGAAGGTCGGCACCGGTGGGCCGCCCCTGCCGGACGACGTGCTGAAGTACCTCGCCCGCCACCTCCGCGGCAACGTGCGGGAACTCGAAGGGGCGGTGAACGGGGTGCGGCATTTCGCGAAAGTGACTGGCCGGGCGCCCGACGTCAAACTCGCTCGCGAGGCCGTCGGCGACTTGCTCCGCCACGCGATCCGGGCGGTCAGCTTGAGCGACATCGACCACGCCGTTTGCACTGCCCTGTATCTGCCGCAGGGGTCGCTGCAATCCAAGTCCAAGGCCTGGGTCGTCACTCACCCGCGGATGGCGGCGATCTTCCTGGCCCGCAAGCACACCGCGGCCACGCACGGGGAAGTCGCCCGGTACTTCGGCGTGAAGACGCACAGCACGGCCGTGGCGGCCGAGAAGAAAGTCCGCGGCTGGCTACAAAAAGAGAAAATGATCGCCGTCGGCGAACGCTCGTGGAAGGCCCAGGACCTCATCGATAGAGTCGAGCGGGAATTGAATCGGTAGGCGGGTCGAAGCGGACGACGCCGGGGGTGTAGAACCGGCGGAGGCGGTCGACTGCGGCGGACGTCAGGTCGTTCAGGCTGACGTCAAGGATGTCGAGGTCTGTGGAAACCGTCCCGTCTTCCGGGTCGAGGTAGCCGACGATCCAATCCGTCAGGTTGCAGGCGCGCAACCGTAATCCACGAAGTTTAGGTGGCTTCCCCAAAAAAAGACTCGTTGCGCCTTCGTCACCGATTTTTCGATCGGAAAGGTCGAGCCAACGGAGACGCGAAAAGTAAGGACTCGATCGGAGGTCGCTAAACTGGGCTGTAGTTGCCGAGAGGACTCTCAATTCTGTGACTGGCGTCGAGTCGAATAATCGATCCGCCCGCCTTACGAACCAGAAGGCCGGCATCCAAACAATTTCGACGAATCCCCGCCGGAACTGCCCATGAGTCGATTGACTCTCAAACGCTTCCCCTTTGCGCCTCAGCGGCGCCAGCCACTGCTCCCCGTGCACGGCGAGTAACACCGCCTCCCGTGCCTTCAAGTCCGCCCGCGTCGGATCCCGGGCCAACTCGATCTGCACGCGGATGAACTCCGCCCGCGCCACGTCGCCGGTTTCCTCCAAAGCGTCGGCGTACACTAGCCGGGGTAAATCGTCGTCCGGGGCGGCCAGTACGGCGGGCAACAGGTCTGCCGGATCGGTCATCGCTTCTCCCGCTTCACGTTTGTCGCCCAACGGTGTATACTATGCTCCCGTCTTTCGAGGACTCTGCCATGACCCCAATGCTCCTGCTCGCGGCGGCCCTGCAACTCCCCGCCGCCCCGCCGCCGAAAACCGAATCCAAGCCGCTCGGGCCCGCTCCGCGCGTCGTGCTGCTCAACCGGGACGGCGACGGGCAGGTCCGCATCCAGGCGATGGTGACGGAGACGCGGAAGGTGACCGTGCGGAAAACGGTCGTGAAAAATGGCAAGACGGAAGTCGTGCCGGAGGAACGGGACGTCCAGACGCGGCGAGTCAAGGAATTGGCATTGAAGGAATTGGAGAATCTGACCGTGTTCACCGCTGATGGGAAAGAAGTGAACCGGGCCACGGCCTTGGAGAAACTGGCATCGGGGGGCGTCGTGGTCGTCACGAGCGACGGCGGCAAAGTCGATCCCACCTTTTTGAAGGCGTTCAAAGACGACACGCTGGTGCTGGTCAGCCCGCAACTAATGGGAACGCCCGTCCGGCCGACCTCGGCGGCGCGGACCACAGGCGTGTTGAATCTCCGGGCGGTGGCGGCCCCTGCGATCCTTGTTCAGGGGGTGCCGGCCGTTCCGGCCGTGAAGCCCGCGGCCGCCCCGCCCAAGGTCGAGAAGAAGGACGAGAAGAAGGACGAGAAGAAGGAAGAGAAGAAGAAGTAACCTGGTTCGCCGATACCCCTATCCCGGCCCCGTCATGTCCCGACTCATTGCCGCGGTTTTCGCGGCGGCGGTCGTTGTTCCGGCCGTTGCCGCCGACATCGACCCGGGCCGCCTGGCCAAGATCGACGCCGCCGTCGCCGCGGCCATCAAGCGCAACGACTGCCCCGGAGCCGTGGTCCTGATCGTTCACGACGACAAGACCGTTTTCCGAAAGGCCTACGGGCTGAAGGCGAAAGTCCCGGCCGAAGTGCCGATGACCGCGGACACGCTCTTCGACATGGCCTCGTGTACCAAGCCCGTGGCCACGGCCACCAGCCTCTGGATTCTGATCGAGCGGGGCAAGCTGAAACTCGACGACAAGGTGGCGAAACACTGGCCCGCGTTTGCCGCCAACGGCAAGCAGGACGTGACGGTCGAACAGTGTCTGTTGCACGTCGCCGGCCTGACGCCGGACAACAGCCTCAAGGACTACACCGGCACCCGGGCCGAAATGTTGCAGCGGGTCGCCGACCTGCCGTTACAGTCGCCCCCGGGCACCCGCTTCCGCTATTCCGACGTCGGGTACATCACCCTCGGCTACCTCGTGGAACGCATCTCCGGAATGCCTCTCGACCAATTCGCCGCGAAGAACGTCTTCACCCCGCTCAAAATGAGCGACACGACGTTCAACCCGGGGAAAGAGCTGTGGCCCCGCGTCGCCCCCACGGGCAAGCGGGACGGCAAGATCATCCTCGGCGCCGTCCACGACCCGCGGTCGTTCGCCCTCGGCGGCGTGGCCGGGCACGCCGGACTGTTCAGCACCGCCGACGACCTTGCCCGCTACTGCCGAATGCTCCTCCACGATGGCGAACTCGACGGCACCCGCGTCCTCGCCGCCTATACCGTCAAGCAGTTCACCGCCCCGCACCCCGTCCCCCCGAAGGGAAAACGCTCCCCCGGCTGGGACGTGGACACCGGCTACTCCGCCCAGCGGGGTAACGTGTTCAAACCCGGCACCGGGTTCGGCCATACCGGCTTCACCGGCCCTTCCATCTGGGTCGACCCGCCTTCCCAAACTGCGATCATCATCCTTTCCAACCGCGTCCACCCGGACGACAAGGGGAACATGACCCGGCTCCGCCGGGAAATTGGGACAATCGTGGCCGAGGCCGTTCGGGAGGGCGGCGGGAAAGGCGAACCGGCAACCGTTCGATCGCCGCTCGCCCTCTGTGGCATTGACGTCCTGGTCCGAGACCGGTTCGCGTTGTTGAAGGGCCGAAAGGTCGGCCTCGTCACCAACCAGACCGGCCGGGCGGCCGACGGCACTCCCACCATCGACCTCCTCGCCCGGGCCGAGGGCGTTTCGCTCGTCGCACTCTTCTCCCCCGAGCACGGCATCCGCGGCGAACTCGACGCGAGCGTCGGCGATTCGACCGACGCAAAAACCGGACTGCCCGTCTACAGCCTTTACGGCAAACGACGGCGACCGACCGCCGAGACGCTGAAGGGAATCGACACCCTCGTCTACGACATTCAGGACATCGGCTGCCGGTTTTACACGTTCCTCAGCACTCTCGGCCTCGTGCTCGATGCCGCCGCGGAAAATCACGTCCGCGTCGTCGTCCTCGACCGCCCCAACCCGATCGGCGGGGCGCTCGTCGAAGGGCCGGTCCGCGATCCCGGTCGCAGTTCGTTCGTCGGATTCCACACGATCCCGCTCCGCCACGGCCTGACCGTCGGCGAATTCGCCCGGCTGTATGTGGCCGATAAAAAGCTCGATGTCGATCTGGCCGTGGTGAAAGTGGAAGGCTGGCGGCGGGCCGACACGTTCGACCGAACCGGACTGACGTGGCGGAACCCGTCGCCGAACATGCGGCACCCGACCGCCGCGATGCTCTACCCCGGCATCGGGTTATTGGAAACGACGAACGTCAGCGTCGGCCGGGGGACCGAGCGGCCGTTCGAATGGATCGGCGCCCCCTGGATTGACGGGCGCACGCTTGCGGCCGCTCTCAACGAACGAAAACTGCCCGGCGTCCGGTTCGTCCCGGTCGACCGCACGCCGACCGCATCGGTTTATAAAGAAAAACCCTGCCGCGGCGTGGACATCCTCGTGACAGACTGGGACAAACTCCACCCCGTTCACGTCGGCCTGACGGTCGCCGTCACGTTGCGGTCCCTCTACCCGTCCGACTGGAATCCGAAACGGTTCGACACGCTGCTTCTTCACAAGGCGACGTTTGACGGGCTGTTGGCCGGGAAATCCGTGGCGGAGTTGGAAAAGGCCTGGCAACCTGCGTTGGAGGAATATCGGGTAAGGCGACAAGCCGTGCTCCTGTATCCTTAATACAGTGCCAATCCGTGAGGGTATCCAATGGCTTCCGAATCCGCGGTAGAATTCGCAACGACGAGTCGCATCCACGTCGCCCTCGCGGTAAAGGATTTGGAGCAATCGCGGAGGTTTTACCGGTCGTTATTCGGCCACGGGCCGACAAAAGAGCGGCCGCGGTATGCGAAGTTCGAGGTAGCCGAGCCGCCGGTGAACTTGGCGTTGAACGAATCGAGTGTACCTTCAGCCCCGGCAAATGCCGTGGCCCACTTCGGCGTGCAGGTCAAGTCCACCGCGGCGGTTAAGGAAATCGCCGCCCGGTTGGAAGCCAACGGTTACCCGCTCGTACCGGAAGACCACGTCACCTGCTGTTACGCCGTGCAGAACAAAGTCTGGGCGGTTGACCCCGACGGGAACAAATGGGAAATCTACGTACTTCTCGACGACGACGGCGGGAGCCATGCGTCGACCGCGTCGCGGAGTTTGTCGATGGCCGGGTGCTGTACTCCAACGAGTCTGACGGCCGCTGTCGTGGCCGAATGTTGCGAGGTGTGAAAAATCCTCCTCATTTTTGGGTTCGGTTTTTCGGCGCCGAAGCAGTCGTTTCCTCTGGCTTTTCCAGCAAAAAAGCTCTACTCGGTACGTGAAGATTTAATGATTAGTCTCATTATTCGTTGCGCCCACATTGGTTAAATTCCCGGTGTGATCGTCCGGATCGTTTTCCGGACACCCCACACACCCGCGCTCCGTCGCGCCCGGGCTGGAGTTACTTCGCGCCTACATCCGGAGGATCGTTGCATGACAGTTTCGCTTCGCCGTTTTCGTCGGGGATTTACGCTGATCGAATTACTGGTGGTGATCGCGATCATCGCCGTGCTGATCGGGCTGTTACTCCCCGCCGTTCAGAAAGTCCGGGAAGCCGCGGCCCGGATGAGTTGCTCAAATAACTTGAAGCAATTCGGCCTGGCGTGCCACAACTACGCGGACACCAACGGGGGCAAGCTGCCGGCGGCCGTGATCATGAATCAGGTCCCGTCGCTGGTCGCACCCGGCTCGACTGTCATCGGGGACATGAACGACACCCGGTTCGGCCCGAACTGGATCATCATGCTCCTGCCGTTCATCGAACAGGACAACCTCTACAACGCCTACTCGACGGGAATCCAGGAACAACTGTCCGGGTTGACGACGACGACGTGGCGGGCGATCGCTTCGGTCACGCCACCGAAAGCGTTCGTCTGTCCGTCCGACAGTGGGTCGGAGCAGCAGGCAATAATCGGCGGCACGAACTGGGCGCGGGGGAATTACGCCGCGAACGCCGGCCCGCAGCTCTTCCTGAATTCGGTGGGCGGGGCCAACATCCAGGCCTCCTACGGTTTGCCCGGAGCCGGGCCGTTCTCCATTAACCGGAGCATGACCGTCGCCCAGATTTCCTCGTCCGACGGCACGGCCAACACCATGATGACCGGCGAAGTCCGGATCGGCCGAACCCAGGACGACGCCCGCGGGTCGTGGGCCCTCGGCTTCCCCGGCGCCAGCATCGTCGCCGGTTACGGGTGGGGTACGGACCTCTCCCCGAACTCGACCAACTCCGGGGCCGACTCGGTCCAGGGAGCCCCGGACAACTTCGCGATTTCGATGGGCAATTGCACGACCTGCGTCAGCCAAGCGGCGACGCTGCGGAGCAGCCACTCCGGCGGGGTCAACATCGGCATGGCGGACGGGTCGGTCCGGTTCATCCGCGACTCGATCATGGGTCAGGTCCTCTATCAGCTCGGGGCGGCCGCCGACGGCCTGCCGACCCCGGACCTCGATTAATTTAACGGGGACCGGATACCGGGCGGGGGGACATCCCCCCGCCCGGTTTTTTTTGCACTTGAGATTGTCGGCCGGCCGATGGAAGTGTTAAAGGTTTCTGAGTTCGCTGCCGCCTTAGCGCAAAACTCGGCCGGCGGTTCGTTCCGATACCGGGCGGTCGAGTCGCCGTCCCGAATGCGATCGAACACCTCGGAGGATTTGTCATGAGACTGGGACTTTTCGGCCTGGCAACCGTTGCGACCGTCGCCCTCGGCACGGGCACCGCATCCGCCCAGTACCACCGCCACTACGCTCCCGTCTACTACCCGCACTATTACTACCCCCCGCGAGTGATCGTCGCACCGCCTCCGGTCGTCGTCGCCGCCCCATTACCCATCGCCGCCCCCGTCCCGGTCATCGCTCCCGCCCCGGCCGTG
>DASXPC010000370.1:0-12629 GCA_036493815.1 Fimbriiglobus sp. | reverse complement strand
ACTTGAGGGCCGGTTTCAACCGGGGTTCCATGAACGAAGCAACTCCGGCGAGTGCCGACCCGGCCGTGTTCGAACCGGCCGACGTCTCGAACGCGTTGACGCAGATTGCCCGGGGCACTGATCATGTTGAAGGGATGACCCCGGCGACGCGGTTGGGCGCGGGGCCTTCCGGATGAGCCCGCCGGGCTTCCGGGCGACAACTAGTTCGCCTGGATGGTGATGACGGGGAGGTTCTCCTTCGCGCCGGTGTCGGCCAGCGCGAGGAGCACCAGCAGGCTGGCGAGGGTGCGCTTCGACCGGGAGTCGCTCTTCTCGATCCAGAACCACCGGCCCTCGTAGCAGACCGCGACGAACGGGTCGCACGGCTTGCGGTCGCCGCTGAGTACCT
Source organism: Fimbriiglobus sp. (assembly GCA_036493815.1). Taxonomy (GTDB): domain Bacteria; phylum Planctomycetota; class Planctomycetia; order Gemmatales; family Gemmataceae; genus DASXPC01. The sequence continues at coordinate 12,241 of DASXPC010000370.1, read as the reverse complement.
GGAACAGCGGCGCGTCGGCCGGCACGGCCTCGAGCGGCGGGGCGATGCCCGCGGCGAGGTGGTCGGCGGGCACGTCCACGAAGGTGGAGAGCTCCTGCAGGATGCGGATGACGGACCGCGACAGGATGGCGATCTCGTTGGGGCTCGCCGCGGTGGCCCCGAAGGTCACCCGGAAGTCGGACTGGTCGGGGCTCAGACGGAAGATCCGGCGGACCTCGGCCATCTCGGCGGCCAGTGCAGGGTCGATGTCCTTGTCGTGGATGAAGAAGGCGACCGAGTCCTTTTGGTCCTTGTCGCGTTGGACGCGGATGCCGACGTGGCCGGAGACCTGGGCCTTGCGGATCGACTCGACGGCCCGAGCGAACCCGGGGTCGGCGGGACGGAGTTGGCCGCCGGAGACGGAGCGGTTCCTCACGCCGTTGATCGAGTCCACCGTGAGGTTGAACACGAAGTCCGCCGGGTACCCCGACTGGAGCAGGAACAGCACCGAACCCGGGTTGATCGGCGACGCGATGTTACGGATGAACTGTGACCCGGTCTGGGGTTGGTACGAGATCGTCGGCCGGTCCTGGTAGGCACCCTGCAGGTTGCCGGTCAGGCCGAGTTGCTGACCGAAGGCGGCCAGGTTGCTGACCGGAGGGAAGATGCCGCCGTTGGCGGTGGCCGTCCCCACCAACTGGTAACCGCTGGTGATCTGGGGAACGTCGACGAAGAACGGCGTGTCCATGTACCGCAGCTTCACGACGTTCAGCAGCGCCTGCTCCTTCCAGGACGTTGCGACGGCTTCGTTGTACGGGAGTCGGTCGGCTACAATGGACCGCGGGCCGAGGTGCCGGCAGCCGCAGGACATGAGCGGGGCCGACGCCGCGAAGACCAGTATCAGCAAATGGGATCGCACGGAGTGAAGAGCCCGGAGGGCCGGCCCATGACGCCGCGGCATCCTCGCGTCAAGGCGGGTTAACTTTTATGGTTATTCGGAATTTGCCGACCCCGACTTGAACCGAATCACCCGACAGGCGGGTCCGGGTCAACGCCCCAACCGCCGGCGGGATCCTTCACCCCCCAAACGCGAACTATCATGAGCCCAGTAACACCCGGCCAGCCCTCTCCCCTCGGCGCGACGGTCGTCGGCGGAGGGGTCAACTTCAGCCTGTTCTCGCGCACCGCGACGGGCGTGGAATTGCAGTTCTTCGACCGCGAAGACGCCGCCAAGCCGTCCCGTGTCGTCAAGTTCGACCCGGTCGCCAACCGCACATACCACTACTGGCACACGTTCGTGCCGGGGGTGAAGGCGGGGCAGATCTATGCGTACCGCGTCGACGGGCCAAACGAGCCCGCGAGAGGTCTGCGGTTCGACCCCACGAAGGTGGTCCTCGACCCGTACGGGCGCGGGCTTGTCAGCCCGAAGGGCTACACGCCCGACGCCGCGCGCAAGCCCGGCGACAACTGCGCCGCCGCGATGAAGAGCGTGGTTGTGGATTCCCCCGCCTACGACTGGGAGGGCGACGCGCCGCTTCGGCGCCCGTCGGCGCGGACGGTCATCTACGAGATGCACGTCAAGGGCTTCACACGCCACCCCAACTCCGGGGTCAAGGAGCAGGTCCGCGGCACCTACGCGGGACTGGCCGAGAAGATCACGTACCTCAAGGACCTCGGCGTCACCGCGGTCGAGTTGCTGCCCGTCCACGCGTTCGACACGCTGGCCTGCCCGGCGGGGCTCGTTAACTACTGGGGTTACCAGAGCGTCTCATACTTCGCCCCGCATCCGCAATACAGCTCGAGGCGCGATCCGCTCGGCCCGGTGAACGAGTTCCGCGACATGGTAAAGGCCCTCCACCGCGCCGGCATCGAGGTGATTCTGGACGTCGTCTACAACCACACGGCGGAAGGCAGTCACGACGGCCCGACACTCTGCTTTAAGGGCATCGACAATCCGAGTTACTACATCCTCGAAGACGACGGCGCCCGGTACGCGGACTACAGCGGCTGCGGGAACACGCTCAACGCCAACCACCCGGTTGTCCGCCGTATGATCCTGGACAGCCTGCGGTACTGGGTCACCGAGATGCACGTGGACGGGTTCCGGTTCGACCTGGCGTCGGTTCTGTCGCGGGACTCCACCGGCCGGCCGCTGCCGAACCCGCCGGTGCTGTGGGACATCGAGTCGGACCCGGCGCTCGCGGGCACCAAGCTCATCGCCGAGGCGTGGGACGCCGCGGGGCTTTACCAGGTCGGCAGCTTCGTCGGCGACGCGTGGAAGGAGTGGAACGGCCGGTTCCGCGACGATGCTCGTGACTTCTTCCGTGGCGAACCCGGTTCCGTGGGCCGGTTCGCCGACCGGCTGATCGGTAGCCACGAAGTCTACGGGCACAAGGGACGGGAAGCCGAGCAGAGCGTCAACTTCGTCACCTGCCACGACGGCTTCACACTCAACGACCTTGTCAGCTACAACGAGAAGCACAACGAGGCCAACGGCGAGGACAACCGCGACGGGGCCAACGACAACAAGAGCTGGAACTGCGGGGCCGAGGGGCCGACGGGCGACCTGGCGATCGAGGTGTTGCGGAACCGACAGGTGAAGAACCTCCACACCGTCACGATGCTGGCGCTGGGCGTGCCGATGATCTTGATGGGCGACGAGGTGCGGCGGACGCAGGGTGGGAACAACAACTTCTACTGCCACGACAACGAGGCCAACTGGTTCGACTGGTCGCTGGTCGAGAAGCATGCCGACGTGCACCGGTTCGTGAAGCTCCTCCTCGCCCGCCGAGTGCTCCGCGACCAGGCGCACGAAGAGGAGCGGGTGAGCCTGAGTGAGTTCATCGCGAAAGCGAACAAGGCTTGGCACGGCGTGCGGCTCAACCAGCCGGACTGGGGCGAAGGGTCGCACAGTATCGCCTTCGGCGCGGAACTCAAGAAGGAGAAGCTCGCTTTTCACTTGATCCTAAACGGCTACTGGGAGCCGCTCGACTTCGAGCTGCCTCCGCCCGCGGCAGGCACCGGCCCGTGGCGGCGGTGGATCGACACCTCGCTGACCTCGCCGCAGGACATCGTCGAGTGGAAGACCGCCCAGGCGGTGCCCGGCAACACCTACCAGGCCGGGCCGCGCTCGGTGGTCATGCTCATCAACGGAGTCGTGTAAGTGGGAAGCATTGGCGACTCAGAGCATAGTCGGAGAGGCCAATTCCTCGTTCAGGATTGGCACCCCAAGGTTGCAGGCCTGCACGCCCAGAGCGACGCAAATCTTGAGCACTTCCATGACCTCTTCGACCGTGGCCCCGTGCTTCAGCGCCGCCGCGACGTACCGGCGCGTTCCGGGCCCGTACATATGGGTGATCGACGTGTCGAATACGATGCTCAAAAGCTCCGCCAGCTTGGGCGGCCGGACGTTGCCGATGTAGACGGGCGCGCCCGCGGCGATGAACGCCTCCGTCCACGCCGGGTCCAGGACGAAGAACGGCTCCCACGTCGCGTTCCACTGGCCTGCGGCCTTCATCCGGTCGCAGGTCGGGGCCGCCCCGGCCTCCTTCGGCGTGGGCTGCCCACGGGTTCGCGGACATGGTGAGGCACTGCTCGGCCCAGGCCGTGGCCCACTCGCGCAGCCTGGCCAGCGCGGGACCGTCCCAGGGGCCGGTTTCGTTCGACTGTTTCGCGGTGGGCATCATTTCTCCTCGGGAGTCTTGGCCACCTTCGCCTGCCACGGCAAGCGGCCTTCGATTTCCACGGTCAGTGACCAGCTCAGGAACGTGCAAACGAGCGCAAGGAGGCTCAGTGCAGCGTTGTTCAGCATCGGTGCCAGGGCGACGGTCCGGACGACGTCGCCTGCGATGAGCAGATCCAACCCCAGGAGGAGGGGCTTCCCGAATTGGTGCTTGTAACTCTCGTACTCCCCCGGCTTGTCCAGTTGTAACAGGTAGCGGACCGTGCCGGGCGTGACGGCAACCTTGATCACTCCCTCATCGATGGCCACTACCGCCATGGCCTCGATGACGAGGGCGGCCTACTCGATCAGCATGCGGACGAAACCAGCGACGGTGCTATCACCCGTCCGACGTCCCCAGTTTCGCTCCCACCCCCGACCAGCAGAGCCCCCACCTTTGCAATTATGTGCTTAGACCCGACAAGTGTGGGCCAATTGCCGCCCACGGCAAAACTAAATTGCGCTTTAGATATCGAGGAAAAAATTGTGTGGCCTTGTCGGTCGTGTCGATATTCCAGATGTCCCTGATTGTTTGAATGGGCAAAATCGGACAAATTTGCTGAGGTGAGTAACTTTGTATGCGAATTTCGGCCCTAAACGGCAGGCGGAAGTCTTGGGGCTTTCTTGCCTGTGTGTTGGCATTTCTCGGCAACGTATCAGGTAGGGCACAAGATGGGGTGGGCGGTGGGCGGTCAAAACCGTTGCCCGTGCTTACGCTACAGGCCGCGTTACAATTTGCCCTCAAAAACAATCCGGCCCTGAACGCCCAGCGGAAACAACTCGGAATTGCCTCGGCGCGCATCGTCATCGCCGATACCTACCCGTTCAATCCGGTTTTCGAGAATCGGGTTCAAGTGGCGTCGGGCCCGATTTCTGCAGGGGTCACGAACAAGGTCCCCCTTGAACACCTCCTCCTTTGGGAAGTGGAAGTGCGCGGGCAAGGGCAAATCCGCCGGCAGGGAGCGGCCGCCGCGTTTTCGAAGACGGAATGGGAAATCGCCCGCATGGAACAAACGCTTGCCGTCGACGTCATGCGCGCGTACACCGCGCTTCTTTATCGGCAGGAAAAGTTGCAGTTGTTGGAAGAAACGCTTCGCCTCAACGAACGGCTGGTTGACGACGTCAAACGGCTCATCGATCTTGGCAAACAAAAACCTTCCGACTTGATCCTGGCCCAATCCGAAGTGACGAATTCGCAGGACGCGGTCCTGGCGGGGATGGAAGCGGTGACGACTGCCCGTCAGGATTTGAACAGAGTTCTCGGGGCTGTGAGTGGAGAGTACCGAGCGAATGGCGTACTAGATGTCCCGCCGTGGAAGTGGGAAGGTGAAGCACTCGACGAATTGGCACTCGCCCGGCGAGCCGATTTGAAGGCGCTGCAAAAGTCGGTCGAAGAAGCTTCGGCGAACTGCCGGTTGACGGCGGCGAATCGTTACGGAAACCCGTCCGTCGGGACGGTCTATTCTTACGACCCGTCGCGGGTGAGTTCGATCGGTATTCAAGTCAACGTCCCACTGCCGATCGTCAATTCTCACGCGGGCGAGATGAGTCAGAGTCGGGCCGAGCTGATACTGGCCCTGAATCAACTTCAAAGTGCGGAAGTAAATGTGAAATTGGACGTAACCGCGGCGCTGGCCCGGCTTGTCGCGGCCGAGCGGCGTACGGCCTCGGCCCGGACCACGGGTCTGCCGAACTCCAAACGGGCGGTTGAAGATATCGAGAAACTGTTCCTGTCGGGGGAGCCGGGCGTCGACGCGATCAAAGTCATCGAAGTCCGTCGGAATTTTCTCAAGTATCGAGACGGCTACCTCGACGCGCTCTGGTCGGTTCGGCAAGCGCGAATCGACGTCTCGGCGGCGACGGGAGAGCCGGCCCTCGAACTGGCCAAGCCGGTTCCTCCACTTGTACCTGAGAAGGTGAAATAACCTCAGCTACTTTCCGTTCGCCTGGTAGACGCGGATTTCCGGACCGTCCTTGCCTTCCTGACGCGGCACGGCCAAATACAGCCTTCCCGTTTCGGGAACGAATAAACTGGTTCTCGCTCCCGCCGCCGTTGGTAATTTTTCCTGCAGTTCCACACGATCGGCTTCGCCCACTTTCAGGACGGCAATAAAGCCTTCTCCGCACGATGCGTATAAGCGCTTCGTGCCGGCATCAAAGTATAAGTCGTCCACACCTTCGGGTATTTTGGCCCCTCCAACTTCCTTCCCCGTCTCCGTGTCCATGACCACGATCATTGGCTCTTTTCGGCAACCCAGGTAAATGCGATGGTTCGCCTCATCGAGTGCAATCGGATGAGCCCCGCCCGACTTCTGAATCGGAAAAACTTGGACCACTTCGTTCCTGGCCGTATCGACAACAACCACCTGGCACGGCTCGGGCGTGGCCACGTACATTCGTGGTCGCTTTTCTTCCAACGCAAACCCCTCGGCAGCCGCGGGCAATTTGATATCGGCCTTTGAGGAATTGGTTCGGGCGCTGATGACGCCGAGAGCTTTCTCGGCATGTGCCACGTAGACCATGTGCGTTTTCGCGTGGTATCGGACGTTGTCGCTGTCGTCCGCGAATTTAATCGTTTTGACGGCTTTATAGTTCGCCCCGTCGAAAACGTTGCACATCCCTTTCGTCCCCAGACCGACATAGATCCGATCCAGGTCGGGAGCATAGGCAAGGCCTTGAATGCCGGTTTGATTGGGTATCTGCTTGAGTAGTGTGCCGGCTGTAAGATCGACTACGTCCAGGGTATTGTTGGCCTTGTTAGCGACGAACAGCCGGTTTCGTTTGGCGTCGAGCGCAACGTGGTCGAGGTTTCCTGCCTTCCCCTTCAAAACAATGGTTTGGACTAACTTCAGTTCGGCCGCCCCGACTTGGCTTGTCGGAATCGAAATAAAACAAAGAGCCGTTAAGAGCAGAACTTTCACGCGGTTTCTCCTGGGGGAATTGGTTTCTCGGCAATCGGATGGCTTGTTGGTGTCGGATGCGAAGCCGGTGTAAGGTTGAGTACGAAAGGCGTATCGGCTCCGTCAGCCTTTTGTCCGTTCACACTCGCGAGAATGGGCGGGGCGGGTGGGGGTACCGCAGCAGGTTCCGAGACGACCGCGGCCGAATTCGCGTTCTCCAATGGCCGCGCGAGTGGAACGGGTTCGGATGGATTGCGACCTTTCGCCGCGAACCGTTCCTTCCGCCTTTCGAGTATCAGAAAGCCGGCCGGGATCACCATCCGGGTGAAAAGCATATTTGCGGTGAGGCCGCCGATGACCATAATCGCCAACGGCTGTTGCATTTGTGCCCCGGGCCCGATGCCGAGCGCGAGAGGCACCATGCCCAGCACCGCGGCGATGCTCGTCATCAGAATCGGGCGGAATCGTGTCCGGCCGGCGTGAAGGAGTGCCGGCTTCAGGGCCATGCCTTCCTTCCGCAGTTGCTGGATGTATTCGACCAGAATTATCCCGTTCTTCATGTCGAGGCCGATGAGCAGGATCGCACCCATGTAGCTCGAAACGTTTAACGGAGTGCCCGTGACGTACAAGGCAATGAGACCACTGACGAGTGAGAGCGGTTGGGTCAGAAAGATCAGCATCGGCAGGACGACGGACTGGAACTGGAAGGCGAGTGTTATGAAAACGAGCAGAATGGCAACGATCATGACCACGAGCAGGCTGCGGAAAGCCTCCTGCATGCGGAGGTAATGCCCGCCGATTTCCCAGCGGTAGCCGGGCGGCATCGACACGTCCTTCGCCATTCGCGATTGGATATCCCGAACGACCGACCCGAGTCCGGCTTCGTCCTCGTTAATATCCGCAGTGACGAATATGGCCGGCTGCTGGTTTTCTCGCCACTGTTCGTCCGGCGTGCGCACCGCCTGCACGTCGCCCAGTCCGCGAACGGGAATCGCCCGGGCCATGCCGGCGAGCGGGCCGGTGGGCGATCCGCCAGCGGTCGTTGGGGCGGGCAACTTCGATTCGGGTAGCAGAATCCACTGGTCGAGAATTCGTTGGCGGTTGAAGAAACTCTTGCCCGCCGCCCCGAATTCCTTGCCGAATCGGATGGCGTCCGGGTAGCGCACGCGGACGTCGGTCATCCGGCGGGAGGATTCGGGAATCTGGGTTGCTATCTGGCCCTGAAAGATCGCTTTCAGTTGCCGGGCGACGGCGTCCGGCTTCAAGCCAACTTTATCGGTGTAGAATCCGTCGAGCCGGATCTTCAAGTCGGGATTTCCGCCACGGACGTTGGAATTGATTTCCTTGATGCCGGGGATACCGGGCGATTTCCCCAGGGCATCGCTGACTTCCTCGGCCAACTTGCGCAGGCGGACCTGGTCCGGGCCGAATAGTTTCACCTCGACCGGCTTATCGGCACCGGACAGGTCGTTCAGTTCGTCTTCCATGATCTGGATCAATTCGACCTTGAGCTGGTTCTCGGCGAATACGTCCTTGACCTCGTCTTCGACTTCATCCATGACCATTTTCAACGGCCGGCGCCGGTACTTCGCCCGGACGTGATCCTTCTCCTGTTCCAGACTCTTTCCCGCTTTAGTGAGTTCCTTTTCCAAGTCCGGTAACGGCGGCCGCACCGGCTTCTTGAACAAACTGACCGGATCCTCCTCGGCCGGGCGGAGGATGACCGTGATGTCCCCCCGACTCGTCTGCGTCGCGAAAAGGCCGTTCTCCGAGCCGGCCCGCCGCAGGTACGTTTGCACGTCCGGGTTCTTCGACAGGATTTTTTCCACCTCCCGGACTTTCCGTTCCGTTTCCGCAAGCGGCGTCCCGGACGGGGCCCAGTAGTCCAAAATGAATGCCCCCTCGTCCATGCTCGGCATCAGTCCGGTTTCCAGTCCCTTCCAGAGAGGGGGAGGAGGCGGTTTTCCCGGTTCCCGCTTTGTCGTCAGGTCCGGAATGCCCGTGTACAACCCGACGCCGATACCGACGGCCGCGATAGAAATGGCGAGCAATAGCCACGGCACGCGGAGTGCACCCGAAAGAACGAACTCGTAGACGCGCGAGACGGCGCGGTAAATCGGTCCCGGTCCCGGCATCGGCCGACCGGCCAGGAATTTCGCCGCGATCACCGGAACGAGCGTTAAGCTAACCACCATCGATACCAGCACGGCGATGGAGAGTGACCAACTCAGCGCCGCGAAAAACTGCCCGTAGACGCCGACGACGAGCGCTAGCGGTACGAACACGAGGACCGTCGTCAGGGACGATCCGACCACGGCCCCGGTAATTTCGCCAGACGCCGCGTCGACCGCATCCTCGGATCCCGATCCATCAGCCTTCCGGTCGGCCAGGTGCCGGGCGATGTTCTCCACGACCACCACCGTATCGTCGATAATCAATCCGATGGCAACGGCGAGGCCGCCGAGGGACATCAGGTTGAGAGTTTCGCCGGACCAGTGAAGGAAGAGAAAAGTGATGGAGAGGGTAATCGGAATGGCCAATGCCGAAATCAGAGTGGCCCGCCAGCTTCGGAGGAAGGCGAGCAGGACGAGGACACTGAACAAACCGCCGATAACGATGGCGTCCCGCACGTTATCGACCGCCGTCTGAATGAACGCAGCCTGGTCGTAAACAACGGCCGCCCGAATGTTCCGCGGCGGCTTTTTCCGTGGGTCGTCGGCGGCCAGCGACAGGGTCCGTTCTTTCAAAAGAGCCGCAACGTCTTTGGATATTTGCACGGTATTCCCACCCAGCCGGCGAAACACCGTAATCACCACCGCGTCCTGCTGGTCGTAACCGATCGAAAGCGTACGGTCCCGATGCAGGACTTTCACGTCGGCCACATCGCGAACGCGAACGGGCTGATCCATTCGGGTGGAAAGCACCAGGTTTTCGACCCTCCCAACCTTGTTCGGCAAGCTGTCCACGATGATCTGAAACGCAAGGGGTTGATTTTCGACCAGGCCGACCGGTTGCAGTTGGGAGAGTTGGCCGATCTGGTCGGCGACGTCGGCGGCCGAAAGGCCGTGGGCCAGCAGGTCGTCCGGCCGGCAAATGACTTCGATCTCCCGAACGTCGCCGCCCGCCACGGTTGCGTATAACACGTCGGGAATATTCTTGATCCGAGGTGCGAGGTCGTAATATGCGAAATCGCGGAGTTGGGCCTGGCTGTCCCCGCCGGTCAAAACGAGCGAGAGGATTGGGAAGATAGAAGGCGTCAACTGTTCGACCGTCAACTCGGCGTTCGGCGGCAGTTCCGACCGGCGTGCACCGATACGGTTCCAGGTGAGCTGTTCGGCCCGGCGCATATCGGTGCCCGGGTTGAAATCGACGGAGAGTTCGCTGCCGCCGCGAATCGTTTTGGACCGCACCTGGCCGACACCGGTCACGCCACTCACCGCCTCTTCAAGAACCCGCGTGACGTTCACCTCCATACTGGCCACGTCCCGGTCGGGTACTTTGGCAATGACCGCGATCCGCTGGAACTGGACCTCGGGATAGACGCTACTCGGCATCTGAATCGCGCTATAGATGCCCCCGGCGGTCAGGAGACCACAGGTCAACACCACGGCACCGAGGTACGGACGGGCAATCGTCGCAAAATTGGCCATTCACTCGGCTCGAATCGGGGTGTGGGTTGAGTCGTCAATCCTCGTCGGCATCGAACTTCACCGCGTCACCCGTTTGCAGGCCCATACCGCCTTCCACAACAAACAGGGCGTCTTTGATTTCACCCTTCCACCGCTTCTGCGGATCCTTTTCCGGATCCTCCAGGCCGACGATCTCGATCTGGTGCAACGTGCGGTCGCGGGTGCCGAGTACGACATTTAGCCGCCGGGCGACGCCCGTGGTTTCGTCTTTCCCCTCGTCGTTTTTCCCCGTCTTGACGTCGACGACAACGACAACCGTCGGGACTTCTTCGTCCTCCTGTATCGCCGATTCGCGAAGGCTCAGGCACTCCCGGCCCGGCTTCGTCAAAACGCGCACGCGAAGCACGCGGTTTGCCGGAAGGTGCGTTTCCGTATTTGCGAACCGGACTTTCACGACGAAGTTGCCGGTTTCCGGCTCCGCCTGGTTCGCTATATAAACGATTTGCCCTTCGGCCTCGGGCGGCTTCGGAGCGGCTGGGTCCGTATCAAAACCGCCCGTGAGTGCCGGTTGACCGAGGTTGAGTTTGCCGACGAGACTCGGTGGAACATAACTGACGAAATCGATGACCTCATCCAAGTCAATCACTTCGGCGACAGTTGTGCCCACGGCAAGCGTCTGACCGCGGACCACCAGCGCCCGCCCTACTCGCCCGGCAATCGGAGTCGACAGCGTGTGAAGTTTTAACTGAGCGCGGAGAGAATCGAGTTCCTTGTTCCCGGCAACCAATTGAGCCTGTTTCTCCTTTACCCTTGACTGGGCATCCTTCAAAGCGAAATCCGCTTTTAACCGGTCGATCGGGGACACCAGCGTCGAGGTATCGGCTTTGAGTTTTCGCAACCGCTCGACTTCTCCTGCAGCTTGTTCGACGGCGATTTGAGCCTGAACCTCCACTTGTTTCAAAACGTCCTGATTGGCTTCCGTCTTGTCGATCGTCGCCCGAATCACCGTCGGGTCGAGTTGGGCAAGTACCGTCCCCTTTTCGATCCGCTGACCTTCCACAATCGGCGACTTCCCCGATTCGTCGAACACGGAAATCACCCGACCTTCGACTGGCGCAGTGATGCGAGCGATCTTTTCGGGGACCGGAACTGTTGTGCCGACCAGTTCCGTCCATTCTTCGAGGGCGCCCCGAACAGGCCCCTCCCACTTGACCGTTGCCGGCGGTGGATGCTCTTCCGCCACGGGGGGTTTGCTACTGCAACCCCAAGACGTAAGGACGATGAATCCGACCGAGGCGAAAGGGTGGGAGAAAATCCCATTTCGTGGTACTTGCCTTTGGAAATCCGGAGTCCAAATCTTTAACGCGGCTGCCATATTCATGCCCCGATATAATGTCCGGAACGTATGCAATTTTACATCTAGCGTCATTTCTGGCCTCGTAAATAAAGAAAAACTTAAACGGCGTTAATAGATGCTCGGCAGTTTTGTGAACTTACCCAAGAGGGCAGTCGCTGGGAGTTAATTTCTTGTGTATAACTTGGTTGCTATGCGATTCGTGTATATTTGGGGTCCGGTTTCGTTTTAGCACATATGGAGAAATTCATTTAGTACCATTGTACAATATTGGCTGCCGTAGTGATGAGGGAGGGGCGTACGGTGGAAATACCCGGAAATTCGACTTCCCAATGTTGTTTATGCATACCGGATCGAGGCATGGCCCGCAAAAACGGGCCATGCCCTTGTCGCACTGGTCACTACTGAATGAGGATGTTGTCTCCCGTCCCGCCGTCCAGGAGGTCCAAGCCCGGTCCACCGATCAGGACGTCGTCGCCGGCTCCGCCGGTGAGGGTATCATTGCCGTCGCCGCCGATTAGCAGCCTGTTGAACAACTCTTGAACATCCCCGCCGGTGGCGCTACACTCGGCCGTCCGAATCGTGCGTCTGACGGAGGGCCTCCGGATGGCGATGGGCAAGCGGTCCGACGAGCCGGTGCAGGGGGAGTTGTTCGTCA
>DASXPC010000369.1:0-7876 GCA_036493815.1 Fimbriiglobus sp. | reverse complement strand
GGGTATTTCAGTTTGCCGTGTTGCTTGACAATGAATGCCCGCCGCAGCGGAATCATCATGAGGACGCCGAGCAACCCGCCAAGTACGGAGACGGTCATCACGCGCACCGGGTCCATCTCGAAGCCGAGTAACAGCAGCGCCGGCATCGTGACGCCGACGCCGAAGGCGATCGACTCGCCGGCACTGCCGGTGGTTTGGACGATATTGTTTTCCAGTATGGTCGCTTTTCGAACGCCGAATGCGCGGGAAAACGCCCGGAACAAAGTGATAGACAGGACGGCCACCGGAACGGATGCCGAGACCGTCAAACCGACTTTGAGCACGAGGTACAGCGAGGACGCCCCGAACAAGATGCCTAGTAACGTTCCGGCAACCAAAGCTGGCCACGTGAATTCTTTCGGCGCCTCACTCGCCGGCACGAATGGCTGAAAATCGGTGCCGTCGGAATTGGTCGGCTGCTCGGCGGGCGTCGGAGTCATCGGCGGTACCCGGGCGTAGGGGACGACGGATTGGAATAGATTCGGGAGGCGGGTGGGGAAAGGCAAGGAGAAAGAACGGTAAGCCGCGACGCGGAGTCTTCGGAGCGGAGCGGGGCGAACGCGCCTTACTCCGCAGACTCCACGTCACGGCCAACCGTTATTCGATTCCGTACGTGAAGTTCCCGTCCTTATCGACGCCCACTTTTACCGTCTTCACCGGCCGGCCCTCCGCCATGCGGCCGAGCACTTCCTCGGCGATTTTCGGCAGCAGGGTGCCGTCGAGGATGTGCAGGACGTTTCGGGCTCCGGTTTCCACTTCTTTGCATCTTGCGGCGATGGCATCCACCACTTCCGGGCCGTAAGAGAACCCCGCCTTGTGGCTGTTCTTCAGGCGATCGGCGATCTTCTTCATCTGCAATTCGATGATCGACTTCAGCACGGCTTCGGAGAGCGGGAAATACGGAATGACTTGCATCCGCCCGAGCAGGGCAGGCTTGAACGCCTTCAGCAGGTCGGTCCGGAGCATTTCACCCAGGGCGTCGACGCTCGGGATCGTGTCCGGGTCGGCGCAGGCCTTCATGATCGTGTCGGTGCCGACGTTCGCGGTCAGGAGGATGATCGTGTTCTTGAAGTTCACGTCCTCGCCCGTGTCGTTTTGCAGCACGCCCTTATCGAACACCTGGTAGAAAATTTCCTGCACGCTTTCGTGAGCTTTTTCGACTTCGTCGAGCAGCACGACACAGTAGGGACGGTTCTTGACGGCATTGGTCAGGACGCCGCCTTCGCCGTAGCCGACGTAGCCCTTGGCACTGCCAACGAGCCGGGAAACTTTGTGCGACTCCTTGTATTCGGACATGTTGATGGTGACGAGGTTGCGGTCGCCGCCGAAGAGGAGGTCGACGAGGGCGAGGGCGGTTTCGGTTTTGCCTACGCCGGACGGGCCGACGAGGAGGAAGACGCCTTGGGGCCGGCGTGGGTCGCCGATGTCGGCCCGGGCGGTGCGGATACGCTGGGCGATGGCTTCGAGTGCGTGCTTTTGGCCGACGACCCGCTTGTTGAGCACTTCCGCAAGATTGAGAACGGTCTGGACTTCGTCGCGGACCATTTTGCCGAGGGGGATGCCCGTCAGGCCGGCCAAAACCTCGGCGACGGCCTGGCCGTCCACGACCGGGTAAACGAGCGGCGTCTCCCCTTGAACGGCTGCAAGGTCGGCGGTCAGCTTCGCCAGCTCGGCCTTATCCTTCTCCATCTGTTCGGGCGTCGCACCCTTCGCCACCGCTGCTTCAATCGCATCTCTCAATGCACGAATTTTGGTGACGACCTCGTTCTCCTTTGCAAGTTGGGTTTCGAGACTTTTCCGCGTCGCGGCAGAGGCTTCCTGGCGGATCTTGAGGTCGGCTAAACGCTCAGGGTTGCCGGCCGAGACGCGGCCTTCGCGTTCCAGGAAATCAATCTCGACCTTGAGGTGCTCGCCCTCGCGGACGACGTCTTCAAGGGCGGGCGGTGTCGTGTTCTGACTGAGCGACACCCGGGCGCAGACGGTGTCAAGCAGGCTTATCGACTTGTCCGGCAATTGCCGGTCGGGCATGTACCGGACAGAGAGTTTCACCGCGTCGGTCACGGCCTGGTCGAGGATGCGAACCTTGTGGTGCTTCTCGAGCATCGGCACGAGCCCGCGGAGCATGCGGATGCCCTTGGCTTCGTTGGGCTCGTCCACCTTCACCTGCTGGAACCGCCGTTTGAGTGCGGCGTCGGTTTCGAAGAACTTCTTGTATTCGGCGAACGTGGTGGCCGCGACGGTTCGGAGTTCACCGCGGGCCAGCGCCGGCTTGAGCAGGTTAGCCGCGTCCCCCTGCCCTTCGCTGCCGCCGGCGCCGATCAGCGTGTGGGCCTCATCGATGAACAGAATGATCGGCTTCGGCGACGACTTCACCTCCTGAATCACCGTCTTCAGCCGGTTCTCAAATTCCCCTTTCACCCCGGCCCCGGCCTGCAACAGCCCGAGATCGAGCGTCCGCAGGTCGACGTTCTTGAGCGGTTCCGGCACGTCGCCGCCGGCAATGCGGAGGGCGAGGCCCTCGACCACGGCCGTCTTGCCGACACCGGCCTCGCCGGTGAGGATCGGGTTGTTTTGCCGGCGGCGGGTGAGAATGTCGATGACCTGCCGAATCTCGGCATCCCTGCCGACGACCGGGTCGATCTTGTCCTGCTTCGCCCGCTCGGTGAGGTTGACGGTGAACTGGTCGAGGGCGGGGGTCTTGCCTCCGGTCCGCGGGGCACCGTCCGAACTTACCCCCCCGCCGCCGGTGGGGGCTTCCGCGGCCGCCGCGGAAGCTTCCTCCTGAGACTCGTCGGTCGTAAACTTCGGCAGAATGTGCGGCAACTCGGCCGTCAGCTTCTCGATCGGCAGCCGGCCGATCTCGGGGCAAAGGCCTTTCAGCCGAAAGCCGACTTCCAGATTCGTCAGAATCGCCACGAGCAAAAAGGACGAGCGAATACGGTGCGCGCCCAATTCCAACGAGCCGTACACCCACGCATCCTGCACGACCTTGAGAATATCCTGCGACAGGCTCGGCGCCCGGCCGTTGCCCGTCTTGAACGCGTTCAACGCCGTTTCCAGTTCCTTCTTCGCCTGACTCGACCGGGCCCCGTATTGCTTCAGCAGGGTGTCCAGATCGGTGTCCGGATCGTCCAAGAGTTTGATCAGCCAGTGCTCGACTTCCACAAGGAAGTGAGTCCGAGACAGACACAACCCGGCCGCGGCCTCCAGGGCCTTCTTGCACGTCGGGTTTAACTTCTGCATTAACGCCTGGGGGCTGATCGTCGGCATGGACGAGTCTCCGGGTGTGCGATCTGGCTGGGAATTATCTTTTATCCGATGCCGCGTATTTCACCAGAAAATTCGGCTGAAAGGAAAAGACGGACGTCCTCACTCGCCGCGTTGCATGCGCAGGAAGGGGTCGGACCCTCTGCCAGTAAACCCGAATTGCGGACGCCTCGCCAGGAAAAATAGACTCGCCCCAGTTATACAACGCAACGAAGCGACGATTCCGGTTAGGAATAACGGCACACTCTTTCGAGAAGTGTC
Source organism: Fimbriiglobus sp. (assembly GCA_036493815.1). GTDB lineage: Bacteria > Planctomycetota > Planctomycetia > Gemmatales > Gemmataceae > DASXPC01. Next base: position 4,309 of record DASXPC010000369.1, on the reverse strand, counting down.
TTATCGGACTTTGTTCAGGTCCGCCCCCTGCGCCGCCTCCCACGCGGCGACCGTTCCGATGGGGAACCAAAATCCTGCTTCGACGACGTGGAACGGGTGCTTCGCCGCGAGTTGGGCGACGGCATCAGTAATTTCGTATTCGCCCCGCGGAGAAAGTGGCAGCGTCAGATCGAAGACGGCCTTGGGGAAGACGTACCCCCCGATGTTGGCGAGACGGGTGCCGTCTAGGTCCGGCTTTTCAACGATGCGGTCCAACGTACCGTCGGGTTTTGGGAAGACGATGCCGAATGCTCGTGGTTCGTTCACGGGGTGGGCGAGGATGCCCATCGGAACGGCGGCGAGGCGGGCAATGTCGTCCCGACCCATCAGGTCGTCGGCGTTGAGGACCAGCACCCGCTCGGCCGAAACGTGACCCCTGCACGCCATGAGCGCGTCGCCCGTGCCCCGCGGTACGTCCTGCCGAACCGTCGTCCAGTCCTTCACGTGCAGTTGCGTCTTCAGGTAATCTTCGATCTGCCCGGCGAGATAATTCACCACGACGACGAGCCGATTGACCGGCGGCAGTGCGGCCAGGATCCAGTCGAGGATCGGCCGACCCTGCACCGGCAATAACGGCTTCGGCGTCGTTTCGGTATACGGCCGCAGTCGGGTGCCTTTCCCCGCCGCCAGAATGATCGCGTCCATGACCCCTCGATGGGAAACGGTCTCAACTTTTCCATACTCCCTTGGCGGGGGAAAGAATCAAGGGTGAGAGAATTCCCGGTATTCCAGACGAGCGGGCATGGGAGGCGGATTGCCCGCGAAACCCACAAACCGGGGGGATACGAATTTTCCCGCCGGATTGGAAAATCGGGTCAAGCCGGTAAAGGCGGTGCGACGATAAACGGGGCGTCGGGGGGACGTCGGCGAAAGCCGACGCGCTCCGGCGACCGAGTTGGCGGTTCGCGCACGGAAGCGGGCCGTCGACCGACCACCTCCCGCGACCGCGTACCGGGTCGGGCGTCCGCCCCACCCCGGACGCCCGGACCGGCCGCGCTCGGGGACGGATTCCGCGTTCACCCCCCACGGATGGGACCGATCATGCGCCGTATTGCCGTACTCGCCGCTTTCGCCCTGACCATGGTCGTCGGTCTGGGCTGCAAACACATCGCCGGGAAATGCGATTGCACCGCCCACCCGGACGACGCTGCCATTTACACCCCGGGCAATCCTTACCCGGTCGTCACCCCGCCCGCGCCGGGGAAGTAGGCCCGGTGGAACAAAAAAACGTCGCCGGACGCGTCCCACGAGACGTGCCCGGCGACGTCCGTTTTCCACTATCGCAATTCGTCGTTTGCGTTGAATACCGGGTCTGACGCCGGACCAACGGCCATCCTTAATTCCAGCTATCCGTTACCCCAATCGATCGAAGTTTCGCCCGCAGTCGGCTCAAGCGGACCCGCAGCACGTCGGCGTTCTGGTTCAACATCTCGGCGATTTCGACCGTTTTGTAACCTTGCAGGCTGAGTTCGAGCAGCTTGCGGTCGAGGCCGTCGAGCAGGCCGACGACTCGATTCACCGCGTCGTCCGTCTCCGCGGTCTTGGCGGGGTCGGGATCGGTGTCGGTCAGGTTGAGAAGCAGGTCCGGGAGAACGGCGTCGTCGGAACTTGAACCCAGTCGCTGTTGCCGCTGGGCCCGCTGCCAATGCCGGGCTGCCTTGCGGCGAACGATGGTGACCGCGAGGGCGATGAGCTGGTCCGGGCCGTTGAACGCGAACTTGTTGGCCCGGAGGCCGACGAGCAGACTGCGGTGGACCGATTGCACGAGGTCCATCGTGTCGAGGTAGGGCCGCAGGGCCGGGCCGAGACGGACGCGGGCCACGGCCCGAACCTCCGGCTCGTACTGCCGGGCCAGTTCAGTGAGGGCGGCCTCGTCCCCCGTCCGCGCCCGGGCCAGGATTTCGTCAAACGTCGTGTCGGCCATGGAGAAATAATACCCCTTACCGACGCGAAAGGAAATTTCCGAATATACGCCATCCATACAAAACGGGAATGCTCGCGATGCCGAATCCCGACCCTTCCTCCCGCCGGTTTGCCCAGGCCTGTGCGGATTTGGATAAGGCGCTGCGGGCCGGAGAGCGGTTCCCCACCGAAGAATGGGTGTCCGAGTCCGGACCGTTCGGCGGCGACGCGGACTCGGCGGTCGAGTTGATCTTTACCGAATTCGTCACCCGCGAAACGCTCGGGCAGGCGCCGACGGCGGACGAATACTACTCGCGGTTTCCTGCCTACGCGGACCGCCTGCGCCGGCTCTTCGGCGTGGACGAACTGCTCCGGGACGGAATCGAGGACTCGGCACGGGCTGCTCCCAAACAGAAATCGGTCGAAAAATCCGCGGGCATTCCCGAGCACATCGGCAAGTACGAATTGCGGGAATTGATCGGCGCCGGTGGGGCCGGCGTCGTTTACCGGGGGTGGGACCCGACGCTGCGGCGGGACGTGGCGGTAAAGGTTCTGAAATCCGGCGAATCGTCCAGCGAGTCGGAGCGGGAGCGGTTTCGCCGCGAGGCCGAGGCCGTGGCCCGGCTGAACCATCGGAATGTGGTGCACCTCTACGAAGTCGGCGACCACGACGGCCGGCCGTTTCTGGTCATGGAATACCTGCCCGGCGGCACGCTCCGCACCCGGTTCGGCGGCCAGTCGGTTTCGCCTTTCGAAGCCGCCGCGATGGTGAAAACCCTCGCCCGGGCCGCCCACCACGCCCATGCCAAAGGCATCATCCACCGGGACCTCAAGCCCGCCAACGTCTTGCTTGAAGAGACTCGGCTCGACGACCGCACGTCGATCATGAATCGCGAAACGGTCGAGTCGATCCTCGACAACCGGAGCGTCGTCCTGACGCCGAAGATCACCGACTTCGGATTGGCCGCGCTGCTCGGCCCCGACGACGTGCCGAGCGCGATCGGAAATCTGATGGGCACCGCGTCGTACATGGCCCCGGAGCAGGCCGAGGGCAGGCCAGGGTGGGTATCGCCAGCCGTGGACGTCTACGCCCTCGGGGCGATCCTGTACGAACTTTTGGTCGGCCGGCCGCCGTTTCTGGGGGAAAGCCCGATCGACACCCTCCGTTCTGTGGTTACCGAAGACCCGGTGCCGCCCCGCAAGCTTCAGCCGAAACTGCCGAGGAATCTGGAAACGATCTGTCTAAGGTGTTTGCGAAAGGACCCGGCCAAGCGGTACCCATCAGCCGCGGCTTTGGCGGACGACCTGCACCAATACCTCGACGGCCGGCCGATCGAAGCCCGGCCGGTCGGTCTCATCGAACGAACGACGAAATGGGTGAAGAAAAACCCACTCGTCGCCACAGCCGTTTGCTTCGGCGCGGCCTGCGTCCTGGGACTCGCCGTCGTCGGGGCGGGGACGGTTGCGAAGTGGTGGTGATTCCGGTTCACTGCGCTATGGTCGGGTCTCCTGACCCGACCACCCGACTGTCGCAGGCTGACAGAAGAGGAGACCTTCGGTCGGGGCCGGTGGTCGGGTCAGGAGACCCGACCACAACGCGAGGTGAGCTTTATGTTCAAAATAGAATTATTGCCACGCTTAAGAAGAGGACCTAATGGGGAACGATTAGGTGCAATTACAATTCGTGACTTTACAGAGACGTTCTCATGCAATTTCAGTGATAAAGCTCTCAATTCACTCGAGGACCAATGGAGAAAGGAACTGACTTCACTTCTAAACGGACAAACCACGGTTGCGCTTGTATATGATCCACGTTTTGCGTGGATCCTTTATCGAGAAGAAGAGCGTTGTTATGTCCAAAACAGAATGGCAATCGATGGGGATTTCAAGAACCTGTCCACGCCGTTCGACCACGGAAGATGGCGACCAAGTGAGTGAATGGTCCATGAGTATTGATGAAATTCAAAGATTCCTGAACACTTAGTCAGACCGTCAACACCCGATCCCGCGCCACGATCTCCCACCGGCCCACGATCTTCCCCTTCTCGGCGATCAGTGCCTCCCGGTAGAGCGCCACGGTCGGGCAGATGTGGGCTGGAAGTGCATACACCATGTCCCCCGGCTGATACTTGGCCGCCTCGCTCGTCTCGACGATGTAGTGCTCCTCGTTGTGCCCCACGGGCGTGTGGTCGGGGAAGTCTAGTAATGCAATCCGTTTCCCGGCGGGGGGGTCGCTGGCCACGGACTTGGTGCCCAGGTCGAAGGTGACGCGGTCGGGGGTCGGCCGGCTGACGACGCGGGTGAGGAGGATGGCGGCAGGAGTGACGCCGGAGAGGTCGGGGAATTTGGTGCCGTAGCCGTGGTCGTG
>DASXPC010000368.1:0-9506 GCA_036493815.1 Fimbriiglobus sp. | reverse complement strand
GTTCTCGGTCTCCCGCCGCGGGTCCGGCAGGTCGGCAAACACGGCCAACAACGGAATCGCCATCGGGTCGTCCTCCGTGACGACCCCAACGTAAACCCTAAACCCTCCGAGCGCAAGGCGTTCCTAGTGCGCCGACCCTGGGGATGAGTATGAGCAATCACCCGGTTCGCGTCTCTCAGACGTACGCCGGGACCGATCTCATCCACAAATCCTAATCGGAGGAGCCGTTGATCGCCGACCCGAATGAGTGCGACTTCTTTTTGTGTCGCTACAGTTAGTTCGGCCATCATTTGAGAAGGGCTGGTCGTGAACGCGCCGGTTACAGGGTGCCTGATGCCCATCGAACCGGGAGGCATCAGAATGTCGCCCCTTTCTTCGAGCTGCGAAATGAGCCTGCTGTGCTTCTGCCGAAGGGCACCCCTCTCAAATGCAGTAAAATCCGCTGCTTGCTTGGGGTCGCGAAGAATACTGCCGACTTGTGAACCATTACTGAGGTAACTGATGTTGGCATGTCTTATATATGCAAATGCGAAAATATTTTATGTCTTGATTTGGATGGCACTGTTGTTTCCGACATTGGTATTAATTACATAAAATTAAATTCCAAGATAATGGATTTACGATTAGCTAGGACAAGAGTTACAGATAAAGGCATGAACAGAGTAGCGTTATTAAAGAATTTAAAACGCGTATCATTAAGAAACACCAGAATAACGGATCGAGCGATTGAAACATTAACAAAAAATGATAATATAATTGAAATGGACCTTAGCGGGACTTCTATTACGAAAAAAGCATTAATGTGTATTAATGATCACAACGCAGTTACTACACTGATACTGGAGTACGTCCAAGTGAATGATACTGATATTATGGCATTATCAAAATGTAATAAATTAATAAAACTGAGTGTTTTGTTCACTAAAGTAACAAAAGATGGAGCTAATAAGCTAAGAGTAAATCTACCCAATTGTAATATTATTAGATAGAGACTGGGGAATTTCGCGTATGTCCAAGTAGCAACTTGGGCGAGGCAATCAGAGGCAATCCGGAAACCCACACTACGCCGCAAGTCTGTATTCGAACGGGGCCTGGGTGTTATGGGGTGCCATGCGTCTCAACAGGTGGTGGATGGCCCGGATGCGGATCATGCATTCACTGGAATCGGTCCGGCGTTCGTAGTCCTTCGCCAACCCCCTCGCCCGGCCGTTCCAGGCGTTCGTCCGCTCGACCACCCACCGCTTCGGCAGGAGCACGAACCCCTTCGCGTCCTTCGGTCGCTTCACCACCTCCGTGTCCGTGCGGTGAAAACCCTTTTTCTAGCTCGTGATATTCTTTCGGGGCATTTCGTCCCCCGGGGAGTCACGAGTATGGGTAAGCCCGAGCAACGGGATCCGGCGCGGGAGCGGTTCTGGCGGCAGACGCTGGCGGCGTGGCGGACGAGTGGGCAGACGGTCCGTGAGTTTTGCGGCCGCCGCGACTTGACGGAAACCGCGTTCTTCTATTGGCGGACGGAACTTCGCCGGCGGGACGGGGAGCGAGCGGCCCGGCCGGCGACGCCAATGTTCGTCCCGGTGACAGTGCTCCCGGCGGCGACCGTCGCGGTCGAGGTGCGGTGCCCGTCGGGGTACGTGGTGAGCCGAGGGCGGTCTTGCTCTTGGCTTGCAGGTCGCCGAGCGTCGCTTCGCCGAACTCGGCTTTGAGGAATTTGCGAAGCCGACGGTTGTCGTACCGCGCGCGGAGGCCGAATCCCATGCAAGGGCGCCACTTCCCGAAGACGGCATTGCCGAGCCGCTGGTAGAGGTCGGTCAACTCTTCGCCTGTGCGCCCATAGGCGAGGCCAAGGGCGAGGATTGCTCCGGTGCTCGTGCCGCAAAAGAGGTCGAACTGCTCGGCGAACTTGACCTTAAAGTGCTGCTCAATTCCCCGGATAAAGCTAGCCGTGGCGAGGCCGAGGTAGCCGCCGCCGTCAAAGCTGAGGATGCGGAACACTGGTGTCGTTTCGATCGCCAACGGATGGACTCCCGCGGCGCTACCCCTCGAAAAAAGCGATACCGTGATGGGAAAGGCGGGGTCGCCGGGAAGCATCGCGACCGGGCAAGACGTAATCCATCACACACCGACGAATGAGCTATTCGGCCACGAGTTAGCACATCAGACAATGTCAGTTGAGGATTTTTTCAGTTTTTCCTGTGAACCGCTTCGCCTTTTATATGTCAAGCCCTGCGAACCCCAAGCGCTGGCCCGCGGACGGTTTGTCACTATTGGACAAGCGGCAAGTCGTGCGCCAAAACCGGTGTGCAGATAGAACTCGTCCGTAAACATTTTCGATACTTCGATTTGCGGCACGCTTCTTGCCACCTTCACAAATCACACACACTGTTTGCCTGCCAGTCTGTACTTGACCGCGGCGCTAACTGACACGAATTGGCAGCCGCGGATCGCCGCTCTAGCGTGTCCCGATCGGCCGGCAAAAGGATTGGCCCTGGCTGCGGGCCGCGAGTAAGATCGCCTCCAGTATGTTCCCTGACTTTGCGAGCCCACGATGAGCGATTTCCCAAATCGCCGGTCGTTCCTGACCACTGCCGGGATCACCGTGGCCTCGGTCATCTCGCCGAGGCTGTCGGCCCAGCCAGAAAAGGCACCTTTCACCTTTCCGGGCACTCGCGAAAATGTCCTCGGGATGGCCGAGGACCATCCCACACTCGACCTGTTCCGAAAGGCGATCGCCGCGATGCAGAGCCTGCCCGCGAACAACCCGCTGAGCTGGCGGTTCCAGGCGAGCATGCACGGCACCCTCGGGGAAGACGGGCAAAATGCTGACTGGAACTGGTGCATGCACGGGAACTGGTGGTTCCTGCCTTGGCACCGGGGATACCTTTACTTCTTCGAGAAAATCGTCCGGAAGATGTGCGGGGACGATTCATTCCGCCTGCCTTACTGGTCGTGGGAGAAGGACGGCCAGAACGTCCTGCCGGTGCCGTTTCGCAGTCCTAACTACAAGGGCGACACGAACTGGCTGTTCGACAAATCCAGGAAGATCGCAAATAAGGGCGGCCAGCTTTACCCCGGTCAGTTCGGGACCTTCGCCGATGATTGGTCAACGGCGCTCGCGACTGAGCAGTTTACCTCGCCAGTGCTGGAGCTGGCCTACGGCGGGCAGCGAACACAGAAGACGGCGTTGCCGGCGAAGCCGGATATGGGCGACCACGGCGTAATGGAAGCGCACGCGCACGACATGCTGCATGTCGCGGTCGGAGCCGGGCGGGCGAACATGGCTCGGCCGCAAACTGCCGCCCGAGACCCGATCTTCTGGCTGCATCACGCCAACGTGGATCGGCTCTGGAATCGCTGGCTCGACCATCAAGGGCACTACCTGCCCGACCGGGACGCGGACAAGGATTGGTTCGATCAGCAGTTCGCGTTCTACGACGAGAACGGCAAGCGGGTGGTAGTCAGCGTCAACGACATACTCGACCTTCATACCCATGCATCGAGGTATGACGACGACCCGAAGCGGTTCCTTGCGATGCCGATGCGAAAGAAGGAGAAGGCCGTGGCACCCGAGGTTATCAGCGTGGGGGCGGTCCAGCCGATGCTCGCACTCGGGACGCAGCGGCTGGTGAAGACCCTGACCCTGGCACCGGAGTCGAGGCCCAAGCTAATGGCCGCGTTGCGAACCCCGGAACCCTCAGTATTGCTGCGCATCGAGGGAATCAAACCGCCGAAGGAGGCACCGCTGGTGTTCGAGGTCTTCCTGACCAAGAAGGGTGGGGAGCCGTCGAAGGGCGCGTACGCCGGCTCGATCACCTTCTTCGGCCGCGAGGCCGGCGACGACGAGCACGCCCACCACTTAAAGGACGGCTTTACGCAAGGGTTCGACGTCAGCAGGCTGGTGCAGGGGCTTCGGAGCGCGAACAAAGGCGAGCTTCCAGAGATGGATGTCCTGGTCGTCCCGCACAGCACCGCCGGGCTGAGCGACGCAGAGCTGGCGAAGCAGAAAGTGGTAATCCCGATCTCGAACATTACGCTCAAGCTCGTGACGACCGACCAGAAAAAGTGAGCGTTGGCGGTACGCGGCAGGTGATGAGACTTTTTGGCGATTGGTCTGCTTGTCTAACCAGCTCCGTGAATCGTTCTGCCAATTCGAGAGCCTTATCGCCACAGTTCGGTCGAAGTGTGGACCGTGGGCTGTCAGTCACGGTCTGGGACTTTACCACTTTCACGGCCATGGCCTTCTGTGGCCGTGATGGTGTGATCGCGGCCACCGCGTGAGTTGGCGACCGTCCAATCCCGTCTTGGCGTGTCGTTTTTCCGGCTGCTAATCTGGATCGTCTCGAATTGTGTTGAGAGTGTCTCGGGACGAGTCGTACCTCGCCCCGAGACGTGACCTTCGGGAGCGGCAACTCCCTTGGGCCTCCCTCAGTATTCCGCGGGTTGCGGGCCGCCACAAGCGCCGGCCGATCCGGTCCGGTGTTTTCGCCGCCGTCGTTGCCTGCTCAAAGGCTGTGAGCAGTTCTATCGTCCCGTCCATCCCCAGAGTCGTTACTGCAGCGAGTCGTGTCGCCGGGCGGCGCAGCGTTGGCGGCGGCATCAGGCGAGCCGGACCTGGCGGTCGAGCCCGGCGGGCCGGCGTTGCCGTCGGGAACAATCGCGACGACATCATCGACGGATTCCCTTGCCCCTGCTGACGGAACTGCCGGAGTCGCCGGAGCCGGCGGCCGGTGCGGCGGTCTTACCGCCGCCGGCGGAGTCGCGCGAGGGCCAGCGCCCAGAGGTAATTCGTGCGGATTGTTCCGTCCGTCCGTGCCAGCGGCCCGGTTGCTACGTGATGTTCGCGGTCACCGCGGCGTTGTCGCCGCAGCGTTTCTGTTCGTGCCGTTGCCGTCGGGCGTTGCGGAACGTGTTGGATCGGGAGTCGCGTTATCGCCGTCGGCGTCGAACGGGGTATCGACCGCGGCCTCGGCGAACGCGACCGGCGTGGTCGCGGCCGCCGTGATGTCTTTACCGGTTGTGCGTTCGCGTTCATCCCGGGAGGATCGCTCGTACCCCCAAGACGGCGAAGGCGACGGGCGGGTACCGGTTCGACCGGGCCCCCCGTTCCTTCCCGTTGAGGGGTGGGTATTGGGGAGGAGGGGCCGGTGCGTGCATGGGCGAACGCCGAGGCGAGGCCGCTGCCGGTGGCCGAATTGGGCGTGCGGTATCGCCGCTACCGGCTGGCCGACCCGGCCGCCGAGGCGGCGATGGCCCGGTCGCTCGGTTCGTACGGACAATTGGCGGCGGTGACGGCGTGTTGGCGGGAGGGCCGGGCCGAGTTGCTCGACGGGTTCAAGCGGCACGCGGCCGCCGGTCAGATCGCGTGGCCGACGTTGAGCGTGCGGGTACTGGAGATCGACGAGCGGTCGGCCAAGGGGGCGATCTTCGGGCTCAACAGTGTGGGCCGACAGCCGAACGAGTTGGAGGAAGCCTGGATCGTCCAAGCCCTGGTGCGGGAGGACGGGCTGTCGCAGGTCGAGGCGGCGGAGCTGCTCGGTCGGCATAAGAGCTGGGTCTGCCGGCGACTGGCGTTACTGGAGCGGTTGGCGGCGGAAGCGCAGGCGGAACTGCGTCTGGGGTTGCTGTCGCCGGGCCTGGCCCGGCAGTTGACGCGGTTGCCCACGGGCAACCAGGCCGCCGTCCTGTCCGCGGCGCGGCGGGACGCGTTGACGGTGGGCGAAGTCCAGGGCGTCGTCGACCTTCTGCGGGGGGCGTCCCTGGAGCAGGAAGCCTACGTCTTGGAAGCGCCGCGGGCGGCCTTGCGTCAGCAGGAAGGCGTGCCGGTCCGCGATCCGCGGCTGAGCCCGGCGGGCAACCGCCTCGCCCGACAACTGGCCTTCCTGCTCGACCTGCTAAGTCGGATCGAGACCTGGCAGCGTCATCCGGGTCTGGCCGAGTTGAAGCGGGATGATCGCCGGCTGTTGACGCCCAGTTTCGGCCGTCTGGTCCGCGACGCACGGAGCGTGGCGAACCTGGTCGAGGATCGATGGCCTTCGGCCGGGGAGGAGGGCGGGTCATGACCGAGGAGATTCGTCACGAGATCGTGCGTCGCCATCAGGGCGGTTCTTCGGTCCGGCGGATTGCCCAGGACCTGCACCTGGCGCGTCAGACCGTGCAGGCGGTCCTCCGCCGCCGGGACGCCGAGCGGGCCGGCTCCGCCGCGTCGGCCGTATCCCGCCGCCGTCCGAGTGCGCTCGATGCCTACGACGACAGGATCCGGCAGTGGCTGGCGCGGTATCCCGACATCACCGTCACGCGGTTGCTCGAAGAGTTGCGGGCGGTGGGCTTTACCGGTCACTACACGATTCTGCACGAACGGGTCCGGGCGTTGCGGCCGCGGCCTACCCGCGAACCGGTCGTGCGGTTCGAGACCGATCCGGCCGCGCAGGCTCAGATGGATTACAGCACCTACGACCTCGACTTCACCGGTTCCGGCCGCCGTCGGGTTCATCTCTTCAGCTACCTCCTGAGTTATTCCCGCCGGCAGTACCTCCGCTTCGTCGAATCGATGGACCTGCCGACCACCCTGCGGGAGCACGTCCGCGCCTTCGAACACCTCGGCGGCGTGGCCCGGACCTGCCTATACGACAACATGAAGGTGGTGGTGCTGCGGCACGGCGACGAGGGGCCGCTCTACAACCCGAAGTTCCTCGCCTTCGCCACGCATTACGGATTCACGCCCCGGGCGTGCCGCGTGCGACGGAGTCAGACCAAAGGGAAGGTGGAACGCGCCTTCGACTACGTCGAGAAGAACCTGCTCAACGGCCGCACCTTCGCGTCGCTCGATCACCTCAACGAGGTGACGGCCCACTGGCTCGCCGCGGTCGCCGATGTCCGCGTTCATCGGGAGACGAACCGGCGGCCCGTCGACCGGCACGCCGAGGAACGGCCGCACCTGATCCCGCTGCCGGCCACCCCGTACACGGTCGACGCCGTCGAGTACCGCGTCGTCACCGTCGACGGCTTCGTCGTCTATCAGCAGAACAGCTATTCGGTCCCGTGGCGGTCCATCGGCCAGCCGCTGCCGGTGCGGATCACCGAGACCGAGTTGATCGTTTACGGGTCGGACGTGCGGGAGGTCGCCCGCCACCGATTGTTCCCACGCGGCGGGACCGGACAGCAGTCCCTCCACCAGGAGCATCGGCCGTCGACCGATCCCCGCATCCAGCAGGCGCACTTGCGGGACCGCTTCGCCGAACTCGGCCCGCCGGCCGGCCGCTTCCTCGACGGCCTGATCCGCGACCAGCGGTACGGCCACCAGCAAGCCCTCAAGATCCTGGCCTTGCAGAGCACCTACGCCCGCGTCGATCTCCTGGCGGCCCTGGAACGGGCCGTGCGGTTCGGGGCCTATTCCCTCAACGCCATCGAACGCATCCTGGCCGCCCGGGCCCAGCCGCAGAGCCTCCTCGCCGCTCTGGCCGATCGCGAACGCCGCCACTTGCCCGACCACCTCCGCGACAACCCCGTGTCGCCGCGGCCGACCACCGCATACCGCCCCCTCGTGGAGGAATCGATCGATCATGCCGCGCCGCAAGACCCCCCGACCCCCGACACCGCCGCCGGCCCTCCCCCCGACGAAGCCGGCCGACCTGCGTGACCGCATCCTCGCCGACTTCGCCACGCTCAAGGTTCCCCTGGCCGCCGACGCCTTCGACGCCGTCCTGGCCCGGGCCCAGCGCGAGGGCCTGTCGCACCAGCAGTTCCTCCACGTGCTGATCGCCGAACAAGCCGACCGGCGCCGCGAAAGAAGCATCGCCCATCGCATCCGCGAAGCCCGCTTCGCCGAACGCAAGCCGCTCGCCGAGTTCGATTGGGAGTTCAACCGGGCCGCCATCGATCGCGTCCAGATCGAAGAACTCGCCACCGGGGCCTTCATCCCCCGGCACGACAATCTGGTTTTGGTGGGGCAGTCCGGGGTGGGAAAATCGTACCTCGTGCAAGCGATCGCCGAATCCGCGGCCGTGCGCGGCTATTCCGTCCGCTACACCACCAGCGCCGCGTTGCTGACCGACCTGACCAAGTCCCTGGCCGATCAGACCCTGCCGCAACGGATCCGCTACTACGCCCGCTTCGATCTGTTGGCCATCGACGAGTTCGGGTTCGAAAAGATCGAACGCACCGAATCGCCCCAGGCCGCCAACCTCCTGTACAAGATCGTCGACGCCCGCAGTCGACAACGCTCCACGGCCCTGGTCACCAACATCGACTTCGACGCCTGGGGCGATTACCTCGGCGATCCCCCGCTGGCCATGGCCTTCCTCGATCGCATCGTCGACGGAGCCATCATCTTGAAGATCAACGGCAAGAGCTACCGAGCCCATCGCGGTCGTCAGGGGAAAACGAACCCACCTTCGAAAACCAAAACCTGACACAGACCAAGAGGCTCATCCCGCGTAGCCGGGTTGCAAACGCAAATCGCCCGGCAACCCATCCCCGACGCATCATCGACCGCGAAAGTGGTCAACTTCCTGACCGAGAACGACACCGTGGGCTTTAAGTTGGTCACGCCGTGCCTGCTTCGGTCACATCTACCGCCGCTCGTTGGGCATCCGACATCGGGATCGATTCCCTCCGGCCGGAGGGCACTAAACTGGGCACTAAAACCGTCGACAATCCTTGATAAACCATGCGGTCTGTGTAAAATGGAAGTGGTGGCAACCGCTTGTTTTTCAGGGCTTTTCGCATCCAGCTAGTGCTTGACCCTTTCTTCGGGACCAAGAGGTCGCAGGTTCGAATCCTACCGGGGGAGCTTTCTGTTCTCAAGTCGAACCACTCATGGTGACCTCGCCGATCAGGACGAGGCCCGCGCCAGTGCCTGCGTGTCGATATACTCCCGGATCTTCGTCACTTTCCCATCTCGAACGGTAACGTCGAAGACCCAATGGTCCTCGAATGTCTTGTTCGTGGCTTTGATTCTCCCCGTAGCGAAGCCGACGACCAGAACCCGGTCTCCCTGCGCGAGGAACTCGGGGGGCTCTGGGAACGAAGTTTCCACCGTTTCGTTAGCCTTCTGAAGCACATCCGCCAATCCCGCGTGCCTGCGGTGCGTGCCGGCCAGCGGCCAGTCCTCGCCCGGAATGATCCACTCAATATCTTCGGCAGACAACACTAGCAACCCTTGCTTATCGCGGCGGCCTATTGCCGCGAAGAAATCCTTCACAATCTGGACATTCTCTTGGATGCTCATGTGTCTTCTCCTTTTTATTTTTCGTAGCTTTTCATGTTGAATCTCCGCTCTTCCTCCAAAGCTCACATAGTTTTCGATTACTGCTCCTTCTTGAACAGATCCTGGAAGATGAGCTGACCCCAAGTGCGGCCGCGTGCGTGCACTAGCAGCCTGTTGAACAACTCTTGAACATCCCCGCCGGTGGCGCTACACTCGGCCGTCCGAATCGTGCGTCTGACGGAGGGCCTCCGGATGGCGATGGGCAAGCGGTCCGACGAGCCGGTGCAGGGGGAGTTGTTCGTCA
>DASXPC010000367.1:0-6548 GCA_036493815.1 Fimbriiglobus sp. | reverse complement strand
ATCGCCGGTGGTTATCGTGGCCGGAAAGCTGATCTCTTTCTTTTTGCCGAGCAGGGTGAAGTCGCCCGTGACCTTGTAACCCGTGTCGGTTTTTTCGATCTTGGTCGATTTGAAGGTGGCTTTCGGGTTGTCTTTGACGTTGAAGAAATCGGACGTTTTGAGGTGCTTGGTGAGGCCGTCGGTATCGGTGTAGATCGAGGCGGTGTCAATTTCGACGTCGAGAGCGATCGCGCCTCCGTCGACGGTGGCAGTGCCGGAGAGTTTCTTGAACCCGCCGACATGCTTGCCGTTTTTCTTCGTACCGGTGAACTCGATCTTCGTATTCTCGCCGGTAAGTTTGAACGTCTCCGCCGCATCCGCCGGGCCAAAGAGCAAGGCCGCGACCGCGATACCGAGAATTCCACGAACCATGGGACCGTCCTCCAGACATGAAAGGGAGATACCGCCGCAATAGCGGTCCGGACGGATACCGCCGCGGGGGGTTCGTCTTACGCGAAAACGGTTACGCCGTCCCGGCGACGGTAATGAGCGGGCGATGGGCTTCGTCCGGTTCGGCCCGTCTGACGAGTTCGCGCACGATCCAGGGGACGTTACCCTCGCCGAAAAGGAGAAACCCGAGCGTCCCGGAGACGGGCGATTCCATCGTCCAGCCGAAGTGGATTTCGACCCGGCCGACCTTGGCCAACTCCAACCCCAAAGACGCCAAGGTGTGGGCGATGGAGGCGGCCCCGGAAATCTTCATCACGTACCGCCCCTCCTGCTGCCGGACTTCGATCACCGGCTGGTTCACGAAATCGCTCGCGTCCGCCAACTCGACTTCGACGAATACGATCATCAGGTCGCGCGGGATCCGGTGTTCCCGGCGAATCTGGGCTTCCTTCACGGACAGCGACGTTCGGCCCGGGCGGTGGGGTACGAGAATGGTGATGTCCAGATCGCGGATCGTGTCCCACAGCAGTTTCGATTCGACGTCGGCCATGCGAAACCCGCCGAACCGGAGTTCCCGGCTGCGGGCGATGCGGGAAAAGAACGACGCCAGAAGGATAAAAGTGATGAAGCACGAGGCGATGGTAAGCCCCTGGAACCCTTTTTCGATTTCGTTCGCAACCGTGGTATAGAAGAAAACAGCCGTGATAAAGATAAACGGCCATGAAAGTCTGGCCGCCCATCCTCCCGATCGGCTTCGATAAATGTCGATAATCGTCGCCACTCCGGCGCTGGTCATGAGCACGAGCACGCCGGTCGCATAGGCCCCGCCCTGGGCATCCGGATTCGCTTTGAACAACCAGGTAACCAAAAGGTTGATGGCGGTGAACAGGACGACGAGGGGGCGCGAGGCCCGGGTCCATTCCGGCGCCATTCCGAATTGCGGAAGGTAGCGTGGAACCAGATTGAGTAAGCCGGCCATCGCACTCGCCCCGGCGAACCAGAGGATGACGATGGTGCTGAGGTCGTAAAGCGTGCCGAACGTTGGACCAAACAACGGGCAAACTTCCTGGGTGTTTTTACCTTCGGCATGGGAGAGGAAGGCAATGGCCCGACCCGCGGCCGGCTTTTTGGGCCATGCCTCGACGTCCCGGATCGGGTGCCCGGCCGCGTCCCGGGGAAGACTCCCGTCTGCCGCGACGGGAGTAATGTCATTGGGATCGATGAGTGTACTCACGACGACCGACGACCCGAGAAGCATGACGGACATGATCATCGCGGCCGTAATCAGCAACTTTCTGGTGTTCACGATCCGGCCAGTTGGGGATGACGGAGTATCCCCGAACCGTCCCCGGACGTGCGCCATGACCGCCACACCCGTCTCGAACCCGGATAAACCCAGCGCCAGCTTTGGGAACAGAAGTGATGCGATGGCCACCATTGCGAGGGTTCCGCCCCCGGCAGTCCCGAGCGGGTTGTGCGGGAGGTGCCACTGACCGGATTCGAGTCGGACCAGCCAGTCGTTCCACAGGTTGGGATGATGAAACAAATAGGCCAATCCCGCACCGATCACAATTGTGTTCAGAAC
The DNA here is from genome assembly GCA_036493815.1 of Fimbriiglobus sp. Classification (GTDB taxonomy): domain Bacteria; phylum Planctomycetota; class Planctomycetia; order Gemmatales; family Gemmataceae; genus DASXPC01. The sequence goes on along the minus strand of DASXPC010000367.1, from coordinate 4,534 downwards.
CAGGTAGGTCCCGACAATTCCAACCGCCAGGCCAATGACTTCTCGGAAGCCGCGAAAGAACATTCCACCGAGCAAAACCAACAATCCCATCGTGACGCCGATTTGTTGATGAACGGACTTATCATCCGCGGCGGGTTTCCACGGCCAGTTTGGGTTTTGAATGAGGTGTACGGCCGCGTCGCCCGCGGACAGGGTCTTGGTGATGACGTAATCCGTCGCGGCGAACCCGAGCAGTACCAAGACCAGGGTTTTCCCCGGCCAGCCGGACACCAGCCGGGCGAGCATCCCGATCGAACCTTGCCCCTCGAACGACCGCTTCGCCACGTAGCAATAGACCGGTAACGCACCGAACAGCGTGACCAGAACGAGCACGACCGTGGCCAGTGGGGCCAGCATCCCGGCGTTCTGGACGGCGATGGCCGGCTGATACCCGAGGGTGGAAAAGTAATCGACGCCGGTCAGGCACATGACCCAAAGCCAGAATGACTGGTGGGGGGCGGGTGCGTGGCCCGGTTCCGTAGGGGAGCCGGCGGGCGTGGTCATGGAAAAGGTCGATCAGCTACCGGGCCGCGCCGGGCGACGGGCCGGGCAAGGCACGGAGGAACGGGCCGGCTCGGCGAAGCAAATCGCCCCGACCCAATCTCGCCCGATTAGCGTATCGTTTTGGGGCTCTCGGGTCAGGAACGGACAAAAAAAACCGGGGTCGAAGACCCCGGAAACGTTTAATTCGGAAGGATTTCGGAGCGAAAATATCACGGCGAGGTTTCGGGGGACGCGTGACCGCCGACGAACACACCGCCCGTGAACGTCCCGTTGAAAGCGAGTTCGCTGTCGAGCTGGGCCAGGGTATTGCCGTCGAAGATTTGGACGCGGTCCACGTTTCCGATACCGGCCCCGGTGATGATGTCCGAGAGGCCGTCGCCGTTGCGGTCGATGGCGGCGACGCGTACGCCGCCGGTGCGGTTGCCCGCCCCGATTCCGATCAAACTGCCCGGTATGCCTGTCGGCGGGATGAGAGAGCCACTCGGTCCGGAAAAGAGGCCCGAACTCGACGGGGGCGGCGTCGCTCCCGTCGGGGCTTGCTCGGCGGGGACGGTGAATTCGCGGAGCAGGCTGCCGAGTCGGCCGTCGAATACGCGAACCACCGGCGTGCCGTTACCCGATCCGACAATGATGTCGGCCTTGCCATCGCCGCGGAACTCGCCAGCCGCCACGTTCACACCGCCCCGCAGATTCGAATCGAATGCGAAGAAGGCTTGCTTGGCGATCGGAGTCGGATTCCCGCTGAAAATGCCCGCCGCGTCGAACACCTTGACCGCCGGGCCGCCCCCCGGCCCGGCCCCGGTGATGATTTCGTACGTTCCGGTCCCGCTTCCCGTGTCGTCCCCGTCCAGGTTCCCGGCCGCGACGCGGACCCCGTTGCGGAACGTCGTCTCGTAGGCGAAGAAGTCGGCGATAGGGGGGAGTCCGAACGCGTTCGCCCCGCTGTAGACCTGAACCCGCGGTCCGCCGCCGTCCCCGGCTCCGACGATGATGTCCGGAACGAAATCCCCATCCACGTCCCCGACGGCCACGTAAGCTCCACCGGTGAACGTCGGTTCGAAGGCGAAGAAACTTCCCAGGGTCGCCCCGGTCTTTCCGTCGGTGATCGTCACGCGAGCCGACCCGCCGAAACCCGGGACCGAAACGATATCGTCCACGCCGTCCTGGTTGAAGTCGCCGGTTGCGACGCGGACGCCGCCGGTGAACGTCGATTCGAACGGGGAGAAGCTGAACACCTGGAGCCCGTTGGACGGGTTGACCACGTTGACTTGATTTGCGATGCCTACGCCTGAGCCGACGGCGTAGCGGGTGTCGTTGCCACCGTTGACGATAATCGTAACCGTGGCCGTCGCGACGTCGCCGTTCGTCGTATCCCGGGCTTGATACGTGAATGTAATCGGGCTGTTGGCTATGTTGAAGGAAGACGGGACGAGGAATTGGAACGCCCCGTTCGAGCTGAGTGTGAGTGCGTTTGGCGGCAGTGCGGGCCCGACCCCGGTGATTTGGGGAGCCGTCTTCAAGTCGGCCACCAGGACCGCCCCGAAATTCGTCTGGCTGAAGTCGTTCGACAGCAGCCCGATGTTGACCGGAACTGTTAACACCTGACCGACGTGGGCCGTGTAGATGTCGCCGACGGCTATGACGGTGGGGACGTCGCGCGAGTCGAGGGCATCGACACAAAGGGGGGTCCGAAGTTTTTTCGAGGCCGGCCGGGCCGTTTTGCGAGTGGAGCCGAACATGTCAGGGAAACTCCTGTTTCTGTTGACGGGGTGCCGTCGCCGCGGGCCTTCCGACCACGCTCCTATTTCCCTATACCCGATGCACGCGAGTGCGGCGCGGAAGCGGAAGCGGTTTTCCGGACAGACCTTGTAACGCGGTACCGGGCATGGCGGTTGGCCCGCCGGCGCCCGTTAGGAGCCGTACACCGGTGAGACGGTCCACGACTCCAAAAAGTTTGCTTACCTCTTGGGTTCCCGGGGAAAAGGCTCAAGTTCCCTCTATAAGTTGCGGTTATGCCGGGAGTATCATTCTTCTAATCACGCATTCCGTGCGAGCCCTGCCATGCGAAGTCTCGCCACCCTCATAACCCTCCTGGTTGCCTCCTCATCCCCGGCCGCGGATCCGAACGGCCGGCCCAACATCGTATTGATCCTTGCCGACGATAAGGATTATTACGGTTGAATTCTGCTGAAAACCATTGGTTTTATCACGTTCATTTGGGTCGTGTTTAGGTCGATTAAGGAGATTTTGGAGTAATTAACTACATTTTGCTATAGCGATTGGGTGGGGGGAGAGCTTGTCAATTCACTGTAGGTTACCCACCGGGACTCAACTTCAGGGACGAAGGCTTGGACGTCGTGGTTCAATTGGACTTCCACTCCCAAGCGAGCCTGCCGAAAAAAGAAACGACTTGACGCGTGCTCGGCGCCAGTTCCGTTCCGACAATCCCTGGGGGCTGTCCTTGTGCTCTCATCGACGCAGGTTTTCCTCCACTTCCGTACGGGATTTGACCTCGTTCTCGAAAATTCCGCGATAACCGAGTCCGCTGCCGGACGTAAGCCGTATTCGTCGAGCGAGAAACGCGAAACATGTCACTCGTGAATGTCGAGCGGCTTGCGAAAGGTCTGAACGAGTCGATGGCCGCATTGTTCGAGCGGGTTGAGAAGGGCTGAGGCGGGGCCGGCCGAGGCAGGCCCCGCGGAACGTAGTTGGTCCCACCGAATTGACAATTCACAGAGGATTGCGGCGGCGAATTCGGAGCTTGATAACAACCTCGACTCTTTTCCGCACGGGCTGACGCAGTCGGTGCGACTGCTCGACCGGCCGGGGAAGACAATCGGTTGACGTCTGAACTCGTGTTCGTCACCGCGAGTCGTTACGCAATTCTCAGCACGGCGAAGGATCGCCGAAACCAGAGACCGGCCTGGACGGCGACGGCAGTGATCGCCCCGCCGATACCGGAGATCACGGCCGCCACCCCGTGGGACGAGATGTAGCTCACGCCCATCACCGCCAACCCGATGCCGGCCCCGATCGCCAGCATCTTCTTGAGTTGCCAGGCGAAGCCCAGGGTGCGGACGGCGTGACGGGCTGCGCGAACCGCCCCCTTCACCCGCTCGGTGACCGGTACGACGACCGGGGCCGCGGCGTGAACGATTCCGACTTTCAGCCTTGCGAGTGTGGCCTTGATCCTGGACCAGACGGTCGGCCGGGTTGGTATCGGGGCAGCGAGTTTGGCGAGGACGGCGCGAAGGGCCGGGTCGGCCAACACTTCTTGGATCACCTCCCGGACGGCGAGCCTCGAACCTTCGCGGGCCGCGTCAGTGATGGCCGCTTGCAAGCCGTCGGCCAACCCGTCGAGGATATGGTCGAACCGGTCCAGTTGATCGCTAAGCTGTTTGCGTTGCTGCTGGGGCGGTTGCCGCCCGTTGAACACGGTCGTGCTCATGGGATCATCTCCTGCGGGGTAATGGACGGAAGAAAGAAGGGAACATTCGCCGCAGAGGCCGCCGAGAGCGCAGAGAAATCCCTAAAGGGGTTCTCTGCGGGCTCCGCGATCTCAGCGGTGAAACAGGTTTTGCCGGAATCAAACGTCCGCGAACCGCCCGGCGGCTCGGCCGAGCAGGTCGGGAACGATTAACAGGTCGGCCGAACCGGCGACGACGGCGAGGCCGAGCCGGACGATCGGGCCGCCGGCTGCGCCGAGGGCCACGGCCGTAAGGCCGACGGCCAGGGCCCCGACAAGGGTCCCCCGGCGGCGGAACCACCACCTCGCCACGGCGGCCGCGGCCGCGACCGCCGTCGGAATCGCGGTGGGGAGCCGGGCATTGCAAGAATCGACACCGTACGTAGCGGTGGGACGGTACGGGTCCGATTCGTCGGCCCAGGGGTCGTCCGACCAGCGGTCGGCGGGGCGAGGTGGTTCCGACCGGACCCGGCTATCCCCCCGGAGTCCGGCGGCGACCACGTCCCGGACGGCGGTCGCGACCGC